>CAZKGL010000001.1:567059-744641 GCA_964552565.1 uncultured Gammaproteobacteria bacterium
CTTGGAGAGATAGATGGTAATTTTGTCGGTATCATAGCCCACCTGCATCGGTCCCTCGAATGCGGTGCCATCGGTGATGGACATAAAAGAGGAGATGGGCGGCCGCAACGGGTCGAAACTCTTTTCTGCAATGAATGAACACGCGCCACCGGCTGCCAGTACGTCCCCCTGCTCGATGTCGAAAGTTGCGCCATCGTAATCCGGGTGGCATCCGCTCGGCTTGTATCCTGGAATGTTTTTCTCTGCGCAGATAAAGAATTCGACAGTAACTTGTTCTCGGAGCAGTTTGGCCGGAACCGAGAAATGCTCGATGATTTTCCTTGTCGAATAGCTTCGTCGGAAGAATGTGTTCCGGCACTGCACTTCGAGCATGAATGCCGCGGAGCCGTTCCTAATCTGTTCTTCAATAGCCTCGTTTTTGAGACTGAAATGCGGGGTTAGGATAACCTCTTCTTTTGCCAGTTCGTAACGGAAGTCTACATCGAATGTCCCCGCGAGGTCGTCCTCGTTTCCGAGCACTGGATGCGGGTAAGATTTTGCATTAACCTTCATAGCTTTCGATTCCAACTGCGTATTTCTTCGGAGTGTTCAGACGGACGGCGAGTTTCAGCGATTGCCCAGGCCTAACATGCAGGTTTTTGATGAGCGAACCCGCAATTTCGTATTGTTGCTTACTGTCGGTATCGGTGGCGCTTTTAACGTCTACGGGATAGCTGCCATCGTCGCCAACAGCCACGATACGCACTGCTCCGTCGGTCTCTTCTTTTCCTGAAATCACGAAGCGGTATTCGATGCCTTCCGATGTTTTTTGAACGAAGCTCCTGAAGCTGATGTCGCCCGTGTTAATGCGCTTGTTCGCATCTTTGCCTTCTTCATCGCTGGCACCGGATGGGATGCGGCTCTTGTCTCCTTTTGCATTGCCACCTGTATTGCTCTTCTTTCCAGGCGCTTCGCCTGAGGCGGTATTCTTCACGACCGTTGCCCTCCTGACTGTTCTTTCTACTTCTCGGGCGGCTGGCTCCTTTGACGCGCCGACTTCTCGTCCGCTTTCTTGCTCCTCCTGTTTAGAGGTCGGTTCTGCGAATTCCGGTTTTTCAGCAAGTTCCTCGTCTCTATTTTCGCTGTCAGGAAGATATCTATCGAGTCCGGGAATATCCTGCGGTTCATGCAGATTGTCTCCGGCCATGCTCTTCAACTTGTTTTTAATGAATTCATCCAGTTCTACGAGTGCCGCCCAGCCGTTTTTGGCGCCACGATACCTGTCCCACTTATCGTGTGCCGGAGGTTCAAGGTCGCGCAATAGAGAGTTGCCTCGTTCATCCTCGCAAACAAATACCCCGGCATAAGGCTCTCGCAGAGAGCGATAGGCTTTTTCCTGGACGAGCATCTTGGGTTTTCTGGCCATCATGACCTTGCTGGGATAGCCGTCCTGCTTTTTTACATACAGGGTGACATGCCCGAGATGGCGCAATTCTTCGTCAAACCGCTGCGTTGGCTGAGTTACGGTCTCGAAGTAGCGCTTAGCGTCCTCTGCATCGAATTCCTCCAGCCTCTCCGCGAGAGTATCTTTCGAGATTATGATTTCCTCTCCATCCTTCACGGAAACTTCAAGGTCTCCATTTAGAATTGCAAGCCAGAAATTTCCGAGGACGGAACGGATGAGGTCGGACTGCCAATTTTCATCCGATACATAGCCCATGATGAAAATATCGGTACCGCGCTGCCTCCGTCGGAACAAGTCCGGAATCTGCTTTGAATCACGAACCGCGCGATACCCCTCGATTCCATAAAATCCCACCCCTTGTCGCATGTCGGACGTTTCATCTTTGTGGCTAACAAGACGGGCTTTGCCCTGGAAGACGGCCTCCCCTCTATCGTTCACGCTTGAGTAGAAGACGGTACGCAATACGGACGCCGCAATTGGCGCACCTTTACCAATTCCGAACGAACCGCCGGTGGCGCCTTTAGGGGAACTGGTTCCAGTTGCTCGCACAAGACGATACCAGTTTCCGGTATTATCATCGTCGGCCCCGGAAAGACCGACGGTGTTATAGTCGCTGATTTTAAGCACTGAGAGCTTTTCACCGCGCAAAACTTCCTGCGCATTTGTAAAAAACTGTATGGCCTTGTGCTGGCCTTTCATGTTTTCAAGGCAACGTTTGATGCGGCTTTGAAAGTCTTTACTTCCGGGAAACTCGGCGATGCCTACATCAAACCGCTCGAACGCTACACGGACGGGCTTGTCAGCTTCCAGGCGCGCATCTACTGCATTTTGAATAGTCTCGCGGGCGATATATTTCTCGTGGTCTCCCTGAAAATACTCGAGCAGAGAATCTGCGAAACCGTGTTCTTCGCCGTGGCTGGTGCTCGGGAAGTACCAGAAAATGTTTTTTGGCTTTCTGCTGAACAATTTAGGCATACATTAAAGTTTGAATTCACCGTCTTTGTTTGGGAACGTGAACTTGGCTTTGACCTCGCGTACCCTTCGCTCAATTTCGGAGAAGATTTTTGCAACCTCTTCTTCTGAATAATCATAGTGGCTGCGGTTTGCGCAGTTTCCCAGGATTTTCAGACGGCGAAGCACCTCGTTTGTTCTTGCTGAGGCTAGCCGTTTAAAATTATCGCGTCTTTTATATTCCATACGTCAGGGAGTCAAAAACAATGTAAATATGAAACATATTTACATATAGGTCAACTTTTTAATAACAGACGCTATATTTTACCTGTCTTTAGCGATAAAATCGGCAATTTTTTCAAGGGTAGCGTCCGGCCTCACCTTTAGTTCATGTCCCCAGACTCGGAGAACACGCCATCCGTTTCTTCGGAGGTATCGGTGGTTCCGTTTATCTCGCTGTATATTTGATTCGATTTTTTCCTGCCAGTATTGGCCAGGAATTCTGCTCTTCCATTGTGTAAAGCGATAGCCATGCCAAAAATCACCGTCAATAAAAACGGCAATCTTCTTTGAGGGGACTGCGATGTCGGGTTTTCCTCGTACTCGACTGTAGTGCCGCTGGAAATGGATGCCGTTGCGGCGGAGATATGAAAACGCTGCTTTCTCTATGCCGGTATTCTTACTTCGAATCCTGGCCATTATCTGGCTCCTTTTTTCCCTTGAGAAGACATCCGCCATAAACCTAAGACTCCAGTGCGATGCGGATGCTCTCGGCAATGCGGGCGATAACCGGGATTGTGACTGAGTTTCCCACCTGCTTATAGTGATAGCACGCCGCTTGGTTATCGGGAAAGACAAATGAATCTGGAAATCCCTGCAGGCGAGCGCACTCCCTTGGCGTCAGCTTTCTAATGCCGTTGGCATCCCGAACAATCGGTACGTTATGTCCTCCGACTCCCATGCTTGCCGTCAGCGTTGGGCATACGCCGCTCTTGTTTTCGCGTACATAAACGCGGCGGTACTGATAGACTTTGTCCTTGCGTTTAGCGATGGCCTTTAATTTGGGGAAGATGTACTTATCTTCGGGGCCATAGTAATACTTTTCATCGACTTTTTTCTCGAGAACGCCGTTCATTGTTTTGGTGAGCGGAATCGGCTCTGGCCACCGGAATTTAAGCATGGTCTTCGGATTGCTGAACCCGACGATATAAACGCGTTCACGAGTCTGCGGAACATTGCCAAAGTGCATACTGTTCAGCACCTTGGCTTCAATTGTGTAGCCCGCATTATGCAGCTCTTCGCTAACCCTTTTGAACGTTTCTCCGTGGTCGTGATTAATGAGGTGCTTTACGTTCTCCAGGAAAATCGCCCTCGGTTTTCTCGCTTTCAAGATTTCAATTACAGCAAACAGCAAATCGCCGCGCCCCTTATCGGCGAAGCCTCGTTTATGGCCGGCGATGGAAAATGGCTGACATGGGAAGCCGCCGAGCAGGATGTCAAAACGCTTGGGAACTCGTTTCATCCCTGGTTCTTTGATAACGTCAAAAAGATTAGCGACGTCGATTTCGCCGAAATTGAGCCTATAGGTTTCCGCCGCCTTTTGGTCGATGTCATTCGAATATGCAATATCAAAACCAGCGGCTTCAAAACCGATACGAACGCCCCCGACACCGGCGAATAGGTCAATAGCTCTTAAACTGTCCATGTTTCTTTGAAAAAGTCGGGATATTACGTGGTGCAATCATACCAGTTTGAGGCCGTTTAATAAAATAAGTTGTCCGCAGTGTTTGAGCGGGTACAGAGACTCGAGGAATGTTCGGTTTTTTTTAATGCCGGAGGGACTTAAAATGCGTTATAAATAACGCATGAGTTTGTACGGCTTGCGACTATAAGCGCAGGATATTATACTGTCACTACAATTGAGCCTAAACCAAGCGTTTCCACGTTCGGCATGGCACTTAAACCCAACCAGGATACTGAACCCGTCGTTCAGCAATCCTGGTTGGTCGTACCCCGAAAGGGGTGCGTTGTCCCGAAAGGGGCAAAAGCTGGCGGCGGGCTTTGTGTTTGCCGACAGTCGAATAAACACCCAACCAACCAGGGTAATATGAAAAAATGTCCATTTTGCGCCGAAGAGGTGCAAGACGCGGCGGTGAAGTGTAAGCACTGCCAGAAGTCTTTGAGTTCAGTAACGCCAAGTCAAGCAATCCAGACAGAGGTCATCAAGCCCCAGACTGAATACGCCAGGACGCTTGGAGCCAAAGTTGGGAACGTGTTCGGCGTTTTCATTATCATTGGCGGTATTGTCAATCTCGTTCAGCCGACCAAGGAGATGCCGCCGCTGGCCAGCCTATTTGTAATACTCTTTGGCCTCGCGCTCATGGATTTCCATATGCCGTGGCTGAAGCGTAAGTGCAGCCTGAAAACGATTGATAGGCTGCGTGTCGGCATTCCTGTCGGCATTCTTTTCGTGCTTGTCATTCTTTCCGCTCTTTAATATGCAGACCAAGAAATGCCCATTCTGCGCGGAGGACATCGTTAATGAGGCAGTGTATTGCAAACACTGCAAAAGCGACCTATCGGCCAAGGCCCAGCCAGCGAAGAAAAAGACGGGGCTTAATTGCGTAGGCGCAGCAGTCTTCTTCGGTGCTTTATTCTTCATCCTCATGCTTGGCGCAGCGGCTACGATGGATACAACGAGCCTTTCTACTGAAACTGATACAGCGTTCCATGAGCCAAACATTTGCGATATCAACTCCTACGTTGCTGGCGCGGTGATTCAGGGCTATGCTAAGTATCCTGACGAGGCAAAGCAGTCATGCACTTACGCTAGCATGAAGGACTTGGGTAATCACGAGTACGAAATTAACGGCTACGTCAAGGCAAAGAACGCATTTGGAGTAGAAGGGCGTATCTATTACACGGTTGTCATGCGCTATAAGGGTGGAACAACAAATGATTTCGACAATTGGGAATTGGTCAGTGGTCCGGAAATCACGACCGAATAAAGATTATCCACAGTATCAGCTTGAAGGAATCCGTTTTATGTGCTAAATGTAGCTCATCATCAAAGCGTGATACGCGACCGAGACCCATTCTCGGCGACTGGCATTTCGGCCAGTGTGCTACCCGCATAGTCGGCTTCAGCACGTCGCTCGCGCCCTAGACCATACGATTGTCATAGTGCATCCCCCTGACCCACGGGCGCTCTATGACTTTTCGTTTTTATAGGGTCAGGGGCCTATGCCTGAGAAAAAGTTAGAGGAACTGTTCGAGGAGTTTCTTTACGAATGCGATAACGTTGCCCGTTTGCGTCCAGAAACGCTAAAGGGCTACCGAGCAGCATTCGACTTGCTCATGAAGGTTGGAGAGAATTCCACTCTGACAACCATTCAGGAGCCAAAGTTCATGACGAACTTCTTTGCCAATTTACGCACACGTCCGCGTAAGGTTGGGAAAGATACGTTCACTAGCGGAATCAAGGAGAGTACAAGCGCAACGTATCACGCGAAGCTTAAGAAGTTCTTCCGGTGGCTAAAGGCAAGGGACTACATCAAGGAGAATCCCTTCGACAAGATGGTTGCGCCGAATGTCGAGTATCTCGATAGGAAGTTTCTTAAAAAAGAGGACGTTCACAAGTTGTTCCATGCTTGCAACTTGGTGATTCGTTGGGAAAACGATTTCGTTCGTCGCCGCAATCTCGCCATGCTCGCCGCGTTGCTGTATTGCGGCTTGCGTCGCGGTGAGCTGCTTGGCCTGGAATTGCGTGATGTAGACCTGGAGCGCCGCGTGCTGACGGTACGTGGCGAGACGTCGAAGTCAAAACACATGCGGCGTATTCCGCTCAATGTCGAAGTAATGCGAACTTTTGAAGACTATCTTCGCGCCCGCGGAGCGCAAGGTGTCAACACATCAGCATTGTGGGCATCTAGCACTGAACACAGCGGACTTACGAGAGACGGTTTGAAGCACTTGGTCACTAAGCTGAATCGGGAGTCGGGAGTGAAGTTCCACATCCATCAGCTACGGCACACCTTTGCCGTCAACCTCTTAGCTCAAAGCGTCGATGTCGCAAAGATTCAGCAGCTCATGGGCCACAAAGATATCAGGATGACCGCCAAGTATGTCCGATGTTTCCCGGCTGATGAAATGCGCAACGATGTAGCGTCACTCAATTTTGACCAACTAATTTAGCCCTATAGTATGAATAATCAGCAAGAACAAGAGGGAGAAGTTTTAAAGAATATCCTTATTCTTTGCAATCACTGTCGGCACGCCTGGTCACCCGTTCTAGTTGATGAAGACCACGTATCTGACGCTACCAGCCGATGCTCGAAATGTCATAGCGCCGACTGGTCCGGCTATCTTCATGTGATAGATTCAAAGCACGACTTAAATTGGCGCACTTTCGAGACCCTTATCGAGAGTGAGGAGATTATGGAATTAGGTATGAAGATGTCATAAAAGTTGTAGGCGGAGGGACTAGTTGCGGAAAATCTGAAACCGAAGGCCGCCAAGCTGATTGGCGGCCTTGTACGTCTATTAAATTCGCAGCGGATTATCCTGTGCCGACGATGTACTCAGCTCGCTTTAAAAGCTCGTCAAAAGTGAGTATTTCGATACCCGTGACACTTTGTCTAAATCTCTGGAAAGTGTCTCTCGCATCCCGCCTTTCTGCGATGCTCGCCAATCTGCCGATTATGAGAATGCCACTTGGCGACGTCGTATATGCCTTTTTACTTTCCAGCTTGTCACTGTTGGTGGCTAGCCGCGAGCCGTTGTTATCCCATTGGCAACAATTGGCTTGTAGTTGAGTAATACCATCGGTTAGCTCGTTCGCTAGACTCCATGCGCCATTTCTCTGAGCATCGGCACCCTTCAATAGTCGAGTAGCTGGCGTTTTAATTTCCACCAGTACAGTAAAACCAATGTCGCCCTCGGTCACGCAGAGGATATCGCCTTTTTCTCCGCCGGAACCGTCCATGGCGACTCCGCCGTAATGCGGTTGGGATTGTTCGAGCCTCAGAATCTGATAGTTTAGACCGTAACCGAAAATCCACTTGTTAGCTTCGAAGAACTTCTGCCAGTAGGACTCCTGTCCATCGCCCTTTGTCTCGAGGCTGATTCTATATTCTTCCAGCACTTTCTTCCTTGCCGCTTGCAAGTGGCCAAGAGATAATTTTGTAGCTAATCCGGGGTCATTTTTCTCCAGCTCTCCCCAGAAGTCACTAGGGTAATCTCCGCTCAGCAGCTGTTTAATAACTTGGTATTTGTTTTCTTCCGTAACCGTAAGTACGTTGGATTTTTCCACGACGGCATACTGCCGAGTGCCGTTAGGAATCCCTTGATTAACGATTTCTTGTCTCGTGGCGACTCCAGCTACGAGCTTAGCGAGTTCAGCGGTTCCAATTTCAATTTTTACCCCTTCATTAAGTTTAAGTTTTCGGAAGTCCTCCTCAGGTATCTGCTCCCAGTCCTGTCCGCGCTCCTTCTTAAATCTTACAAGACGACCACGAACACCTCCGTTGTGCACTTCCGGCTGAAACACCAAACAAGTTGTAGGTGTTTGCTCGAGCAGTATCCAGTCAGTTTTAGCGAATCCACGGCCTACGGTTTGCGTGGTTATAACTTCTCCCATATTAGTAGGAATTCTAGAACATCAGCCTTTGCTGCCAGTAAGTTGAGGCATTCTATTGGCTCATATATAATATAGAGACAATCTAGCATACATATTCATTCAAAAGAACATCAGAAACCTCACTGAGTTCGCGGCAAAAAACGGGTCTATCGTTAAGGGGGTAAGAAACTTGCCAAAAGTAACTTTCTTCCTTATACTCTGCACCATTCCTACCAATTCCCCTATGGGAACTTCATGGTAAGGATGAGGTCTCGGGTTCAATCCCCGACTGTGGCTCCAAAAAGTCCTCTGCAATTTGCAGGGGATTTTTTGTTTGCGTTTGTATACTAGACAGCCTTTTTCGGGTGTGGTGAGGATGGATACGGGCTCAGCCCTAGGGGGAAAAATCATGCATGTGTTGGGACTGTTCTGGGGGATCGGCGCGGGCTGCGGGACCGGCAGCGTGAAGCTCGACGACACCGGGGGCGGCGAAACGGATACGTCGCCCAAGGACTCTGGCGACACCAGTACGCCGAACGACACCGGCGAGGTGGAGCCTGGCGAGGAGCTCGAGGCGGCGTTCACCATCAGCGGCGAGCTGCGGAGTCTCTTCGGCATGTCGCTCGGCGAGGGCGACGTGGACGGCGACGGCTCGGACGACTTGCTCGTCGGCGCGCCCGGCATCCAGCGCGACGAGGACTACGTCGGGACGGGCGCCATGGGCGAGGTGTGGCTGTTCCACGGCCCCATCCTCCCCGACTCGCACCCGCGCTCCACGCACTTCACCGGCATCGCCGAGGGCGACAGCATCGGCACGGCCGTCGCACACGGCGACTTCAACAAGGACGGCGTGCGTGACGTCGCGGTCGGCGGCGGCATGGCCACGCCCGACAACCCGGACGCCTCCGGCTTCGTCAGCGTCGTCTCCGGCCCGTTCACGGACGAGGTCGCGCTGTCGCGCGGGACGATGCTGTCGCTCGGCAGTCCGGCTGATGCGTTCGGCGCCGCGCTGCTCGCGGACGACATCACGGGGGACGGTGTCGACGACCTCGTTGTCGGCGCGCCGCGCGCGTCGAGCGGGGAAATCCTCGTCTATGCCGGTTCCGAGCTCTACGCGCTCGGGTGGTCGGTCATGTTCACCGCGATCGCGACCAGCGAGACCGACGCGTTCGGTTCCGCGCTCGCGAGCGGCGACGTCAACGGCGACGGCATCGCCGACCTCATCGTCGGCGCGCCGGGCGCGAACGGACTGGAAGACGCCACGGGAGCCGCGTACCTGTTCGAAGGCCCGCTGCTCACCAGGGAAGCGGACTTCCCCGGCACGGCACGCGGCGACCGCATGGGCGCCAGCGTCGATCTCGACGACCTCGACGGCGACGGCTACGCGGACGCCATCATCGGCGCGCCGGGCAGCGACAACGGCGGCCTCGAGGCGGGCCTCGTCACCATCGTCGCTGGATCGAGCGCGTCGGTGGTCGCCGAAGAGGAGGTCACGCTCCGCGGTGAGCAGGCCGGTGCGCAGGCCGGCACGAGCGTCGCCTTCGCCCACGACATGAACGGCGACGGCAACTACGACCTCGTGGTGGGCGCCCCGGCGTACGACGCGGAAGACGCGATCGACGCCGGCCGTGCGTACCTCGTGCTCGGCCCGGTGGAGGGCAGCCACACGCTCGCGGCGAGCGACCATGTCACCGGCTACACGACGAACATGCGGCTCGGGCTGTCAGTGCTCGGCGACACCGAGCTCACCGGCGACAGCATGGCCGACATCGTCCTCGGGGGCCCGAACACGAGCTACCCCGAGGCCGAGATGACGGGCATCGTCCTGTTCCTGGCCGGCTACTGAAAACGTCGCGGAGCGTCCCCTCGGACGCTCCGCTTCTGCATGAAAAAGGTCAGCCGCCCGGGACGAGCCCGAGCGGCATGAGAGACCTCCTGTTGTTCAGCTCGCCTGGCCGTCCACGGTCACGTAGACGTAGGTGTCGTCGTGCGGCGAGTGGTCGTCACCGATCTTGGCGCCCGTCGTCACGTCGTCCCAGCCGATGGCGGCAAGGTGCAGTGAGAAGACAGAGCCCTTCGGCGCGTCTTCGGGCACCGTCCAGACGAACTGGACCTCCACCGGCTCGTACGCCTTCACGCTGACCGGCGCGATCTGCGTCTGACGGCCGCCGACCGTGGACTGGTCGCTGAGCGTGTAGAAGACCTGCACGCCGGTGACGGACACCGGCCGCACGGCGTAGGTCTTGCCGCCGTCCTTCGCGCCGATGATGACGGTCGCGGGATCGTCGCCCTTCGCCATCTTGTCCACCCAGGGGCGCTTCTCCTCCCACGTCGGCTTGAACTGGAACTCGAAGCGGTTGATCCGCAGGTCCCCGCAGTCGTTGTACGAACGAAGCGTGAAGCGCAGCGTCACCTGCTGCCCCGGCTTGGCCCGAATCTTGTCCGTCCCCACCCTGTCCATCTGCGGCAGCGTCGCGACGCCGACGAGCTGGCGACGGCCGGTCTTCATGGATCCGTCCGGATGCCGCTCCGTGGCAACCATGGGACCGTAGGCGCCGAACCAGCAGTGCGGATCGGCCTTGTAGTCGTTCTCACTCTCCGTGGGCGCGACGCCCATCAGGGACACGAGAAGAACCACCGCAGAACAAAGGCGCAATAAACGCATGACCCACCCTCCTGGACCGACATCACATGACAAACGCTTTGCCGTCAATATCTACGAAAAACACGCCCGGAGGCGCGTCGTTCGTTAGGCCGCTCTTTTCTTCTTCTCCCGCACCTCGGCGATGCGGTCTTCAAATTCCGGGATCTTTTGGTTTTCCTGGTTCGCGTCCCGCAGGCGCTCAAGGGCCGTCGTCGCCTCGTGGACGTCCTCGGCATTGATGGCCGCGTCGATATAAAAGTCGAGGTACTTTGGGTTGTTCGGGCTGATGTCGAGCGCGTCCTTGTAAAACGCCATTGCGTCATCCGCCTTGCCCTCCGCCTCCGCCACCTCGCCGAGCGCCGCAAGCACGCTCGCGTCCTTCGGCGAAAGCTTGAGGAGGAACTGGAACGTCTCGCGTGCGCCCTGGTAATCCTTTTTCATGAAGTACAGGCGGCCGAGGTGTTCGTATGCGGCGACATTCTTCGGGTCGTGGCTGACGACTTCGATGAGCTTTTTTTCCGCCGCGTCGAACCGCTCCTCGTCCATGAGGACTTCGGCCTCGCGGACGAGTTCGCGCAACACCTCCGGGTTATGCGCCTGCTCGACGCCCTTCTGGCGTTCGGCATATCGGCGTTCGAGCGCAGTAAGCTTGCCCGCCGCACGGCGGACGGCGTTCTGGATGCTCGTGCCGACCGGCACAAGGACGTCGCGCTTCAGCGTCTGCGCCTTCTCGCTCCCCATGCGCTCCAGGCGCTGCTTCAAAATGGCGTACTTCACCTCCCGGCTCTTCGCCTCTTTGGACGAGGACGGGTCGACGACGCGGATCTGCGGCAATTTGCGGATGCCGAGCCAGATGAGCGCGCCAAGACAGGCGGCCAGGACGATGATCAAGAGAATTTCCATCATAGGCTCTGGGCGGTGATGACCTCCGACGCAGCAGAAATAATCGCGAGGAATTCGTGGATCTTCAGGCTCGCGCCGCCGACAAGCACACCGTCGATGTCGCGCTCACGCAGGAACGCATAGGCGTTGGCGCCGTCGACCGAGCCGCCGTACAGCACCTTCGCATCCGTCTCGGCGATATGCTGCGACTCGTGGAGCGCCTTGCGGACGACGCGATGCATCGCGACCGCGTCGGCCGGCGTCGCGGGCGTGCCGCTCCCAATAGCCCAGACCGGTTCGTACGCCACCATGCAGACGCTGCGCTTCGGCAGCCGCAGGCCGTCGAATGCGGCGCGCACCTGCCGGGCGACGGCCTCCTCGGCCTTGCCCGCCGCGCGCTCCTCCGCAGTCTCCCCGACGCACACGACCGGCGTCAGGCCCGCCGCAAACGCCTGCACCGCCTTGTCGTGCACCATCGCGTCCGTTTCGCCCAGCGACCGCCGCCGCTCGGAGTGACCGACAAGCACATGCGTACACCCGGCATCGGCAAGCTGCTGCGCCGAAATCTCCCCGGTCAACGGGCCCGAAGGCTGCGGTGCGACGTTTTGCGCGCCGAGCGCAACGTGGCTGCGCGCAATAAGCTTCCGCACGTCGGCGAGCGCCGTCGACGACGGACACACGACAATGTCCGGCAGCGCCTCGCTGCCGCGGATGCCGTGGAGCACGCCGCGCACCAAGGCGACGCTCTCGCGGCTGCCGAGGTGCATCTTGTAGTTGCCGATGACGGTCTTCATACGCTAGACCTTGATGTGCTCGAGTACTGCCGCGTCGGACTTAAACGGCCCGACGGTCGCGACGGCCATCTTCGGGAAGTCGAAAACCGCTTTCGCGACGCGGGCGATGTCGGCGCGCGTCACCTTCGCAAACTTTGCCAGCCGCGCGTCCAAACTCTCCACGTCGCCAAAGAACAGCTCTTGGCGTCCCACGAACTCCGCGCGGTCGGACGAGTCCTCAAGCCGGAGCTTGAGCGCGCCTTCCACGTGGTCCTTCGCTTTCTTGAGTTCATCATCGGTCACCCCCTTCGCCGCCATCTTCTTGATCTCCTTCAGGATGACGTCGCATGCAAGCCCGATGCGCTTCGCGTCAAGGCCGGCGCGCACCATGAAGATGCCCGCATCGTCGTACGCATCCGCCGCAGCCTTCACCGTGTAGCAGAGGCCGCGCTTCTCGCGCACTTCGATGAACAGGCGCGACGACATGCTGCCGCCGAGGATGGTCGCCATGAGCTTGATGGCCTCTTGGTCCGGATGCGCGCGACCGACGGTCGGGAACCCAAAGGCGAGCTGTACCTGCTGCAGCGGCTTGTATTGGCGGCCGATGCGCGGCTTCTTGCTCGGAGTGACGCCGGCGAATGCCGCGCCCGGCTCCGGCACCTTCTTGCCCCTCGCCTTGCCGAACGCCTTCTCGAGGAGCGCGACGGCGTCTTTCGGCACCTTGCCCGAAAGCACGATGACCGTGTTCGACGGGACGTAGTACGCGTCGCGGTATGCCAGCACGTCCGCGCGTTTCATCGCCATCATGGAAACCGGCGTGCCGGCGATGTTCTTGCCAAGCGCATGACCGTCGAACATCGCGTCCTCGAGGAGATCCTCGACATGCATGATGGGGTTCTCCTCGTACATTTTGATCTCCTCGATGATCACCTTGCGCTCCTTGTCCATCTCCTTCTTGTCGAAAAGCGAGTTCTGGAGCATGTCACCAAGCACGTCGATGGCGACCGCGGCCTTTTCGCCGTCGATCTTAATGTAGTACCCCGTGAGGTCCTTGCCGGTGTACGCGTTGTACTCGGCGCCGTACTGGTCGATAAGCTGCGTCAGCTCGAGCGTCGTCGGGCGCTTCTTAGTGCCCTTAAACATGAGGTGCTCGATGAAGTGCGAGCCGCCCCACACCTTGTGCGGTTCGTTGCGCGACCCGACCTTGTAGAGGACGAGCGCGGTCATCGCCTGCGTGCCCGGCATCGGGACGATGTGCACGCGGGTGCCGTTCTTGAGTGTGCGTACGTTTGCCATAAGCCTAGACGTCCAGTTTCTTCTTGAAATATTCGACAAGCTCCGCTACGGGCACGCGCTCTTGCGCCATCGTATCGCGGTCACGGACAGTGACCGCCTTATCTTCGAGCGAGTCAAAGTCGACCGTCACGCAGTAGGGCGTACCGATCTCATCCTGGCGGCGGTAGCGTTTGCCGATCGACTGCGTTTCATCGTAATCGACGCGCCAATGCGTCGCGAGTGTCTCGGCGAGCGGCCGCGCGACATCGCTCAGTTCATCCTTCTTGCTGAGCGGCAATACGGCGATCTTCACCGGAGCAAGGTGCTTCGGGAATTTCAAGACGACGCGCGTCTCGCCCTCAACCTCTTCTTCGTGATAGGCCGAGAGCAGCACGATGAGGACTGTGCGGTCGACGCCGAATGCCGGCTCCACGACATGCGGGACGTACTTTTCATTCGTTGCCGGATCGGTGTAGAGCAAGTCCTTCCCCGATGCATCCGCGTGCATCTTCAAATCATAGTCGGTCCGGTACGCCAAGCCGTACAATTCCTTGCGGCCAAACGGATAGTCGAACTCAAGATCAACCGTGCGCTTCGAATAGTGCGCGCGCTCATCTTCAGGAACTTCGAGTTCATGGACACGGGACGCATCGACGCCACATTCCGCGATCCATTCATGCATCTGCGCGAGCCAGTAGTCGAAGTGTTTCTCCCACTCGCTCGGATGAACGAAGTATTCGAACTCCATCAAGTCGAATTCGCGCTGGCGGAAGATGAAGTTGCCCGGCGTGATTTCGTTGCGGAACGCCTTCCCGCACTGCGCAATGCCAAATGGCACACGCTTGCGGCTCGCATTGAGCACCAACGGAAAGTCCACAAACATCGCCTGCGCCGTTTCCGGACGGAAATACGCGACGTTCGTGCCGTCGTCCTTGGGTCCGATGAACGTCTTCATCATCATGTTGAAGGCGGCCGGTTCGGTGAACGTCCCCTTATTGCCGCACTTGGCGCACGCAGCCGTGAGGTCGATCTGGTCCGCGCGATAGCGCTCATGACACGACTTGCACTCAACGAGCGGATCGCTGAACGTCGCGACGTGGCCGCTTGCCTCCCATACCTTGGGGTTCATGATAAGGGCGGCGTCGATGCCGACCATGTCGAGACGCGACGTGACAAATTTCTTCCACCAGGCGGCTTTAATGTTGTTCTTGAGCTCAACGCCAAGCGGACCGTAGTCCCAGCTGTTCGCCATGCCGCCGTAAATCTCCGAACCCGGAAACACAAAACCTCGCGCCTTGCACAACTGCACGAGCTTCTCCATCGTGACGTCTGCCATATGGCCTCATTGGGCGTCGCTGGCTGCGACGCGCCGGTTAAATCGTCGTAATCTCTTTCTCCTTCTTTTCGCCCATCGCGTCGATCTGCGCCATGTATTCCTTGACGACCTTCTCGAGCGACTCGACGTTGCGGCGGATGTCGTCTTTGCCGACGCCCTCCTCCTTCTCGACTTTCTTTTTCACTTCTTCACGGACGCGGCGGACGGCGACGCGTGCCTCTTCGAGCTTCTCCTTGAGCATCTTCACCATGCGCTGGCGCGTCTCGTCGGTCATCATCGGCATCACCATGCGGATGGTCTTCCCGTCGACCGTAGGGTTCATGCCGAGGTCGGCCTTCTGGAGGCTAGTTTCGATCGCTTTCGTCACGCCCGCATCCCACGGGTCGATGCTGATAGTGCGCGCGTCCGGCGTCGAAATCGCTGCGAGCGCCTTCAGGGGCTGCATGGTCCCGTAGGCCTCGACCTCGACGTTTTCCACCATGCCGGGGTTTGCGCGCCCGGTGCGGATGGCCATGAGGTTCTCGGCGAGGTGGTCAATCGCCTTGGCAAAATTCGGCTTGGCTTCGTCAATGATGTGCATAGATAGGAAAATGGGGAAAGCTCAGCTAGTGTAAGGAGCAGAGCCTTCCCCGTCAAACTGTCCGTTTTAGTCCTCTTCCTGGTACAAACCGAGCAAGATGAGGTCGCTGTTCGCCGGATGCACCCGGAGCGCGGCGGCCTGCCGGCTCGATGGGAGCTCCTCCGTCGTCCAGGCGCTGCCGCCTGAGGTCGAGCGGTAGAAGGTCGAGTCCGTGCCGTACATGACCGTGTTGCCGTCCGCGGGGTCGACCGCAAGCGCAAGGATGTCGACCTCGCCGCGCGCCGTGATAAGCGGGACGTCGCTCCATGTCCCGCCCTGGTCCTTGGAGACGAGGAGCCCGTATTCCGAACTCATGTAGAGCGTCTTCCCGTCCGCGGTCTGGGCGAAGTCGTAGAAGTTGTCCGACTGCCGGTACGTCTCCTTGAGCGTGTCTTCGAGCTCGGTCCAGTTTGCACCCGCGTCCGTGGAGCGGTAGATGCCGTGGCGTCGCGAACCGGCGAGGAGGATGCGGCTGTCCGTATTGCTGACCATGATCCCCGACAGTTCGTCGTTCACGCGGTAGATCGTCGCCCAGCTCTCGCCGCCGTCCGTGGAACGGATGACGTCACCCGCGGTGGTCGTCATGTACAGCGTATTCGGGTTGTACCAGTCAATGACGAAGTCGGTGAGATCCTCGTCGGCCCGCGACTCGACGTACATCTCCGTCATGAACGTGCGGCCGCATGTCGTCGTTTTCATGACGCGGTCTGTTTTGAGGACGTAGTACGTGCACACATCGCGCGGGTCGACTTCGATGTCGAGTATCGCGCCGCTACGCGCCAGCGCCTCTTCCGGACGCTGCCACGTGGCGCCGGCGTCATATGAGTACAGGAGGCCGTCGCCCGAGGTGCCGACGTAATACGCCGAGTCGTCCTGCGGGTCGACTTCGATGGCGAGAATGTCGACCGCGCTGATGGAGCCGACGGAGAACTGGCCCGGGAGCGCGGCGAACTGCGTCCAGCCCGACCCGCCGTCGTCCGAGACCCACAAGCCGCCGTCGCTGACGTCGGCGCTACTGCCGCCCAAGGAAAGGCACCCGCCGCCGGCGAGCGCAAGAAGCGACAGGCTGGCAGCAAACCGTGAAGCCGATGACATAACGAAAAGAAAAATGGTTATGGCAACGCAAGCGCAACTTCCTCAAGAACCAGCGTGGGATTCGCATGGTCTCGAAGAGCACGCGGCGCTTCGGCAAGAAGCGCCAATGCGTTGGCGTGCGCACGCACGCGTTCGGGAGTCATTGTACCGCATTCCTGCAAAACCGTCGTGTGGAGCGCCGCGGCGAGGTGGGCAACAAACTCCTGCACGCGCTCCATGCCCGCAGCCTCGTCGCCTTTCGTGAGCGCCAAAGCCTGGAGCAGCCGGTCGGTCTTCCCCGCGCGCACGAACGCGTCCACCGCCTGGGCGACGTCCGCGTCGCGCGACGCACGCCGCGGCACGGCGACCTCGACGACGCGCGAACGGATCGTCGCGAGCATACGGTCGGGATACTCGGTACACAAGAAGAGCGCGGTGTCGCCTTTCGGTTCTTCGAGCGTCTTCAGGAGCGCGTTTTGGCCATGGGCGTTCAGCGCGTCCGCGTCCTCAACGATGCCGACCTTCTTGCCAGGTCCGAACGCAGAACGCGCGAGACGGGCGCCAAACTCCACCGCATCCTCGACCGGGATCTGCGCTTTCTTTTCCCCGGTCTTTTTCTCGGCAGGGCGCGCGAGGATCGCAATATTGTGGTGCCGGGCGATGTCTGCCGCGGGTACGGCAAGAAGCGCGCCCACGATGTCGGCGACCACGTCGCGCGCGTCGTCCGGCCTCCCCGCAAGCAAAAACGCATGGGCGCGGCCCTGGGAAAGCAGGCGGAGCACGGTGTCGCGAGGCGTCGGCATAGTGCGGAAAAGTATAGCACACCGACGGGCGAAAAATGCCGGAAAAACATGCAAAATATCGCGTTTTCCATTGACAAAACTCATTTTTTCTGCTATCCTACCCCGTTCGTGGAAACCCTTGGAGGAGGGTCTTCTCATGGAGTTCGGGCATCCTGCACGAACTGCACCGGGAGATCCCTCCCAACGGAAGCATGCCGGTCCCGCAAGGGCACGGCAGGCACGGTACTCGTGCGCATTCGCGCCAAGGAGACACACCATGACCACCGAAACCGCCGGCACCGCCGGCACCGACGAGACCATCGACCCCGGCGCCCTCGCGGAGCCGACCGTCGCGTGGATCAAGCTCGAGATGCCGGAGGGCTTCGCCCGCGGCGTCGTCGCGAAGCGCATCGGGGACCTCAAGGGCAAGGCGCTCACCTGCCGCATGGCGGTGACGGAGCTCCTGGCCCACGCCGACAACCGCACGCTCCTCACGATCCTCCACGAGATGACCCTCGGAAAGCGGGGCGCCAAGGACAAGGGCCTCGCGACCTTCGCGCGCTGCGTCGAGAACGAGGTCGCGTGGCGGGCGGAGGACGTCGACGCCTGGGACGCGCTCAAGGGGCTCGCGGACATCATCAAGGTCCCGATCCTCGCGGTGAAGGACTCCGGTGAGCTCGAGAAGCCGGTCGAGGCGTTCAAGCGCATCGCGGACGCGCTCGCCAAGGATCCGACTTTCGGATCCCAGGCCGAGTCCGTCGTCGCGAAGGCGAAGGCCCGCAAGGCCCACGCCATCGTCTGGATGCCCGAAGTCAGCATCACCGACGAGGTCGACTACCACCAGCGCCGTACCCGAGCGCGCCTCATCCTCGGCGCCCCCTTCGGCAAGCTGACGCCGTGCCAGAAGTCGGCGCGGCAGATCCTCGAGGCGATCGTGGAGGCGTCGGGCCGCAAGCCCCGCCGCATCCTCCTCGCCGCCCGCCGGCTCAGCCGCAAGGCGAACACCGGCGACCAGGAGGGGCTGCTCCGCGTCCTCGACGTGGTCTTCGAGCAGGAGGCGGCGCACAGCAAGAGCGCCGACATCCGCACGAAGCACGGCGTGCTGCTCGACGTCGCCCGGAAGCTCTCCACCAAGGAGAAGCCGGTCCACCCGCAGCAGTTCGTCGGCGACGAGTACGAGCCCCTCGAGTCCGCAGCCAAGCGTCTCGTGATCCTCGCCGGTCTCCACCGCAACGAGATCATCAAGAACGCGAAGTCCGCGATCGAGGCCCAGCTCCTCGCGGCGAAGCTCAGCGAGGCGCCGAAGGAGGAGGACGAGGAGGAGTCCGACAGCGCGAGCACCGGTTCCTGACACCGGTTCGGAAAAGTCAGCGTGCGGGGTAGAGCGAACGGCTCCCCCAAGCGTGCTGCACGATCGTGTGATCGTGCAGCGTCGCCCAAAACCCATGAAGCGATTCGTGGAGTTCGGGCGACAACGGTCGCACCCACCAATGTGGAGGAGAGAGATGATGCGGCGGACCTATGAGAGTAGGTCCATCGCATCGGTCCCAGAGTGCACGACTAGGCTCCGGCTTACTCGTCGCACATCTTCGGGGCCACGGCGCACATCGTCCTCGGACCGATCACTGCACCCCTCGCTTCCACATTTGTGGGTATTCCGCTTGTTCTCGGGCAAAAAACGTGCTAGACCATTGTCGGGAGAAGCGTTCGTTTCCCCCAACACGGTGCGCGCGAGATTTACTCGCGCGTCACTGGCCCGCCAACAATCCACGCAGGGGTTCCTCACCCATGTTCCTTCACGATGCCACCGTCCAGCATCTCATCACCCACCCCGAGGCCATCGAGGCGCGCTGCACCCGCGGCGACGACCCCGAGCACGAGCGCCACATGAAGGCGCTCGCCGCCCTCGACTTCCTCGCGCACGCGAAGGAAGCCGGCGAGACGGAGATCCTCGACATCGAGGACGCCGAGGAGGAACCCGAGGTCGAGTTCGCGCTCAGCAACGCGCTCATCGCGATCATCGAGCAGCCCCTCACGGTCCCGATCTACGTCGCGTCCGACGAGGACCGCGCCCGCATCGCGCGGGAGCTGGCCGACCTGCTCGGGTGATCCGTTGGGGAGGACGCGCCTCCCCGCTACGGCCGGAAGCTCTCCGTGCCGTCAGCCCAGTACCGATGACTCCGTCATCAGTAGCGGGCTCACAAAAACTCCCTCACCGGGAGTTTTTGTGTTCGGTGATATCGCGCCCAACGATGATGCGAACGAATCGTTCCGCGCGGTGCAGTCGGATAAGTTTCGTGAGGATGGCGCCGACGTCCCGATTCGTTCGCCAGACGCTTTTTTGGATTCGTTCACCATTCATCGCGTGAAGAAATCGTGAAAGCGCACGTCGTGCAACGCGCCGATCTTCTGGGATATCAAAGATGACGAACACCCAACGACCGACAGGAAGGATTTTCGTGCAACGAGCAGCTTCCCGCACGATCGCATGATGCCGGCCAAGAAGTGTAATCCCCACTCGGATCAAATCTCCTCGACCGGTGAAGCGGATGAAGCCCTGTTGTTGCAATGACCGTAATGCGCGTCGCCTTCGATGACGCTCTTTCTCTTCGACCCTTCTCTGCTTTCGACTGACACGACCCATGACGGCGCTAAAATCCGGTCGCTCGAATGCGCCATCGAGAAAGGCAAGAATTTCGTCAAAGACTTTTTCCGTCGTTGATTTTGCTCTCATACCAAACGGACACTTATCGTCCGATCGGACAATAAGTGTCCAAAGTGATTATGACGTACGAGATGCTCGCTACAGGGCTTTCGGATCTGTCCCGTACTGCTCCGCCGCTTTCCAGGCGAGTTCGAGCGTGGCGCGGCATGCAGAGGCGATGGAGGGCGACGTGATTTCGATGGCGATAAACCCGTTTGCGTACGAAAACAGGAGGACGCGGTCGCCGCAGACCGCCATCTCGCCGTGGACCGCGAAGAAGCTGGTCGGGACGACGCGCACCGCGAGCCCTGGGATCTCCGGCGGCGTGATGTCCTTGTCGGTCACGAGGATAGAGCGCAGCGGCGTCGTGCGGTCCTTCAGCACACCGTGGTGGTCGCGCGTCAGCCGCCGGTCGCTGATCGCGCAAAACGTGTCGTAGCCGACGAGCTGGATGGTGTCCTCGTCCCACGCCTCGAACTCGCGCTGCATGTTCCGCAACCCGTCGATGCCTTCAATATAGCGGATGCGCGGTTTCCCCGTTTTCGTCGTATGCGCCGCAGCGAGCTGCGGCAAAATGCGCTCGGCATGCAGTTCGCGCAGCTCGACTTCGCGGCGCTGAAGCCGGAGCACGTTTAAGAGGCGCTCCGGCGGCTCAGCGGTGAACCGCCGCTCCCCGTCCTCGATGTATGCGGTCACGAGCCCCATCTGCCCGAGTGCGTCGAGCGTGTCGTGCGTCGTCGGCCGCGACATTTGCGTTGTTTCGGCGATCGCGGGCGCGGTTGCGACGCCAAGCCGGAGCATGGCGACGTACACGGCAGATTCGCGTTCGGTAAATCCGAGGTGCACCAAGTCCCGCGTCAGGTCGTCGTACATACTTACACGCTCCGCAGTGCCTGCCACGTTTTGGCCGCGGTGTCGCCCCACGAAAATGCCCTCAGACGTTCGTCGCCCTTTGCCGCAAGCGATGCGCGGAGGTCGGCTTCAAAAAGACAGCGCTGCATCGCGCGCACCCAACCCGGGACATCGGTCGGCTCCACGAACAGCGACGCGTCTTCCGCGACTTCGCGCGACGACGGGATGTCGCTCGCAATGACCGGCACGTGCGCCGCAAACCCCTCGAGGATCGGCAAACCGAACCCTTCGTACAGCGATGGCAAACACAGGGCGAGCGCCCCGCGCGTCAACGCCGCCGCGTCCGCGTCCGGCACGTACCCGAGTGTCCGGACGTCATTCGCCGCGCCGACCGCGCGCATGATGCGCTCCTTGCCGAAGCCGAACGTGCCGGCGAGGATGAGCTCGACCGGATGGCCGATGCCGAGCTGGCGCTTCAACTCCGCAAATGCGCGGACGAGCGAGACGATGTTTTTCTTCTCCTCCAGCCGTCCGACGTAAAAGAAATATCTCTGCGGCGCAAGGCGGTACTTCTGCAGCACGTCGCGCATCGCGCCCTCGGTCATTGCAAACGGCGCCGTATCGACCGCGAGCGGCGTCACCGCAATGCGGTCTGCCGGGACGCCGTACAGTTCGACGAGGTCGTGCTTCGTGGTTTCGGAAATGGCGATGATGCGCCGTGCAACCTTCGCCGCACGCCGTACCGCCCACTCCTGCCTGCGGCGTGCACTCGGCGGGTACGCCGTGGGAACGCGGCGGAACGCGACGTCGTGCACGGTCGTCACGACCTTCGTTTTCTTGCCGACATAGCGCGGCACCTCATGGCCGGGAACGAACAGGACATCCGGGGGATTACGCAGCAGCTCCCAACTGAGCCGGATGTGCGTCCATCCTTTCGGGAGCGCAAATGGCAACACGCGCCACGCAAAGCCTGGCGGCAGCGGATGGGGGATGGTGGACGGGACTTCTGATGCGTATAACAACACCCGGTCGCCCGCCGCGAGCGGCACCTTCATCATTTCCATGACGAGGGTGCGGACGTAGCGCTCGACGCCGGTCGCCCCGCCGCGCGTCAACGCGTTGCAATCGATGCCGATGATCATACGCTATGAAGTAAACACGCTGCGCTTGTAGGCTTCAAGGTTTTCGAGCGCGAGCCCGGTGCCGCGGGCGACGCACAGCTGCGGGTCTTCGGCCGCGTACGTCGGCACGCCGGTCGACTCGGCAATGAGCCGGTCGAGGTTGCGCAATTGGCTCGAGCCGCCGGAAATGACAATGCCCTTGTCCATGACGTCCGCAGCAAGTTCCGGTGGTGTTTCGTACAGCACGTCCTTCAGCGTCGTCAGGATGCCCTCGAGGAGCGGCTGGATCGCTTCGGTCACGTCATCGCTCGACACTTCGACGATCTTCGGAAGGCCGGTAATCATGTCACGCCCCTTCACTTCCATACGGAGCTTTTCCGAAAGGTACATCGCCGAGCCGCAACGAATCTTGATCTCCTCGGCCGTGCGCTCGCCGATGGCAAGCCCGTACGTGCGGCGGATGTGCTCCATGATGGCGTGGTCGAATTTGACGCCGCCGATGCGCACCGATGTCGAGGCGACGATACCGCCGAGCGAAATGACCGCCATCTCGCTCGTACCGCCGCCGATCTCGACGATCATGTGGCCGTTCGGGGAGCCGATCGGGATGTTCGCGCCAATCGCGGCGACGATCGGCTGTTTGATGATGTATGCCGCCTTCGCGCCGGCTGCGATGGTCGCGTCGATGACCGCGCGGCGCTCCGTCGACGTGATGCCGCCCGGCACGGCGACCATGACCTCGGGGCGGAAGATGCGCATGCCGCCGAGCGCCTTGTTAATGAAGTAGCGCAGCATCGCCTCGGTGGTGCGGTAGTCGGCGATGACACCGTCCTTGAGCGGGCGGCGGGCGACGATGGTGTCCGGCGTGCGGCCGAGCATGTCTTTCGCCTCTTTGCCGACCGCGAGGATCGACTTATCAATCTTCGACACCGCAACGACCGACGGCTCGTTAATGACAATGCCGCGCTTTGGCACATACACCAGCACGGTCGTGGTCCCGAGGTCGATCCCGATCTTTTTCTGCAGCATAGTCCGGGTGACTTAGTCACCCTAGTCTAAACGACCCGGCCTGGGATGACAACGGACCGTTTTTCTTGTAGCGACAGCCCATCCTGAACGAAGTGAAGGATCCCTCGGGAGAGATCCTTCACTGTACCGCTCCTCGGGATGGTTTCTTACTTCACCCGAAGCATGACGCTCTTGTCCGTATCGAGCACGGTTTCGTAGTGGTACGAGTTGTCGCCCCAGTCGCTTTCATCTTCGCCCGGTACGGCGTAGGTCACTTCGTTCGTCATGTCGCCAAAGGTAAGGTTGAGCACAAGGTCATGGTCGGCTGCGCCGAGTTGTTTCAGAATATTGAGTTCGTAGACACCGGCGTCGATCGCGTCCTCTACCTGCTGCGGCAGCCGGTAGGTAACACTGAGCGTGCGCGTCTCGCCGGGTTCGATGGACGTGAACGCGCCGAACGACGTCATGCCAAGCTCGTCGACCGTCGTCACTTCCCCTTCTTTGCCAGACGGGTTCAATAGCGTGTCGTTATCGAGCGTGCCCGAGGAAGACACGAGCTCGCTGCCAAGCGGAGCATACACTCGCGTGTAGGTCCGATAGCGCGTCGTCTTCCAGGTGAACGATGCGTTGTTCGTGTACGTAATAGCGACGGTCGCCTCGTAGCCTTCACCCGACGGAGTCACCGTGTAGGCGATTTCCCGGTCGACTTCCGGGTCGGTTTTCAGCGCGCCGAGGTTGGCATCGACGACCATCAGCACGTCATCCGACCCTCCCGCCGCAACCTCCCCGCTCCAGCCGGCGTCGTGGTAGATCGCCTGCGTCTCCTCGTCCGCGCTCCAGAGCGCAAGCTCCTTTTCGCTGAACCCTTCGGTGAGGATGCCGAAGAGCTCGGGCCATTCGCTTGCGGGGAGCGCGAGCAGACGGTCGACGACGATGTCGGTCATCCGCGCGACGACCTCCTTGCGCTGGTGCGGCGGCAACCCCTGCTCCGCATACCCGATCTCGACCTGGTATTCCAGCTTGTCCGCGATGTTGTCCGACGTGAACGTCTGGTCGTCGACGGTGACCGGTCCGGTCATGGCAAGGAGTCGCGCAATGAACGTCGGCGTAAACATGAGGGCTCCGTGCACCTCCGGGACCGGCTGCCCGGCGTACGCCACCTCTTGGCGCAGGAGCTGCACCGAGTCCTTTGCCGACGCCGGGAAGTCCGGCGACCAGTTGCTGTCGCGGAAGTACCACTTCGGCACGCCAAGGTAGCGCGCAAGGGGCGTCGGCGGGGTCACCTGGTAGCCGTCGTCTGCAACCAGCTGGTCGAGGCGGTACACGTCCTCTGCGGCAAGGTTCACGATTTCCCCGTCGCGAGTAATGGCAAGCGCAAACACGCCGAGAAACCCTCCGCCCGGCCGCAGTTCCGTGTCGTTCGCGAACAGGAGCAGGAACTGCCGGTCTTCACCGAGGCCGGCGAGCTCGGGGACGGCCGCGGCAAATGGCGTGAGGAGGTTGACGGCGTCCGCAAGCGGGTCGATGAGTTCGGCAAAGGGGGCGACCGCGTCGGTGAGCATCGGCGACACGTCAAGCGCCGCAAGGCGTGCGAGGTCGTCTTTGGCGAGGGAAAGCTTCAGCTGCATCGTGAGGAGGTCGGGGTACGCGTCGTGGAGCGATTCGAGCAGCGCGACCCGCGCCGAGGTCGCCAGGTCGGCATACGGGACGCTCTCTCGTTCAGTGATGTCGACGAGCGCCTGCGCCTCCTTGGTGACGGTCGAAATGTCCGCAACGATGCGCACGGCCTCGTGGAGCGCGGCGAGGGTTTCCGCCGCGGCGTCAAGCGTCAGCGCGAGGCCCTTCAGCTGCGTGCCGACCCACGGCACCGGACGCAAAAACACGACAAGGCGGACGCCGGATTGCGCGCGGGAGACGCCGGCCTCGGCATCGGTCAGTGCCGTATCTGCAGTAAGAAAGTCCCCTGCTCTGAGGGCGTCTTCGGCGTCGGCAGCGGCCGCCTTGGTCGTCGCGAGCCCGCCGGCGATGCGCCCTGCGCCGACGACGAGGAGCGCGCCGAGCACGACGACTCCCGCCAACACGACGCACGCAACAATCATGACGCCGCGTCGGCGCTTACGCGGCGGGTGTCTCAGTGGTCCCTCCCCATTCATGGGGAGGACGGGAGGGGGTACGGGGGTTGGGCTTTCCGTAGTATTTTCGGAAATAGTAGATGGCGCTCCGGATGTGGTGGCGCGTCATGCGCGAACACAGCTGCTGCACGAGCGACCCGTCACTCGATGCGCGTCGGTGATAGTGTACCATGGAGACGTTGGGGTTGTAGACGACGCGGAAGCCCGATTCCCAAAACCGGCGGCACAGGTCCGTGTCTTCGAAGTACATGAAGATGGCGTCGTCGAATACCCCGACCTTTTCAAGCGCGCTTTTGCGGGTGAACATCGCTGAACCCATGACCCAGTCGACATCGCGCGCGGCGGCGTGGTCGTAATCTTTCATCAGGAACCGGTCGATGGCGGCCGCGCCCGCAGCGAGCTTTCCGAGCGGCGTGCGGCGGTAGACGGGGATCATCGGCTCGTGGAAACGGTAGCAGGAGTACTGAAGGCTGCCGTCCGGATTATTGAGACGCGGACCGACGATGCCGACCTCCGGGTTCGCCTCCATGTAGGCATACAGCTCTTCGAGACAGCCCGGCGCAACAACGATATCGGGGTTGAACACCAAAATGTATCGACCTTTGGCGATGGCGATGCCGGCATTCATTGCCGCCCCAAACCCCCGATTCGCGCTCATGGCGATATACCGGGTCTCCGGGAACTCACGCCGCAGAACGTCCACCATGCCGGCCTCTGGATTGTTGTCGATGACGATCACCTCAACATGGAGCCTCGGCGCAGCGCGTCGGAGGCTCCGGAGCGTTTGGCGGACCAAGCGCTTTTCAAAGGTGTGCACGATGAGAATACTGAGATCCATACGTCCCATGCGTCCGATTGGCCAACGGGTCCTACTTGCCGACGTACCCGCGCAGCACGTTGCCCGGTTCGATGCGCATCGCCTGGGTCGCGGCGCGTTTCCGCAGCATTGCGGGAACCATGAACGGGGCGCGGATGAGCACCTTGCGCGTTTCCGGCTCAAAAAGCAAGCCATAAAGCACTCGCCCGGTTTCGTGGAACGCCATCCACGGCGCGGCAAGGAGCGCATCGACGAATGTAAGGTTTTTGAGGAGCACGAACAACTGGTTGCGCGTCCCGAGTGCGGCAAAGAACGGCCGTTGCCGCGTGCGGTTCGTCAGGCGTTGCCAGAGCGTCTGGCGCTCCGCCCCATACATGCCC
Source organism: uncultured Gammaproteobacteria bacterium (assembly GCA_964552565.1). GTDB lineage: Bacteria > Patescibacteriota > Patescibacteriia > UBA9934 > UBA9934 > UBA11707. Next base: position 593,471 of record CAZKGL010000001.1, read on the forward strand.
CGGTAGTGCCACAGCTTTGCCTGCGGCACGAACGCGGTGCGATACCCGGCCGCCCGTGCGCGCCAGGCAAGGTCGCAGTCCTCGCGATAGGCAAAAAAGTCGCCATCGAACAACTCGCCGTCGATAAGGAGGTCGCGGACGGCGCGAGCGCGGAACATCGCACAGGCCCCGCTCGGGCCGAAGACATCGCGCATGGCGTCGAACTGGCCGGTGTCGATGTCGCCCGCACCGCGCTCCACCATGCGCCAGCCGCGAGTGACGCGAAGGCCGGTGGAGTCGAGGATATCCGAGCGGACGGTTTCTTCCAGCGACTCATCGCCGACGTGCTCGCCAAACGCGCGGTAAATTTTCGGCTGGACGATGGAGACGCTCGGGTCGGTGTCGAGCGCGGCGACCAACGTCCCAACCATCTTCGGGTCAAGGATCATGTCCGCGTTCATGACAAGGATCGCCCAGTCGTCGAGCTCGGACTCCGGAAGATGCTCCAAGGTAAACCGCACGAGCTGGTTATGGCCAGGCGCAAATCCGAGGTTGCGGACGTTGCGGCCGACGAGCGCATGCGGGACATGCTGCTGCAGGTAGTTAACCGTTTCCCCATCCGTACTGCCGTTATCAAGGATGCGCACGACGGTGTCCTTGTACTCTTGCGCATCGAGCGACGCCAACAATTCCGGCAAATACCGGCGGTCGTTCCAGGCCAAGATGTGGATGGCGACGCGCATGGAGCTAGTTTCGATGTTTCTTCGTGACGTTAAATCCGAGATACTTGCCGAACATGAACCGCGTCTGGGCGTCGAGCGCCGGGAATGCGCTGAAGACGATGGTCGTAAACGGCAACAAGACCCACTGCCCCACCATGACGAGCCAGTTCCACCGCGGCAAGTGCGCGGGCCGTGGCGGGAGGACGGAAAGGCTCATGAGGCCGGTCACCACCACGCCGAAGGTCGCGACGCGCATGATCCACTCGAGTGTAAACGGCGTATTGGCAATCAGCGCGTTGTTCACGTTGCCGATGGCCCAAAACGGCAGGTAGCCGAGGATGAAGATGAGGATCGGCGCGGTCGCCCAGGTGTACATGCCCTCAAGATGGTTGAACAGGTACTTCAGCTTGATACGGCGCGGCAGGTTGGGATGTTCGCGGAACTTTTCCATCATGTACGGAAGGTGCTCGATACCCCATGCCCAGCGCCGCTGCTGCTTATAGAGCGCAGTGAGCGTTTCCAGGTACGTCCGGCCGGTCACGGTGTCCATGGAGACCGGCAAAAAGAGCGGCGTGACGCGATAGTCGCCGTCATAGCGGATAAGGCCCTGGAGGAAGATGCGCGAGTCCTCGGAAACCATGTCCGGCTCCCAAAATCCGACGTCGACCAGCATGCGCCACGGCATGGAGTGCGACGAGAACGTCCACAGGCGTTCCGGACGCACGAGTTCGGAGAGCAACCAAAAGGTCGTACCGAACATGGCGATGCGCACCGGCGCGGTTGCGGTCCAAATGTTGTTGGAGAAGAGCGTGACCGGCTGGTAGGACGAGCGCGTCGGGTTGGGTACGGTGCAATAGACGTACGCGAGGCGGGCGAAATATTGCTCGTGGGCGACGGTATCGATATCGAATGCCGATACGACAATGTCATCGTACGGAATGCCCTTCTCGTCGATGTACTTCCGCACCTCCTCCGCCATGTGGTGGAGGTTCGACCCCTTGCCGGGGATCTCGCCCGTGAGCCCCTTCGGGTGCACGGTGAACATGAGCGTTCCGAACGTTGAACCAAATTCGTGTTCAAGCTCGTTTTTGTAGTGCAAAAAGTTTTCTCCGTCCGCCTCTTCGCCACCGACAACGACAATGAACCGATCCTTGCGGTAGGGATTTTGGGCGACCGCCCGGAGCGCCTCGCGCAGAATGCCGAGGTCCTCCTTATAGGTTGGCAAAAGGACGAGGTGGTAGACCCGTTCCCAGTTCGGAATCGTCTGCAGCTGATCGTACCAGTCGACCGTGAGCGTCTTGGCGTACGTGCGATATGCGACGACGAGGTGGATGATGAAATAGATGACCCGGAACATCCAGTACAGGTCGAAGATGATAATGAAGACGACCGCGACGGTCGGCGCGAAAAACGACGCGACGATGGCGAGCAGCAGCGTCCCCCACGCGAGGGCGCCGGGGAGGATCTCGAGGAGCCGATGACGGCCGTACTGTCCGAACGATGCTGCCATATGCTATATGTCGCGTCGAAGCTGGTCCTTCTTCGACGGGGTAATGCGCGCCTCGGTTTCGTAGACAGGGGCAAGAAAAGCAACAGGGTCCGTCGGGCCTTCGGCGGTCGCGAAGATGGAGTCGAAATCGGTACTGCGCGGAACACCGTACAGCGGGATATTCCTTGCAAACGCAATGGTGTTTGCAATCGCTACGCTGGTCCGCAATGCCGTTGCCGAGCCCGGGCCGACGACGGCGACAATGCCATCGATTTCGTCCGCGCTCTGTACCATGTCCATTATCGCTGCAAGGAACCCCTCGGGTGCGGCGTCGTATGTCTTCGCGCGCATGCCGCGCCACCCGTTGTCCGAGAGCGTGAGGTCCGTCCACTCGTAGGTAGCGAGCCCGAGGTGGTTGATGTCACTGCCGTCGATACACAGGATCATACGGCGCCAAGTTCGTTGGCGAGCACGATGTTCTTGCCCTCCAAGATGCTCGAAAGGAAGCGGTCGCCGACCTCGCGGCGGTAGAGGAACTCGTCCTTCGGCATGTACGTGTAGTTTACCTCCCGGCCGATGTCCTGCTCGAACGAGGCGATAACCTGCTGGATGACGTTCACATCGATCTCGCCGACAATGAGGACGTCGGTAGCAACCTGCGGACGATCCGCGAACCGGCCCGTGAGGAGTAGGAGATCGATGCGCCCCTTGTCCTTGAACTCATGAACAAGGCGGTTGTTCATGAGGACCGCCGCTTTCTTGAGGACCGCGCGCAGGTCTTCGAACAACGGAAAGTCGCTGTGCGCCCTGTAGTACTTCTTCTTCTCGAATTTCTGGCCTTCGGGAGCCTCCTCGGCATCCCGTTCGCTCGGGATAATCTTGCCTTCCACCTCGAGGACCATGCCCAATTCCACGAGGTTTTTCAGCTCGCGGCGGACGGAGTTCAGCTGGGCGTCAATGCGCCGGGTCAGCTCGCGGACATAAAAGGCCCGCTCCGGATTCTCAAGAAACAGGCTGAGAAGCCGGGCACGGGTCTTTGAACCAAAAAGCTGTTCGATGCGGAAATCGGTCACTTTTTGCGCCGCGGGCAGGTGAATCGTGCTCGGCATAGTGGGTAAAATGCTTGTCGCTGGTGGAGCTTCGGCTATACTGTAACCAAAAATGTGTCCAGGAGCAACATGGTTGAACAACGGCTCACAATCAAGGCTGCAGAGCACCAAACCCCGGGCATCGAGGGTGCGGGCGATCGTATTGCGACGGTCATGCTGCAGGTTCCTGGTGGAAAGGCGACAGTGTTCGGCCTGTTCCTGCTTCGGGATGGCCGTGAGCCCGTACGCGAGAGCGTGGCGCGCATCATCCGCAGCCACCTGGAACACGCGGCAAGCGCGATGGCGGGCGACGCGAACATCCCGCGCCGCTTTGAGGCCGCGCTCGCCGAACTGAACGATGCGCTGCACGACGCGTCACAAGAACACGGGCTCGCGCTCGACGCGTTCGAATCCGTGGTCGGCGTCCTCACCAACAACCAGCTGTTTGTCAGCGGCATCGGGAGCCTCCACGCCCTCTTCTTGCATAAGACGGCCGAACGCCGGTTTGCCATCTACGAACTCAACGAACAGTTCCGCGCGGACACCGAAGCGACCTGGGAAAAGCCGTTCGTCACCGTGCTCGACGGCGAACTCCACCCGGGCGACATCTTTTACGTCGCGAACCGCGTGCCCACCTCGGCCATTGCGGTCACCGACCTCCAGGACGTCCTCATTACCCTGCCCCCGCAAGGCGCACTTGAACGGATCCAGCAATTCCTGCCCCACGACCTCGCCTACGGCGCGCTCTGTTTCCACGTCGCCGAGGACGACCGCGGCGGGCCGCCGAAAAAAACGAACCCCATCGCATCGCTCGCCCACCTCGGCCAGACGAAGAGCGATACGCAGGACCTGCTTGGCGAACAAGGGACGGACATTACCGGCATTATCCGGCGCGCCGCGGCGGCGCTTGCCGCGAAACTCTCCGCCCCGGGATCGCGCGGCTACAAGAGCCTGCTCAAGCGGACCGCGCGCGCGCTCGTGCAGCTCCTTGCCGCCATCCTTATTGCCCTCGTCGCGCTCGTGAAGCTGGTCGGACGGCTGGTGCGTACCCTTCTTGTTCGCATCCTCGACACGCAGAGCCGCAACCGCGGCACATGGACCACGGCGCTCCGCCGCCAGGTCGACCGCGTCCGCACCCTGCCGCCGGGGGCGCGCTATGTCGGGATCGGCATCGTCGCCATCGTCCTTGTCCTCATCCTGTCCGTGGGCATCATGGGCCGGCGCAGCGCCGCCCGCGAAGAGGAAGAGACGTTCGCGACCACGGTCAGTCGTATTGAAGAAAAAACCACCGCCGCCGAAGCAAGCCTCATTTACGATGATACGAACCAGGCCCGCACGCTGCTCACCGAGGCCGCGGTCCTTTTGGAGACCCTCCCGAGCGATAGCCGGAACCACGAGTCGGAGGTCGCCCGGCTGCGCGAGGGGATCGAGGGTATCTTGGACAAGGTCCGCCGCATCGAAACCGTGACACCGAGCCTCGTCGCCGAACTCACGGACGGCAGCGGCCTGACGGCGTTCGCGGCCGCGGACGGCGCACTGTACGGCATCACGACGCAAAACCAGCTTTACCGCATCAATGAACTCGAGCACACGGTTGAGAACCGCAACGCGACGAGCGGAACCATCGGTACCATCGGCCTCCTCGCCAGCGAAGGGAGCAACCTTCTGTTCATCGACAGCAACCAGCGTCTCGGCCGCGCGGACGTGGCGGCGAATACCCTGAACCCGGTCACGAGCGGCGTCGACGGCCTCGCGGGCGTCGACGACATCACGGTGTACAACGATGCGCTCTACGTCCTGTCGGCCGACAGCCAACAAATTGCCAAAATGCGCCCGCAAGGCGGGAACTACGAGGCGGGGACGGACTGGATCTCGGAACGCGCGTCCGACCTGACGCTTGCGCGCGACATCGCGATCGACGGCGACCTGTACGTCCTTACGGGCACGGACGTCGTCCGCTTCAAGAGCGGGCGCGAAGTGACGTGGGACCACGAGGCGCTCGACCCGGCGCTCGGCGACCCGGTCGACCTGTGGACCGACATCGACTCGCCCTACCTCTACATGCTTGCGCGCAACGAAGGCGGCCGCATCATCGTGTACGACAAGGCGACTGGGAAGATCGTGACACAGTACACAACGCCGGAACTCGCGAGCGCCATCGGCTTCGTGGTCCGCGAGGCGGACAACCAGATCGTCTTCGCCACGGGATCCCAAATCTGGAGCTTCTCCGCCACGCATCTCCTCAAATAGAAAAGGACGCCGCACGGCGTCCTTTTCCCTTACTTGCCGCAGGTGCAGACGCTCATCGCGTTGCTGCACCCCTCACACTTCTCTTCCACCATTGCGCCGCAGTGGCAGCTCTGCCCGGGCATCGCGCCGGACTCCATGCACTGTGAACAATCTTTGCCGCACGTTGCACATGCACCCATAGGATTGTGGTGAAGAATGACGGGGAAAGTATACCCTAACGGCCGGGTGACGCGGAGGGGACATCACGGAGGGACGAGGGTGCGTCCTGAAGCGGAGACGTTTGCGCCCAGTCGTAGGCGAGCAACGCGAGCCGTCAACGACGTTGCGCAATTGCGGAGCGGAAGGATGCACCCGAGTCCTATGCAGAAGTTTTTCTCGACCCCTCCTGGCGTCGGAGTGGTGACCATGAAACAAAAACGAGCCGTGAGGCCCGTTTTTGTTTCGCGAATGGGAAGTTACTTGATCGTGACGGTCGCACCGACGGCCTCGAGCTTGGCCTTGATATCGTCGGCTTCTGCCTTCGCGGCCTTCTCCTTCACCACCTTCGGGGCGGCATCGACGAGCGCCTTGGCCTCCGTGAGACCAAGACCCGTCAACTCGCGGACGGCCTTGATGACGTTGATCTTGCTGTCGCCGGTGGCGGTCAGCTCAACATCGAACGCGGTCTTCTCTTCCGCGGCGGCGGCACCGGCAGCGGCCGGAGCGGCCATCATCATGGCCGGCGCGGCGGCCGAGACACCAAACTTCTCTTCGAGCACCTTCACGAGCTCCGAGAGGTCGAGGACCGACATCTTCTCGATCTCGCTGACGAGGGCCTGGAACTTCGCCGGGACCTCCACAGTCTTCATTTCGTCTGACATAACGTAGGGTTAAGCTTTCTTTTCTTTAATGGCATTCATCACGGTCACAAGACCGCGGATGTTGCCTGCGAGTACGTTGACAAAGCCACTGACCGGAGCGTTGAGGGTGCCGACGAGCTGGCCGAGGAGCTGCTGCTTGCTCGGGAGCGCAGCAAGGCGCTTCACGCCCGCCGCATCGACGACGTTGCCCTCGAGGATACCGCCGAGGAGGCTCATGGCCTCGTTCTCTTTGGTGAGATCCTTGAGGAGCTTCGCGGCCGACACCTCGTCGCTGTACGCGACGGCGGTGAGGACCGAACCCTCGAGCATGTCTTCGGAAAGGTCCGGGAGACCGGCTTCCTTGGCGGCGAGCTTGAGGAGCGACTTCTTCGCAATGAAGACGTCGACGTCGGCTTCGCGCGCCTTGGCGCGCAGCGCGTCCGCCTGGGCCATGGTGTAGCCCGAGACCGACGAGAAGGCTGCGGCCTTCATGCTCTTAAAACGGTCGGCGACCTTTGCCACGATCTCGGCCTTTTGCGCACGAGTCTTCGGCATAGGATTGCCTTGGTAACAAATTAACGGCCCAATGGGCCGCAAACATGAGAAACCCGCGCAAGGCGGATCGTCTCCTCGCCGGGACTTACACCCCCTTTGGCGGAGGCGACCCGGTGTCTGCGGATTCGATTGGTGCCCCTACGGTAGCCGACATGGACAAAAGCGTCAAGAGTGGGCTAGTATTAGCGCCGGAGGTCCCATGTCCCCCTACCCCGCGATCCTCGCCGCCATCCGCGACCTGAACGAAGACTTCATCGACCAACAGACCTGCGCCGACCGCTGTGAGGCTGCCGTCGCCGAGCTCACGCCGCGCACGCAGGACGACCCGAAGGCGAAGGCCTTCGCGCTCGCCGTGCTGTGCGTCGTGGAGAACAAGCCCGGCGACGACTCCTGGCAGGAGCTCGGCCGCGTGATGGTCGGCTTCGGCCGCGGTGAGGACGGCAAGACCGTCGGCGGCGACCCGGAGCTCCACGAGCTCCACATGGCGCTGCTGCGGCGTCGCGTGTACAGCCGCGCCTTTCACGGCGGCCTCTCCGGCCTCGGCCGCATGCTGGCCGGGCGCACCGGCTACGAGCGCATCGGCCAGGAGGGACGTGAAGAACGACGGCGCGGCCTGCGCCGTGCCACCGACCTCTCGTAGTATCCGTCCGACCGCGCCCGCCACGCTCACGTCTCGAGCGCGGCGGGCTCGTCATTTTTCGCCAAGAAGGGCGATTTTTTGTTGACAAAACACCAAAAAAATGGTTGTATGGATGCGCATCCCGGAGGTTTGATGTCCGCACAGCCCCTTCACGTCCCCGGTGAAGTCGACACCACGCTCGACAACAGCGTCGCCTTCTACGTCGGCTACGTCGAGCTCAACAAGATCCTCGTGATCCGCAAGAGCGCCGATCTCGTCGCGATCCCCGGGACCGACATGCACCTGCAGTTCCGTCCCGGTGAGTCGGGCCGCGTCGACAACGGCGTGACCGTCTACTACGCCGACGGCATCGGCAAGCGGCAGACCGAGGCGCTCAGCCACGGCATCTGGCTCAAGCACCCGCTCGGCGCGGAGCACTTCCCGCTCACCGGCCGCGTCACCCTGCGCGTGTTCACGAGCAAGGAGGACGCCCGCCACGCGCTCACCTCGTAGCCCGCGTCGAGGCCGTCGACGCACGCGAACGCCCCACCACCGTCGGGGCGTTCTGCATTTCTGGTATACTCTCCGCATCATTCTTTTCTTTTTCTATGCGGAAAGTTTCTGTGCTCGCCGCGTCCGTCCTCCTGCTTGGCGCAGGATGCGCAGGGGGTGCAACGGTCGATGCGAACGATATCGACACTGACGTTTTCACGCTTCGCGTGCCGGACGTGGTGACGACCGAGGGAGAGAGCGGCGGATGGCGTTTGCAGAACTTCGAGGGAAGCGATGATCCACGCGCCGAGTACCCCGAGGATGCGTTTTTCATCGAGATCCGCGAGGACGTCTCGTACGACGACTTTGTCGCAAGCTACGAAGAGGTCGAAAAGACCGAACTCGCGGGCGAGGAGGTTTGGATGGGCCTCAACGGCACGCTCGGCGGCGAGACATGGCCGCACGACGCGTACTACCACGAGCCGTCCGGCACGCTCATCGTGACATACTACGAAGACGTCGGCGGTGTCATTGCCGCGGAGATCGTCGTCCAAGCGATCGAATGGAAATAACCCGGTAGCATAAAACGCCCGTCCGGGCGTTTTATGATTTACTCGTACCGCAGTGCGTCGATGGGGTCGAGTTTCGCGGCGCGTCGAGCGGGATAGACGCCGAACACGATGCCGACCGCGCTCGACACGGCGACCGCGAGGAGCACCGCGGACAACGGGACGGCCGGCGACCAGCCCGCGAGGAATTGCCCGACGACGACGCCCTGGAGCGCCGTGACGCCGACGCCGATAAGGATGCCGAGCACGCCGCCGGCCAGCGTGAGGAACACCGATTCAAGCAGGAACTGCGCCATGATGTCGCGCTCGGTCGCGCCGATGGCCTTGCGCAGGCCGATCTCGCGCGTCCGCTCCGTCACCGCGACAAGCATGATGTTCATGATGCCGATGCCGCCGACGAGGAGCGAGATCGCCGCAATGGACGCGAGAAGCACGGAGAGTACCGTCCCAATCGTCCCGATGATCGCAACGGCGTCTTCCTGGCTCGAGATGATGAAGTCGTCCGGATCGTCCGCATCGAGGCCGTGCGCGTCACGCAACAGCGCCGCGGCGTCGTCTTTCGCCACATCGACGTCGCCCCCCGCGCGGAGCGCGATGTAATGCACGAAGTCATACCCGAACATGCGCTGCATCGTCGTCACGGGGACGTACATGCTCATGTCGAGGTTTTGGAAAAACTGCGTCCCCTGCTCGTCCATGACGCCGATGACGCGCAGCCGCGCGCCGTGCACCATCACGTGTTCGCCCATCGGGTCCGCTTCGCCAAACAACTCCTCGGCGATCGCCGAACCAAGCACGATAACGCGCGCCGCGCCGTCGACATCCGTGTCATCAATGAACCTCCCGTCCGCGACCGTTGCGGAAAACATATCGAGCTCGTATTCCTCGACGCCCATGACGTGGCTGTACCGCGAGACGTCGTCGACGCTGACGAGGGTGGTCGTCATGAGCGACGACGACACGACGGCGAACATGCCGCTGTCGCGCAGCAGTTCGGCGTCCTCAAGCGTGATCGTCTGTTCGATGTACGGGCTCGGCGGGCCGCCCGCGGTGTCGCCGTGGCTCGGCTCGATGAAAATCTGGTCCGCGCCGAGGTCGGACACCTGGTGCAGGATGTAGCGCTCCGCACCCTGGCCGATGGACAGCATGATGATGACGGCCGCGATACCGATGACGATGCCAAGCACGGTAAGAAGCGAGCGCGACGGCGCGCGGCGCAATGCCTCCCATGCGGTCGTGATGAGGTCGGTCGGACGCATACTACAAAACAATGACGCCGTCACGCAGGCGGACGGTGCGGCGGGCATACGCGGCGGCCTCGGCCTCGTGCGTCACCATGACGACGGTGCGCCCCTTCGCGTTCAGCGTGCGCAACAATTCGAGCACCTGCGCGCTCGACGCGGAGTCGAGGTTGCCGGTCGGCTCGTCCGCAAAAATGACGGACGGGTTGTTGATGAGCGCGCGGGCGATGGCGACGCGCTGCTTCTGGCCGCCGGAAAGCTTGGTCGGCACGAAGTCGGCGCGGTCGGACAGCCCGACTTCGGCAAGCGCCGCGCGGGCGCGGGTTTCGCGCTCGGCGGCAGGAAGGTCGGCGTACAGCGCGGGCAGCATGACGTTTTCGAGCGCGGTGAGTTTCGGCAACAAGTGGAACGACTGGAAAACAAATCCCACGTCGCTCCTGCGCATCGCGGCACGTGCATCTTCCGTGAGCGCACCGACGTCTTTCCCGGCAAAGCGGTATGCGCCCGACGTCGGGCGGTCGAGGAACCCGAGGATGTGCATGAGGGTGGACTTCCCGCTCCCCGACGGGCCCATGAGCGCGACGAACTCGCCGGCGTCGATGGCGAGGTCGACGCCCCGAAGCACCGGCGTCACGACGTCGCCGTTCACGTAGTCTTTTTTGAGGTCACGCACTTCGAGCAATGCCATACGATGTGCCCATCCCGACGCCAGGTCCGCTGAGCGGACCGCCAGGAGGGACCCAGAACGCTCATCGGCGTTTCTCGAGGTCCCTCGGCATGCGCCTCGGGATGGTTACTCGTTTTCAATCTTCGTTATCACCAGGTCACCCTTCTCGAGCCCTTCACGGATGACGACCATGCCGTCATCGCCCCGCAGGCCGGTGACGACCTCGCGAGTCTCATAGCCATCGGCATTGTCCACAGGGACGCGGACCGTCGTCTTGCCGTCCTCGGTGATGACGGCGCGCGCAGGGATGAAGAGCGCATCGTAGTCTTGGGCGATGACGACCTCTGCCGTCACGCTCATGCCGCTCTTCACATCGTCCATTGCGCCCTTGCCGTCCGCGTCCGCGACTTCGAAACTTGTCGTGACGGCATAAAGCACGACGCCTTCCACCGACATCGCGGTCGGTGCGATATCCATGATGACGCCGGTAAAGAGCACGTCATCGATCGCGTCGACCTCCATCGTCACATCATCGCCCACGTCGAGCATGACGATGTCGTCTTCCGACACCGCGAACTCGGCGATGAATCCGTCGTACGACGGCCCTTCGACCATGGCGACGACCACGCCCGGCGCGACCAGCTCGCCCGGCGCAATGTCGATTGCGGTGACGACGCCGTCGATCGGCGAGGAAAGCGTCGCAACGTGCGTCGCCGACGTACCGTCCGGGAGCACATTCGTCACGCCCTCCAGCGTCGCGATGACTGTCCCCTTGTACACGATGTCGCCGACCTCCACGCGGACTTCCGCCACACGACCACCGGTCGCGAAGCCGAGGCGACGGGACTGGGCGTAGGCAAGCGCGCCGGAAAGCTCCACGGACTTGCCGACCGTGCCTTCTTCTACGGTCGCCGTGGTCATCTCCGGAGCCTTTTCCGGAGCCAGGATGATGCCGGCGATGCCAAGCGCCACAACCAGCCCAAGAATGCCCAAACCGACCTTTGATTTCTTTGTCATAGTGCCGCTACCTTAACAGATGAGCTCCCAACCGCATAGGAGTGGGTCCCCTCCCCCGCCATACGAAAAAATACTTGCTAATTTTAGCCAAAAAAATCAGTCTCAGCCTTGACAAACCGTCAATTTTTTGCTATAGTAGAAAACGTACACTGCCCGTTGTTTCAGCGGGTTTCACAACCAGGAGAGAGCGCGGCACCGGCGTAGACGGGGTGCACCCCAAAGTACGGAATCACCGTACCCCACGGGGAAAGGCGGGATTGTCTCTCTTTGCAAAAAGGGCGGTAATCTCGCCTTTTGCGTTGCTCCCATGGCACTCGATTCCATCGAATGCCGCGGGAGCGGACGCATGTGCGACCGCTGACATCCACCCCTTCCCTCCTGGAGGATTCAGTGAAGAATTTCACCCTGAACGACGACGGCATGCTGACCCCCCGGGCCCGCATGCTCCTCGACGAAGCAATGAACAAGATGGACGCCGTCCGGGACGGCGACGTGTGCGAGATCGCCACCGACGGCGTCGGATGGACGATCTTGCGGGACGGCTACCCCATCGAGGTGCAGGCCGCGCGCGACGCCCAGATCCTCGCGGCGACGAAGGGGGCGCTCTGCTGCTCCCTCATCCCCGATGAAGGCGTCGTCATCTTCGTCAAGGATCCCGAGCTCGATGCGGAGCTCGGGCGCTGGATCGCCAACCAGCGCATGCACGCCTAGCCCCTCGCGGAGGGAGCACGTCACACGACGCGTCTCCGCTCCCTCCGCAGGTCCCCAGAGCGCTCACGATGTGAACGCTGCGGGGACCGCGTAACACTTGTTCGCGGCAGAGGTCCACATGTACACGCACATCCTGGTGCTCTTCTTCGACCCGAAGGATCCGTCCCTCCCGCAGTACGCGGTGAGGGCCGGCGTCCGTGGGCAGGTCTGCGACCGGCGCTACTCGGAGTTCACGGTCATCTGCACGGCGAAGACCCGTCAGGAGATCCTCCGCGCGGTCGCGAAGGCCGACGATGCCCTCGCGCTCCAGATGGAGGAGGACTCCGCGCTCCCGCCGATCTCCGCCTGGCGCGCGGTCGACGAAGCGATCCGGGGGGTCGACGGCATCACGATGATCACCCGCAACGTCGACATCGACGTGCGCCACTCGGCCTGGAAGAAGACGCGCGTCGGCCGCCAGTTCCGCGGCACGCACGAGACCGACCGCTACGCCTGGATCACCCGCGCCGCCTGACGGCGCACAACCCTGTACCTGGAGCATCCCATGAACGCACGCACGGTCAGCATCGACTACCTCATCGGCCGCCGCATCGCCGCCCTGCCCGATCTGACGCACCTCGACCCCGAGGACGTCGGCGACACGCAGCGGGCTCGGATCGAGGAGATCGTCGAGGACGTGCAGTCCGAGCACGAGATCACGGTCGACGAGGACGACGAGTCCGCGTTCGACTGCTGGTAGCCGAACAACACCGCGCTCGCGGAGGTTGAGGCGCATGTCTCCCGCCTCCCTCCGCCAGCCCCCAGAGTTCTCGATTCATCCACATGTCGAAACTTAGTTTCGAAACTAAGTTTCGACATGAATCGAGGATTGCGGGGGCCATCGCAGCTGTCGCTGCGGTGTTGAAACCTACGGAGGTGCCTATGTACCCCATCGTTGCCGCCGGCGTCTTCACGCAGTTCGCGGAAGCCCGAGCGCTGCTCGCGATGCCTGAAGCAGACCAACGCGCATGGCTCGCCACCCGCATGCCCGAGCTCGAGGTGAATCTCGCATTCGAGCTGATCATCGAGGCGACGCGCGAGCTGGTCGCGCGTGAAGACAGCCGCGCGCCGAGCAAGCCCGGGTTCGACGACTGGCCGACCTAGGCCGCCTTCCGCGGGCACGCGCGGACGTGCCTGCTGGACACGTCAGTTCCAGCAGCCCCCAGAGTTTCCGAGACTAAGTCGAGACTAAGTCTCGGGGATTGCGGGGGCGGAGGATGTTATTGAAGAAACCATCGCCCACCCCCCTACCAACCCCAGCCCTTCACTCGGAGGGAGCATGCGCCTGCATGCGCTCATCGCCGTCGTCGACGGCTGTCTGGGGCCCGAGGTGCACGCGATCTCCCTGTCGTGTCCCTCGATGGAGTTCAGCGCGCGCCTCGCGAAGGCGCACGCCGAGAGCATGACGCGGTCGCGTCGGCCGAACGAGTTCTGGCAGCCGGGCTACCCGTGCTACCTGGTCTCGGTCCCGATCGATGATGACATGCGTGAGGCCATCACCCACGCGGCCGGCACGGCCGGTGCGTGGACCGCGTGGTGGATCGCGACGAACCTCGTGCCGCTCCTCGAGTGCCGCGAGGCCGCCGTGGCCGCCACCGTGTGCGCCACCTGCCCCAGGATCCAGATCTGCTCCATCGAGAACCCGATTGAGAGGTTCATCGCGACCGCCCTCGCGGTCTGCTGACACGTGCTGCAGGAGCGTCAACCGATTGACGACGTTCCTGCATCCGTATGAACACCGGAGGAATCCTTCGATGTTCATAAGGAGAAATGCTTAAGCCAAAGCAGAGGTATGAACACCCTACTTTACCTGACGACGAGTACACTGGCCGGCATCATGGTCATCGGCCTTGGCTAACACAACCCCGGCGTGAGCACCATGCTTGTTCGCGCCGGAAACTCAAGAGCCGTGCACTCTCTCGCACGGCTCTTGAGTTTATGAGAGTAACGTCCCCTTGAATTCCTTCCCTTCGACCACCTTTTCCAAATTCACGATATTCCTTCCGTCGACGATGGCGACCTGGATGCCATGCCGCTGGCAATATTTCGACGCAACCGGGTCAAACGGCGCGGACAGTCCCGGGTCCCACGCATCACCCACCATCGTGCGGTACTCATGCCACGTCATCTCCTTCACCGGCTTGGCGTTCCGGTCCTTCTTCGGGTCCGCGGTGAACACGTATTCAATGTTGCTCGCATTCACGATGTGCTTGATCCCAAGTACGCCCGCAATGCGGCTTGCGACGTAGTCCGTCGACCAGCCCGGTTTCCACCCTGCGGCCACGAGCACCTTCTCTTTCCAGTGCGTCGGCGTACGCATCGGGTTCTTGATGATTTGCGGGTGCGCAATACCACGGAAAATGGTGCGGAGCAAATGGCCGTTGAGACGCGTCGCGTGGATGCCGAGCCAGTCGAGGTCTTCGGGGTCGATCGGCGCCACCTCGCTCGCGGCACCGATGTAATTGCGGCTCGTCCGTCCGCCGCCGCAGATCATGACAACCTTATGGCCGTGGCGGACGAGGTCGACGATGAAATTGTGGAAGGCCTTCAGGAAGTACGCGTCGGGGCCGCCGGCCGGCGCGATGAGCGACCCGCCGAGCGAGAAGATGATCGGTTCGTGTTTCGCGAGGTGCAATTTGGGCATAATGAAAAGGGGGCGCGAGCCCCATTTTCTAGTCGTTACGATCGTTATGAAGCATCCAATTCGTCAGCGTACTCACGGCCCACAGGATGAGCGCGGCCATCAGTGCGGGCAGGAACCCGTCAACGGTGAAGCCTTTGACGATCGTGCCGGTGAACCAGATGATGAGCGCGTTGATGACGAACGTAAAGAGCCCGAGCGTCACGATGGTGATCGGCAACGTCAAGAGAATGAGGACGGGACGGATGATCGCGTTCAAGAGCCCGATGACCAGCGCGGCGATGAGCGCACTGTAAAACGTGTCGACGTGGAACCCCGACACGATCTTCGTGACAAGGATGAGCGCGAGCGCGTTGATGAGCCATCGCAGGATGAAGCGCATACTATTCATGAAACTTTTTCTTGAGTTCGACGACCTTGTTCTCCACGTCGGCGAGCGCCCCCTTGCATGTCTTTGCAAGCGCAAGGCCACGTTCGAACTTCTTGAGGCCTTCGTCAAGGTCGACGTCGCCCTGTTCGAACCATGCGGTGATCGCCTCAAGCTCGGCGAATGCTTCGGCAAATTTCAGCTTTTTCATAGGAGGGTGTCTTTTTCGACGCGCACATTGGCCGACCCCCGCGCGAATTGTACCGACAGGCGGTCGCCGCCGGCAAGTCGACCCCCGTCCCGGACGACCGTATCCCCCTTGCGGACAATGGCATACCCGCGTTCGAGCACGCGCTCCGGGTCGACGCTCGCAAGCAGCCGCTCGGCATACGCAAGCTTCGTCGCGATATCCGCGAAGAACCGGTCGATCACCCGCGTCGCGCGGTCCATGCGGTCGGCGTGGCGGTCGATGCGGTGGCCGAGCGCGGCAGCCATGTGGTCGACGGCGTAGTCGATGCCCCGAAGGACGTCGCGGCGATCCGGTACGACGCGCTCCGCGGCGTTGCTCGGGGTCGACGCGCGGACGTCGGCCACGAAGTCGCACAAGGACTCGTCCCGCTCGTGCCCCACGCCGACGACGACCGGCGCGAGCGAGCCGAACACCGCGCGCGCCACCTGCTCGTCATTAAACGCATGGAGCTCTTCAAGACTTCCGCCGCCGCGCGTCAACACGATGACGTCCGGACGTTCCGTGTCGGGCATGGCGTTGAACGTCGTGAACGCGGCGAGGATCTCCGGTACGGCGAACTGTCCTTGCACGTGGACGGGGGCGTGGAGCACGGTGACACCGCTCCAGCGATTGGAAAGGATGCGCATGAAGTCGCCGTACGCCGCCGCTTCTTTGGACGTAATGAGCCCGATCGTCTGCGGGAACTGCGGGATGGCGCGCTTGCGCGGCACGTCAAACAGCCCTTCGTCCGCCAGTTTCTTTTTGAGGAGCTCGTACGCCTTGCCGAGCGCGCCCTCCCCGACCGGCGTCACGCTGTCCACGTTGAACGAAAGCTTCCCGAACCGCTCAAACACGCGCGGATACCCCTTCGCCTGGACGCGCATGCCGGCCGCAAGCGGCGTCGGAAGCTGGAACACGGTGCTAAAACAGGAGATCTTCGCTTCGCTCTTCTCATCTTTCAAGTCAAAATTCACCCACTTGCCTTGGCTCACTTTGTAGTCCGCGACCTCGCCTTCAAGAACCATCTCCTCGCATGGGATGGTGCGGAGCGCGTGGTTGATGAGCGCCAAAAACTCGGCGACGCTGACGACGTGGGGCTGCATGGCACGATGGTAGCAGAAAGGCAAGCGCCTGGGGAGCACCCCAGGCGCACAGGTCTCACGCGGCCTCCTCGACCACGTCCTCGGCCTCCGGCTCCTCGAGCGCCATGCGGACCGTGCCGACCTTCTCGACGGTGAGGTCAAGCGTCGTGAAGTCCGCAGTGAACGTCCCGGTGACATCGAGCGGGACCTCGCTCGCCACGTAGACGCACGAAAGGTCGGTGCCATCGACCGTGACGCCCTCGATGGTATCCACCTCGGTCCCGCGGAGCACGATGAGTCCCTTCACGATCTCGCCCCGGAACGTCGCCTTCGCCCACAACACCGCGTCCTCCTCGTACAGTGCGACCTCGAGCGAGCTGCCGTCTTCGGTGATCGCGACGGCGGGCAGGAGGTCTGCCTCGTCGAGATACCCGAAGTACGTCCCCGTCACGATGTCGATCGTCTCCCCCGGCGGCGGGTCGCTACAGCCGAGGCACCAAAGCCATACCACGAAGCAAAGCCAACGCATGTCCCATACCTCCCCTCCTCCCGCTCGTGCGGCTCACCCCAACTATACCATTCACCACAGTTGTTCCTGGCCGTCCATACACACGCGGAGGTATACTTGCGCATATGCGTTTTTTTGCTTTCTTGTGTGCGGTGTGTGCGATCGTCGCGGTGAGTACGGTTCCGATGGCGTCCGTGCGTGCCGCCGGCGCCGGCGACCTGGTGAAGTGCCCGGAGTTCAGCGCGGTGTATTACCTTGCCGAAGACGGAAACCGGTACGTCTTCCCGAATGAAAACGTGTTCTTCAGCTGGTATCCAGACTTCAACGAGGTCCGCACCATCTCGTGCGACGACCTCGCGTCGTTTCCGATCGGCGAGCTCATGACGTACCAAGCCGGCACGTCGCTCGTGAAGTTCCCAAGCGTCCCGACGGTCTATGTCGTCGAACCGGACGGCGTGTTGCGCGCCATCCCGAGCGAGGAAGCGGCCGCGGCGCTGTTTGGCGACGACTGGGCCGAACGCGTGGATGATTTTTCCGAAAGCTTCTTCAGCTCCGTGACCATCGGCGAGGAGCTTGCTGAAGGCGAAGTCCCCGAAGGCACAATCCTCGCGGATGACGACGGCGACCTCTTCCGCGTCGAGGATGACGGGACCGCGACCGAGATCGACGCCGTGCTCGACACCGACCAAGAGACCGTGCTCGAGTCGCATGCCGTGCACCTTGACGACATCGAACGCGAACTCGGCATTGCGCTCGCCCTGACCCGCGTCGATGCCGAGGCGGCGGTCGAGGTACTCGAACGGCTTCTCGCGCTCCTGAAAAAGGTCGATGTCGAGGACGACGACACGGTCGAGGTGGAGGAGGTGGACGAAATCGAGGACGGCGAGGATGACCGTGAAGACGCGGAAGACGCAATCATGGACGCGGCCGAGGAAATCCTGGAAGCCGAAGCCGAAGTCGCGCAGCGCGAGACGGACGGCGACGATATCAGCGAGTCCACGTCGCTCCTCGCCTCGGCGCAGGACCACCTGGAGTCGGCGCGCGCGGCATTCACGGACGGCGACTTCTCATCCGCGGAAGACCATGCAGACGAGGCCAAGCACGACGCCATGTGGGCGCGCGGCAAGGCGGTCGACCATATCGACGATGATGACGACGAAGAAGAGGAAGACGACGCGGCAGAGGACGCCGACGAATCTGAGGATACCGAACAGGACGAGGACACGGATACGGACGAGGATGACTCCACGGATGAGGCTGACGATGCATCCGAGGACGAAGACGACGAAGCCGATACCGATTCCGACGACGCATCCGATGATGACGAGGATGCGGCCTAACACAAACTCCCACCCGAACCGGGTGGGAGTTTGTTATTGCGCGGGCTGCATGACGACGATCCGTTTTGCGTCCTTGTCGATACCGTCGCCCGTCCAGTCGGCGAGCGCATCCATGATGACGTCGTGTGAATAGGTGTAGCCCTGGCCAAGGCGCGTGCCGGGATCATTCGTAATGAAATGCGTCTCGTCATACCCGCGGATGACGAGCATGTGGTACAGCGGCCCTTCGCCCGAAAAGTTCGGGTTGCCAAGTGCACGCCCGGCCGCCGGCATGATGACGGGATAGCCCGCAGCCACATAGGCCTTGATATCCTCGGCCGTCGGGTCCTCGACCACGAACGCGTCGAGGTCCTCGTAGTACGTCTCAATAAGCTCGACGGCCTGGGCCGCGCTGATGCTGAGACCGTGGCCGAGTTCCGTCTCGGCGTACTGCACCATCGCCGTAATCGCTTCATCGGCGACCGCCGGGTCGATTTTGCCCTCGCCGCGGCCACCGAAGTACTCGGCGACCATATACATGGACGCCTCCTCGCACGCATCTTCGTGCAACGCATCCCACACGCCAAACGGCGCTTGCGAGGTAAACGGTACCGCCAGGTTGAACTCGGACGGGATCGCCGCGTCTTCCTCTTCGGGTGTTGGCGCCGGCTCCTCCGGCTCGACCACCCCCGTGCCCCCTCCATCAATGGAGGGGGTCTGCTCGTCAGTGGGGCTACCCCCATTCATGGGGGCGAGGGGGTCGGAGTCGTCCGCGCGCTCCTCAACGATGATGTTCTCCCACGTCACGGCAGGGATGTCGCTCGATGGCGCGCCGTCGTCCGCGACCCACTGCACGACGCCAAGCACCACCGCGAGCACGAGCACTGCGGCGAACAACCAGCCGTGCCATGATTGGTACCGGCGGGGCGCGAGGGATGGGAACATGCGGGGGACGATCTTCATAGCGGTTTCGTTGCCCATGTGGCGACATGCCACGTGGCGCGGACATCATCTTCGTTGTACTGCAGGATTCGTTCAAGCGCGGCGGTGTCGTCGCGGTTGAGCCAGTCCTCGTACCAGCCGATCGAGTCCATGCCGGACGCCTCACTGCTGCGCCAACGGAAGCCGAGGTACTTCGCCACGTCTTTCAAGGAATAAAATGACAACGGGAAGATGATGCGTTCCCGCATCTTGCCGAGCACGTCGACCATGTGCGGCAGGACGATCCCGGGCACGTCCGGGGTCCCGTGCCGCTCGGCGAGCGCTTTGATGACATCGACCTCGAACCATCCGTAGTGCACGATAGGCATGCCCGGCTTTCCGGCGAGGTACGAAACGAACTCGCGCCACATCGTCCCTTCGTCTTCCGGTTTTTTGGCGAGGAATGCGCGGTACGCCGTCGCGCCGCCTTCGACCTCGAGCACGCCGATGAGGTAATGCGCGTCGCGCAAGGGGTCGCTCTCCACGTCGATGACGAGCGCGCGCTCCATGGGCGGCAGGTCGACGGGGCCGAGCGCGATGACGCGGTCCTCCACGAGCGCCCTCGCCTGTTCCTGCAGGAACGCCAGCCGGTCGCCGGTGATGCCGTGGACGTGCGCGGCGAGGTATCCCTTGGTCGTGTGCGCAAAGTCGGTCACGGTACGGATGCCCGCGTCCGTCAGCGCCGTGACTTCGCTGCGCCAAATACGGTTGATGCGCGACAAATCGTCACATGCGCCCGTGTGCGTTTTGCAGACGTGGAACCATGGCGACTGTTTGCAGTCGCTCGTGAGGAAGTGCGGTTCCGCCTCGCCCTCCAAAATACGTTCAATCGCGTCGAGCGTCAGGTGAAACTTTGTCGTGTACTCCTCGAGCAGATAACTTTCGACGATGCCGTCCGGGTGCATGACGTAGCCCTGCACCGGTTTGACGCCCTGCACGTGTGCGAGCAACTCCGCGTAAAAGCATCCCTGGAAACAGTACTCGTCCTTCAGTCGTTTGGATCGCTTGATGTCGCACGCCACATAGTAGTACTCGCCAAGACTCGAGGCGCCCTGCACGCGTTCGAGGATGTCCGGCCGTGCGACCCAGTGTCCATGCATGAGGACGGGACGGTAGATGGTCTGCGTCCCCTGTTTCATGAGTTCCACCGTTTTCACGACCGCTTCGTCCAGGTCTTCCGTCACGACTTCAACCATGGGACGCGTCGCCAAAAGCGCGAGTTCCTTCTCGCGCAAGAGGCCGTCGTCCTGCAATTTGACGCGCAGCGCGTCTTCAACCAGCTGCTCCTCCTTCGCTTCGTGCGCGATCCACGAGGGGCATTTCAGGTACTTATAGAAGCTGCGTTCGGTAATGACCTTCGGCATGGAAGGCAGTATATCGGCGCCCGGGCCGATGGTCTAGCAAACGCCAGTTATCCACCGAGACTAAGTCTTGACGAAGCAAGCGAATTATCGAGAGAATATATGCATACTCCCCCTCGCTATTGCGGGCTCGGGAGCTTTTTGTTTCCGAGACTAAGTCATGACTAAGTCTCAGTTATGCGACAGTTCTCTTTTGTCAATGGAAACTACTACCACGTTATGAATCGCGGTGTAGATGGCCGACCGATCTTTCTTGATAATACGGACCGAATCCGCTTTCTCCACGCGCTACATAGTTTTAACAATCAGAGGAGAATACATCCAATAGTGGGCATCGCGGCATATTGCCTCATGGATAACCACTTCCACCTTTTGCTCAAGCAACTCTGCGAGGGAGGTATCAGCGCGTTTCTCCACAAGATCGGCATTGGGTATGTCATGTATTACAACAAGCGATATGAGCGCCGAGGCCGTCTATTTCAAAGTACATTCCACGCCGTGCCAGTTATAGCGAATGAGCATTTTCTCCATCTCACCCGCTACATCCATCTCAACCCGCTGGAAATACCCTTTCCTGGATGGGAAGTTCGCGGAGTCCCAAATATAGGAGCTGCCGAGGCGTTCCTCAAGCACTACCCATGGTCCAGCTATCAGCACTATATCGGCCAACGTACTGATCCCGTCGTCGATGCAACGGACTCGCTGGCGCTATTTCAAGATCAGGAGGATTATGAGTCATTTCTTCGCGAATGGATGGTACACGGCCGAGACTAAGTCACGACTAAGTCTCGAGTGCTCAAAAACGAAAAACAGCCTTGTCGGCTGCTTTCGTGGGCTCTACTCGAGCTCATCCACCGTCACCTTTGTCATCACGACGTCCTCGAGCGGACGGTCCGCCGCGTCGGTCGGCGTCGTCGCGATGGCGTCGACCACCTCCATACCGGAGATGACGTAGCCGAAGATGCTGTAGTTGTGCGGCAAACCCGGCGTGTCCTTGTGCATGATGAAGAATTGGCTGCCGTTCGTGTCCGCGCCGCGGTTCGCCATTGCGACCGTCCCGCGGGTGTACGTGCGGTCGTCCGCGAGCTCGTCCGCAAAGTCATAGCCCGGGCCACCGCGGCCGGTGCCGGTTGGGTCGCCGCCCTGGATCATGAAGCCCTCGATGACGCGATGGAAGATGACGCCATCGTAGTAGCCTTCTTCAATGAGAGAGACGAAGTTCGACACCGTGTTCGGCGCCGTATCCGGATAGAGCCCGATGACGATGTCGCCCTTGTTCGTGGAAATGCGGACTTGCTTGTTCTCGATGCGCTCAGCCGGAAGGACGCCCGGGAACGCGTACGACGCGGTGTCGGTCATAGTCGTGTCGGATGAAGAATCGGTGGTCGTCGACGCGTCCGCGTCCGTGGACGCCGGCGTCGTCGGTGCGGCGCATCCTGCACCAAGGAGGGCGAGGAGCGCAAGCGGGATGAGATGCTTCGTCATAGAAACTGAAGGAGGAGCCTTCCGAAGAAGACTCCTCCTTGGGTTATCGTTATTCAATACCTGCCTCGAGCGCAGCGACTTGCGCTTCGAGTTGCGCAACCTCGGCGCCCTTGGACTGCAGGGCATACACCGAGGTGAACAACACCGCCGAAAGCGAAAACACGAGGACGAGCATAAGCGCCGTCAGCTCGATGCTGCCCGCCGGAAGCGAATTGCACGCGTGGCACACATTTTGACGCGCCACGCTGCCGTGCACGTCGTTCATCGGCATCGGTTGGACCGACTTCTTTGCGCGGCGGACCGGTGCGCGCTTCTTTGCTTCTGCCATAGAGCCTCCTCCTACTATGAATGACACAAGGACACGTTACGATGATGTCGGCAGTATACCATAGTCGTCCGCGGAGTGGAACGGCCTCCCCTCGGGACAACCGACCCCGTCGTGGATAAACCACCGCACGAGGAACGTCAAGGTGAGCGGCGTTGCCACGTCATCGACAAGCACGGACGCGCTCCGCGTGACGACCGAACGCTCTTCGTGGACGCCGGGCATGACGGCGCCGCCGCAACCGCCTTGTGCAAGGACGCCCGACAGCCGCACGACCGGCTCGCCCTCCCGCGCATAGCCGCCGAGAATGACGTACCCGACCGCGTCCGTCGGCGGGGCGTCGGCGAGGTCGTCGTACAAGGCGACGTACTCCGGCGTCGCGACCGCTTCGCGGATGCCGAGCGCAAACGTGCCGAGCTCGGAGGTTTCGATAGCAATAAGCTCGTCCGTATGGGCGACAATCGGCAGGACGACCTCCCACATGAGCGCGTCGGCGTCATAGCGGTACACGACGACGTCGCCGGCATCGACCGGAATGCCATCGAGCGCAAAGGAGAGCACCACCGGTTCGTCGAGCGTTGCGCCCGATGGCATGACGGCATACGCACTGCCAAACAACACGCTGCCCGTCATCGCATCGCCCGCCGCCACAACAAACGGCGCGGCGGCGCGCGCAACGCCCGTTACTGTCACGCGTCCGTCCGCGCTCGCGGTCGTCGCCCGCTCAGGGTCGTCTACAAATAGGAAAAGCAGGCTCGCGAACGCAATGAGCCCGAACGCAATGCTCCACATGACACCTCGACGGTCCATGGGCGAAGTATACCAAGAAACGACGACGCGCAGCAGCCTGCGGGGCCGCTGCGCGACGGGAGGAGAGAGGAGAGTGACCGGGTGGCGGCAAAACATACACACGCAGATGCCTGTTTCGCCGCGCACGGAGTTTATCCGTCCTAGGAAACTCCACGACAACGCCGCACGGTCACCGAGCGACGACAGTACCATTCCCGGATTGAACGGACAAGCGGTCTATGCGTCCAACCGGTCTTCCCACGGCAGCCCCTCGCGCCCGAACTGGCCGAAGACGGCGGTCGCTTCGTACCACGGCTGGCGCAAGCGCAGCCGCTCCACAACCGCCTCGGGACGGAAATCAAACCGCGCCTTGATGACATCCGTCAGGTCCTCGCCCGCCCCGCCACGCGCCGAAAGCAAGGTCGGTTCGTTGATGCCGGTCGTGTAGCCGATCGTGACGAGCACGTTGCCCGCCGCACCTTCGCGCACAAGCTGCTTCGCCACGGCGCGCGCCATGTAACTCCCTGCGCGAGCAGACTTGAGCGGATCTTTGCCCGCAAGCGATGCGCCGCCGTGCGGCAAGAGGCCGCCGTAACTGTCCGCAAGCACCTTGCGGCCGCTCACGCCGACGCCGGCGGCAAACCCGCCGTTCGTAAACTTGCCGCTCGGGTTCACATACAGCTTCATGCCGTCATGCGCACCGCACACCGGCGTGATGGCGTGCTCCAAAAGAAGGGCCTGCACCTGCGGTAGTTCGAGCGACTCGTTGTGCTCGACGATCAATGTCACTGACACGATGCGTTCGCCGTCCATCGCGACTTGCACCTTGCCGTCCGGACGCAGCCACGAAAACAACGGGTCGGTGCGGCGCAGGTCGTCAACACGGCGGGCAAGCGCGTTGGCGTACACGACGGGGCGCGGCAAAAACTCGCGCGTCTCCCGCGTCGCATAGCCATGCACGACGGTCGTCCCTTGCGCGCCGCCTTGTACGATGGCGCGTGCCACGTCTTCGGTCGGCCGCTCCGCATTGACGAACGGTTCGACGCCGTCGTCGTACCCGATTGTCGCATAGACGCGACGCACCAAATCTGCGGCATCGAAGTCCGCGCGGGAATCCACGACCCCGCCGATCATCACCATGCCATGGCTCCCCAGCGCCTGGAGGTCGAGGCGGCTCAAGGGATCGCGGCGGAGGTACTCGTCGACGATGGCTTCGACGATCTGGTCGCACATCTTGTCCGGATGGCCCGCAAGCGGCGCTTCGACGACTTTCAGCATACGGCCGTAGTCTACCCATGAAAGGGAATCTTTGACAAAACACCTCCCAAGCGCCCAAAGTAGAGACGTTACCCTGGAGTTGCCTTGCTTGCCATCTTGTCCATCCTCCTCGTCCTGTCCCTCGCCGCAAACGCCGTCCTCGGCCGCGCGCTGCGGCGCGCACACGGTCTCATGGCACGCGCTGCAGACCGCGTGCACGAGTACGCCATGTTCAAGTGGAGCATGGGGACCGGGAACTACGACCCGTTCGGAGGCTTCATCGACGACGGGCGGCCGCACCGGCACAGCATGCCGCGCGAGCTCGAGGCCATCCTCGGAACGCCGCGTGACGGCCTGGCCGCCATGCTCCGTCGCGACGAACGCGTGGCGGCAATGTCGAGGAGCGCGATTCGCGAGACGATGCGGCGGCTCCTGCTCGAGCGGGAGCGCAGTACGCGCAGCCCCTGACCCTTCGACCACCCGCCGGCCGGTACGCGGCCACTCCCGGGTGGTCGCGTCGTTTTTCTTGCAGGGCCGGTGTATACTGAGGGCAACATTTTTTTCATCCATCCTATGAAGTCCGCATCGCTCGTGACATGGGTCCTTCGCGTCGGCGTCGCCGGCGAATTTATCGGCCACGGCGCGTTCGCGCTGCAGGGCAAAGCAACGTGGATCGAGTGGATCGAGTCCATGCTCGGCGTATCGACCGCGACGGCGCAGAACCTCTTGACCGCGATCGGCGTCGCGGATGTCCTCGTCGGCGTCATCGTGCTCATCGCGCCAATCCCGATCGTGCTTCTGTGGGCGGCCATCTGGGGCTTCTGGACCGCGCTCGTGCGACCGCTCGTCGGCGAACCGTTTTGGGACTTTGTCGAACGCTTTGCAAACTGGGCTGCGCCGCTTGCGCTGCTCCTCGTCGGCGGCTGGCCAACGTCGCTCGCGCATTGGTTCCGCGCTCGTCGCTAACGCACGAAAGACAGGCCTCGCGCCTGTCTTTCGATTTATCCCCACCCGCAGCTTGCGTTCGGTTTTTGTTCGCGAGACAATACGAACAGGAACGAACAATCTATGACGCCTCGATTGCCACCACTCACCAAAAAGCAACGCGACGTCCTCAATTGCGTCGAGCGGTTCGTCCGGGACCACGGGTACACCCCGTCGTACCGCGAGATCGCCGAGACATTGGGGCTCTCCTCGCCCGCCACCGTGCACCAGCACATCAAGGCGCTGTGCGAAAAAGGGGTCATCAACACCGGTGAGAACGGCGCGGCGCGCTCTATCGAGGTGGTGGAAACGGAACAGCTTTCGCCCCTTGCCATCATGCTTCCCCTCGCCGGCGTCATCACCGCGGGTGAGCCGATCGAAGCCATCGAGGAGAATGAAGCGCTCGCGGTCCCGGCAAACTTCGTCGTCGATCCCATGAACTCCTACGTCCTGAAAGTCAAAGGGCGGTCGATGATCGAAGACGGCATCTTTGACGGCGACTTCGTCATCGTCGAACGCAGTCACACGCCGCGCAACGGCGACATCGTCGTCGCGCTCCTCGACAATGCGTACGCGACGCTCAAGCGTTTCTACCGCGAAGGCCGACACATACGCCTCCAGCCGGCCAACAGCACCATGAAGCCTATCATCGTCAAAGGCGACCTCAACATCCAAGGCATTGTCCGCGCGGTCATCCGCAAGTTCGCCACCATCTAAATCCTAAGGGGAGGATTTAGACCATATGTCCTACATGACTCTTCGTCACTACCAGGTGACGCTCGCTTATCGCACCCGCACCTCCCTCTCCTCCCGCCGCACCTTCCGCAGACTCCTCCGCACCCTCTCGCCCTTCCTCCGATAGTGCGGCGGGGTGCGGGGACCCCGCCTATTACTTTGATAAGAAACAAGCGGGTGCATCGGGCTCGTTGCCGAGGTCCGACCCGGAATTGCCGGAGCCGTAACGCCGGCGACCGCAGCGGCAATTTCGGCACGGAGGGCCGCAGGCAAGAGTCCGATGCACCCGAGTCAAATCTCGTTTGTATGCACCAATTCCTGAACGACCCCGTCGAGGTCACGGTGGATTTTTCCGGCCGTCGTGTCCGCCCAAAAGAGGTGCGGTGGAGCAACCGCTCCTACCCCACGCCACGCTGCACCTTGGTGCACGGCGCTCGCGAAGGACTGAAGCGCGTCTTCTACTTCTCCGTGTCCGATGACAGCAACTTCATGAAACTCCGGTTCGATACGGAAACGCTGGAATGGCGATTAGTGGAATTCTATGCAGGCTGAACTTGATTTTCTCGCGACATGATCCGGCTCATGGGCTCCGGATCGAGACCCGCGACAACGGTTGCGTGACCTCCTCCCCCACGCACACCTCGCGGTTCTCGGTATGGAGCGCATCATCATGCACATCGACTTCAACAGCTACTTTGCGAGCGTTGAGCAGCAAGCGAACCCACACTTGCGCGGCAAGCCGGTCGCGGTTGCAGGCAAGGCGCCGCCGCGCAATGCCGACGCTGCCGCGCTTCACGAAGGGCTTCGGCGATCCGTGGTTGCGACCGCGTCACGCGAAGCAAAGGCGCGTGGCGTAAAAACCGGCATGGCGACGTGGGAAGCCAAGAAAATCTGCCCCGAGCTCATCATCGTCCCGGGCGACCCGCAAAAATACAGCGAACTCACCAACCGCTTTCTTGCCGTGTGCAAAAAGCACGCAGATGTGGTGGAGCAATTCAGCACGGACGAAGTGTTCCTCGACGTGACGACCGCGGCGAAGAATTATTTTGGCGCGAGCATGACCGCGCTCATCATCCGACGAGAGCTCCGCGAGACGTGCGGTGCGGTCTGCACGGTGTCGATCGGCATCGCGCCGAACAAGCTCGTCGCAAAACTCGCTTCCGAAAGCATCAAACCCAACGGCCTTACGGTCGTTCGTCCCGAGGAAGTCGAGGAATTTGTAAAAAGCCGCCCGCTCAAGGACTTTTGTGGCCTTGGGCCGCGTATTGAGCGCCGTCTTGAAAAACTCGGCGTCACCTCGGTCGAAACACTGCGCACCCTGTCGCGTGCCCGTCTCGTCGAACTCTTCAAGCAATACGGCAACTGGCTTGCCGACGCGGCGCACGGCATGTCGTCGGACGTCGTCGCGGAAGACGACGCTCCGCCGAAATCCATCGGGCACTCGTATACGTTCCCGAAAGATCTTCTTACCGCACACGACGTGCGGAAAAATCTCATTGCGCTCTCGGACCGTGTCGGCACGCGGCTGCGGCGCCAAGGGCTGGTCGCAACACGCGTTTCGGCGTACGTCCGCTACGGCGACTTCACGAGCGACGGACACGCGAAGCTGCTCGGCGAGCCGATCGCCGACGGACTCGACATCGGCAAGAACGCATGGGCGCTCCTTGCGCCGCGGCTGAACCTCACACGCGGCGTGCGGCTCCTTGGCGTGTCGGTCAGCGAACTGCGCCAGGTGCCCCTCCCCACGCCGATCTTCCGCAAAGAAGAAAAGATGCAGCGCGTCGTCCGCGCGCTCGACAAGGTGCAGACGCGCTTCGGCACTGATAGCTGGAAGCGCGGGGTCACCCTCCAAACTTCCTTCCGCGACCGAACGAGCGGGTGGCATTACGACCATGAGCTCTAGGGTTTACGGAGAATGGCAATGATATGCGGTTTGCCAAGCCCCCAAGGGAGACGGGTGCAGAGGCGCGACACCCAATACGTCGCGGGTCCACGCGACGTGTAGGATGGGTCGGCATTTTCGATGAGCACCTCGACCTTCAGCCCCGCATCTCCGGCAAGCCGACGGATGGCGCGAGTGGTGTTGGCCCTATAAAACACGGGGAACGTATCTTTGTCTTCCCGGCCGTAGAGCGCGCGCACAATGCGTGTCGCGAGACGGTCGGGCAACCAGGAGCGCATGCGGACGATGAGTGACCGGGCGTTTGGCGTGACCAAGGCGAATGCGCCGCCCGGCTTCAAAATGCGCGCCACCTCACGCCAAAGCTGTTCCGGCTTGCTGACGTGCTCCATGACCCACAGCGATACCACCGCATCGAATGCTGCCGCATGAAACGGGAGACGCTCTTGGATATCCCCGTAGACGATACGCCCCACGCTGATATTCCCTTGCGTGGCGTGAGGATCGGCATCGATGCCGACTAAAGCTATGAAGTGCCCAGCGAGCTCGTCGAGGACAAAGTTCCCGCGTCCGCAGCCAATATCAAGCACCGCGCCGCCCCCGCGCACCGAGGATCTCACGAGCTTCGTCAACAACACCATCGAATCGTCCCATTCGGGACAATCGGCCTTGTACCGACGTTTCCAGGCGAGTTGACGGCGTTCTTTCGGATGAAGGTCAGAGTATTCGGCAATATACATGAGGTGAACATAGCATCCATGAACAAAATGGCAAGACTGCAAGGGTTTCCGAGTCCAAAACACAATCGCCACCCGGAGGTGGCGATTGTGTTTGGTTATGCGAGCCGCCAGCGGGCAAACATCTCCGCGACCGACTCTGTGATCGCGGCAATGACCCGCTTCTCTGATTCAATGATAAGCGGTGCGACAACCGCGGGAACTTCCTCGCGAATCGTCTCGCGCATGATGTCCCGCAATTGTCCCATCTGTTCCTGGTCAAAGGCCATAGGAGGCAAATGAAAAATTATGCGGGGAGATTTTTAGAGGAGTACATCCATCGTATCGAAGTGCAGATGTCGACGCAAGGGCTTACAATCCGAGTAATTCTTCCTCAATCTCGAGCAATCGGTTGTACTTCGCGAGGCGCTCGCTGCGCGACGGCGCACCGGTCTTGATGTACTCGGCGTTCACTGCGACTGCGAGGTCGGCGATGGTCGTGTCGCCCGTCTCGCCGGAACGATGCGAGATGACGATCTTGTACTTGTGCATCTGCCCGAGGAGGATGGTGTCGATCGTCTCGGACAGCGTACCGATCTGGTTCGGTTTGATGAGTACGGCGTTCGCGACCTTCTTTTCGAGCCCCATGCGGACGCGTTCGACATTCGTCACAAAAAGGTCGTCACCGACGAGGAGGATCTTCTTGCCGAGACGCTTCGTCAGCTCCACCCAATCGTCCCAGGCGTCTTGGTCCAAGCCATCTTCGAGAGAGAGGAGCGGGTACTTCTTGATCCACTGTTCGTACAGCGTGATCATCTCCGGTCCCTTCAGCTTGCGGCGATCGGTGTTCAGCACGTACCGGTCCTTCTTCGCGTCATAGAACTCGCTCGCCGCCACGTCGATGCCGAAGCCGATCTCTTTCCCGAGTTTGTACTTCGCTTTCTTCACCGCTTTCGCAAGATACTCGAGCGCCGCCTCGGTCTTTCCCACGTCCGGCGCATAGCCGCCCTCGTTCCCTACGTCCGTATCCATTCCGTCCGCGTGCAAGACGTCTCCGAGCGCATGGAAGATTTCACTCCCCGCCTGCAGCTTGCGTGAGTACCGCGCAAAACCGTGCGGGATGATAATGAAGTCCTGAATGTCGAGGTTCGTATCCGCGTGCCGCCCGCCGTTGAACACGTTCATGAACGGCGTTGGCAGACGATAGCCCGGATAGGACAGCGCATAGACGTCGCGAAGGTGTTCGTACAACGGGATGTCGGCACGCCGCGCGCCCGCATGCGCGCACGCGAGCGAGACGCCAAGGATGGCGTTCGCGCCGAGCTTGTGCTTGTTGACGCTGCCGTCGAGGATCTTCATCGCGTCGTCAATCCCCCGCTGGTCGAAAATGTTGCGTCCGCGGAGCGCCTTATGGATCGTCGTGTTTACGTTGCGCACCGCCTTGCGCACGCCAAGGCCGCGGTAGCGCCTCGGGTCGCCGTCGCGGAGCTCCAACGCCTCATGCACGCCGGTTGACGCGCCGCTCGGCACAGAGGCCGAACCGCGCATGCCGTTCGCAAGCTGTACCGTCACGTGCACCGTCGGGTTGCCGCGCGAATCGAGGATTTCGTGCGCGTGGATGACGTCGATCTTCTCCCGCATACTATTCAATCGCGTAGTTGATCGTGACGCTCACCTCGTATTCGTTTTCCCCCTCGAGGATCTCGCCCGACCCCATCATGTCCTCGGCCATCATCGACCGCGAGTAGTACGGATAGTAGTCCCCGCCCTGGTACTCGTAATAGCTCACGACGTCGCCGAGCGTCGCGCCCATGGCATCGGCAATGGCGACGGCCTGCGCGTAGGCATCGGCGATCGCTTCTTCGCGCGCGGCGGCGAGCACCTCGCTTTCATCCGCAACTTCCATGCGTACGTCGCCGATCTCGTCGACGCCGAGGTCGCCCGCAGCCGACAGCACGGATTCCGTCTTTGCCGTGTCGCGGATCGTGACGGTGAGCGTCTGCCGCGCTTCGTAGCCGACAATGGCCGCGGGACTGACATCGTAGTCATACACCGGCGACACGCCGTAGCCGGTCGTCTTGAGGTCGGTCTCTTCGATACCAAGCGCACGCATCGCGTCCGCGAGATTTTCCATTCCCTTGTCACTTAGATCCTGCGCAAACGATGACGTCTCGGCACGGACCACCATCGTAAGATCGACCTTCGCCAAGTCCGGCACCTCGGACGCGGTCCCGGTCCCGTTCACCGAAATCGTTGGCGCCAGCTGGTCGGCGACGCCGATGTGTTCCGCTTCGACCATCGTCTTCTGGATATTCACGAACACCCAGACGATGACGTACACCAGCAAGATGGCGAGGAGGAGGGAAAACAACTTGTTCTCCTCCCACGCAGGCCAAAACCCTCCCGACCTTCCGTTTGTCGCCATAGAAAAATGGTTATGTGCGACTAGTATAGCAAAAATGAGAAGGCCGCGTCGCGAGACGGGCCTTCTGCCCGCCGCGGACGCGGCACGTTGTTCTCTTACGCGGCGTTCTGCTGGAGCGACAGCTCGATCGTCTCACGGTAGACGCGCACCGTCTGCTCGGGCAGCGTGCCGAGGATGTTGCGGACGCCGTCCTTCGTGAGCGGCTTCGGCACGTCGTCGAGCATCTCGCCCTTCAGCGCGACCGGCGCCTTGCGGACCTGCCAGACGCCGTTGCCGAGCGTTGCCACGAGGCCGGTGTCGCGCATGAGGCTCAGCCGGACGCTTGCGCCCGTCTTGCCCCGCCAGATCCACGGGTGGAGCATGTTTACCGGACTGATCGGCACGCGGTCGCGCGACGGAATGCCGTAGTCCTCGACGAGCACGTCGATGAGCGCACGCAGGGACAGGTAGGCCGAGTAGTTCGTCGGGGTCAGGGCGACCGGCGTGCCGATCTCCTCGATCTCGGGCTCCGCCTCCGGCTCGGGCTCCGGCGCCGGGGGCGCGGGATCGGGAGCGGCGGCTTCTTCCGCGACCGGTTCCGGCTCGGGCTCCGGCTGTTTCTCGGGGATCGCGGCGAGCCGCGCTTCCGCATCGGCGATCGCGCGCTCGAGCTCTTCGAGCTGGCGCCGCTTCTCGTCGCACCCGGCGCGCAGCGTTGCGAGCTGCCGCGTCTGGTCCGCGATCCGCGCGTCGATCTCCTCGAGCTCCTGCTGCTTGCACGCCACCTCCGCCGCGTGAGCGGCTTCGAGCCCCTCGATCTCACGAACGAGCACCATGGCCTCGGCCGACTGGCGTGCGATGTCCCGCAGCTCGTCATCCGCACGCTGGCGCTCCTCCTCTTCCTGCGCTTCCGCCTTGCGGACGGCGACCGCACGCGCCTGGCCGGCGCGAGCCAGCGCGTCGCGCTGGCGCTGCAGCTCCTCGACGAGCCACCCGGACAGGCTGTACGGGTAGTTCCCCTCGAGGTGCACCGTCTGCCGGCCGCACCGGTCCGACAGGACGGCGCGCTCGACGCGCGTACCGCTGACGGCCACGCCAAGGAACATCTCGAGCTCCTTGCGATCCGACGGCACCGGGACGTGCTCCTCGAGATCGCGCGCGAAGTCGCGGGCGCTCTTGAGCTGCTTGTTGATGTAGAGGTGCTTCAGGTAGCGGATGTTGCGGAAGATGATGTCCTTGCGCTCGATGGCACGGCGGTCGTCGGTACGGGAGTACCCGTCGGGCAGGCTGACCTTCGCCGCGGCGAACGCCTGGATGATGCCGTCGACGTCGATCGTGATCCCGGCCGCCGCCTGGGCGATGTGGGACGCCACGGCGTTCACCGAACCCGACAGCTCGTCAGGCATCCACCCCGCGTCGCTCAGCCGGCGCAGGAGACCATCAAACTTCGGGCAGTCGGTCGCGCGCAGGGCTTCCGCCAGGAACGCCCGCACGCCACGCTCGTCACGCTCCCGGAGGAGCTCGATACCCCGTTCGGTCAGCGCACCACGCATCGTCATGAGGACCTCCTTGCCATAAAGGCACCCAAAAGACTGCCGCGTCCGCTTGCGGATGTCAACGGCAGTGTCCCCAATGAGGAAACGCTATTTTTTGACGAGCGGCGCGAGGCCGGGCATGTCTTCGCCCGCCAAAAACGCGAGCATCGCCCCGCCGCCGGTCGAGAGCAACGCGACCTTGTCCGCATAGGGCGACGCGGCCATAACGTCCACCGTTTCCCCGCCCCCGACGATGATGCGCGCGCCCTTCACCGCGCCGAGCGCCTTCATGAACGCGCGCGTGCCGGACTCGCCTTCCGTGCGTTCGGTGATGCCGAGCGGCCCGTTCCACACGATCGTCTTCGCGCCGTGGAGGAGTTCCGCGAATGACTGCTCGGTCTCCCGTCCGACATCGATCACCGCGCCGTGCCGGTCACACCGCAAATCGCGCGGCATGCGGATCTTGTGCTTGAGCGTGCGCACCACCATCTCCGCGTCCGCCGCCGGGCACACGATGTTGAACGCGGACATGAGGCCGCTGCCGAGAAACACCGCGTCGGCATTTTTCCCGAGCGCAAGGAGGAGCGGGACCTTCGTCTCCAGCTTGTTTCCGCCGACGACGAGGACGAACGGCTTTTTCATCGGCTTCGTGAGCTGCTTCACCTCCTCTGCGACAAGGCTCCCGGCAAAACTCGGGAGATGGCGCGTCATCGCAGCGACCGACGCATGTGCGCGATGGCAGACGCCGAACGCGTTGTTGACGTAGACGTCGCCAAGTGCGGCGAGCGCGCGGGCGAACGCGTCGTCGTTCTGTTCTTCGCGTCGGTCGAAACGGAGGTTTTCCACCATCATGACCTCGCCGGGCTGCAAGTCCGCCGCATGCCGCTTCGCGTCTTTGCCGACGACGTCGTCCGCACGCGCAACCCTGGTCCCCAGCGCGGCGCCGATGGCGCGCGCGAGCGGCGCAACCGAAAACTCGGTCTGCACCCCGCGGGGCCGGCCGAAGTGTGTCATGAGGATGACCGCGGCACCGCGGTCGCGCAACCGTGCAATCTCCGGCAGCGTCTTTGCAATACGGTCATGCGTCCCCACCACCGCGCGGCCGCGGTGGAGGGCGACGTTCGCGTCGATCCGCAGCAGCACCTTCGCGCCGCGGCGGATGTCCTTTGCCGTCCATGTGCGGAGTTGCATATTAGCCATCATTATCGCGGTACAGCGCGACGCCGCGCCACCAGGTGCGGAGCGCGAGGCCGTGCGGCAGCGTGTGCCAGAAATAGCGGAAGTCCGCAGCGCGGCGGAGCGCGTACGCAATCCACCCCTTGCACGCAAGGCCCCACATGTTCGCCACGCCGTACCGCCCACCGACCGTCACGACCAGCGGCCAGCGCTTCGGTAGCGCGACGGGCTGGAGCGGTCTGTGCGCCAACGCGCGGATGACGTTGTCGGCGACGCGCGGCGCGGCGTACTCGGCGGCATGCGCGGTCTGCGGCACGGGCTGATTCGTTGCCGGGTCGATGAGGAGCGCGCAGTCGCCGAGCGCGAAAACGTGGGGGTGGCCGTACACCTCGAACGTCGGCGTGACGCGGATGCGGCCGCGCGGATCTTTTGGCACGGCGAACTGTTCGAGCACACCGTTCGGCTTCACGCCGCCCGCCCAGACCACGAGGTCGGCATCAATGCGCGTCGCCGCGGCATACGGCGAACGCGACGGCGCGGTGTCGTCCGCGCCCTGCGGCCTCGGGCGCACGACGACGCCGTCCTTGTGCGCCTCGATCACCATGGTGTCGAGCATCACCTCGACACCGAGGCTGCGCAACCGTCGTTCAGCCGCCAGCGACACCTTGGGCGGCGTCATGGAAAGGACGCGCGACACGGCGTCAATGAGCGTGATGCGCAGCGTGCCGTGCGGGAGTTGGCCGCGCTTCGCCAGCCCGCGCGCCATGGTCGCGAGTTCACCCGCAAGCTCGACGCCAATCGGTCCTGCGCCGCCAATGAGCACGTGGACCGACTTCCGTTCGCGTTCGTTCGTCGCCTGGACGAGTTCGCGGACGCGGCGATGGATCGCGGCAGCGTTCGCCGAAGTCTTGAGGGGCAAGGCGCACTCGCGCATGCCGGGAATGCCAAAGTACGCCACTTCCGACCCGAGCGCGATGATGAGCGCGTCGAATTGCAACGTATGGCCGCCGGCGAGCAGCACGTGGCGATGATCGAGGTCGAGTCCGGTGACGGTGGCGTGGCGAAACCGCACGCGCCCATCGCAGCGCAGGAGCGCCGCGGCGATCGGGACGTCGGCAGACTTCGCCAACGCGCGGTGTGCGCTGCGCACGTGGACGTTCGCGTTGCCGGACGCAATTTCGTACAACCATGGAGTGAACGTATGCATCGTACTGTCGGACACGAGGACGATGTCCGCGCTCCCCTTCATGCGGCGCGCCAGGCGCTGGGCCGCGTTCACGCCCGCGAACCCGCCGCCCACGATGACGATGCGCGGCTGGCGCGTCTGCATAGGCTACCCGAAAAGAAAGCGCATGAATGCGTTCGGCCGGCGCATGGCGTCCATGACCATCCCGTTAAGGCCGAACGCGTGGCCCGCGCCGCCCGCGGCAAACATGAGGAAGACAAGCACGAGGACGATGTGCTGGTCGATGTAGCCGTGTTCGGTGTTGTCGACGAAGTGCGCAAGGTAATACAAGAGCATGGTGACGATGCCCGCGATCGCGGCGGGACGCGTGCACAGCCCAAGGAGGAGCGCGACGCCGATAAGCGTGAGGCCCGCCGCATTCAGGGCGTCGATAAACGCATTCCCCGCGAGCGACTGGAACCACGCCGCGAACGGGCCGTTCGCCGAAGCGAGGTAGCCCGCCGCAGTCCAGTCGCCGAATTTCGTGATGCCGGCGTAAAAAAACTCCAACCCCACGCCGATGCGCAGGAGGAGGAACGCGATGCCAAACCATTGCGCATGCGTCGCATGACTCAGTCGGTCGAGCACGGTCTCAGTACGCATACCATTACGCTAAGAAATATCTAAGGCGATCTCCGCAAGGCGGTTCGCGTAGCCCCACTCGTTGTCGTACCACGCGACGACCTTCACGAGGGTGCCGTCGACGACGTTGGTGAGCGCGAGGTCGACGATCGCCGAATGCGCGTCGCCGCGCAGGTCGCTCGAGACCAGCGGCTCCTCCGTCACGGCGACAATGCCGCGGAAGCGCGGAGTCTTGCTCGCCGCGACGATCGCCGCGTTCACCTCCTCTTTGGTCACGGCACGCTTCACGAGGTACGTCATATCCGAGAGGGACACCGTCGACACCGGGACGCGAATCGACAAGCCGTCGAACTTCCCCTTGAGCTGTGGCAGCGTCTCCGCGACCGCCTTTGCCGCGCCGGTCGTCGTCGGGATCATGTTCTCCGCGGCCGCACGCCCTTCGCGCAGGTCCCTCTTCGGCCCGTCGACGAGCGACTGCGACGCAGTGTAGCCGTGCACGGTCGTCAGCATGGCCTTCTCGATGCCGAACGCCTCTTCGATGATCGCCGTCACCGGCGCGGCGCAGTTCGTCGTGCACGACGCGTTGTTGATGACCTTCGCCTTTTCGGATTTCAATCCCGCATCGTTGACGCCAAGCACGTACGTCGGCACGTTGCCGCCCTTCGCCGGCGCCGAAATGACGACGCGCTTCGCCCCGGCCTTCACGTGCGCCATCGCCCCTTCCTCAGTGGTAAACAATCCCGTCGACTCGATGACGACGTCGACGCCAAGTTTCTTCCACGGCAGCGCCGCGGGGTCTTTTTCGGCGTAGATGGGGACCGTCTTGCCGTCGATGACGAGCGCGCTGCCCTCGGCGCGTACCGGCACGGCCCATGCGCCGTAGTTGCTGTCGTGCCGCAAGAGGTATGCGAGCGTCGCGGCGTCCGTGAGGTCGTTGATGGCGACGACATCAAACCCCGGCTTGCCCCACCCGACCTTGAGCGTATTCCTCCCGATGCGTCCAAAACCGTTGATGGCAACCTTGGCCATAACCAAAATGAAAATGCGTCTGCGGAAAGTATAGCATGAAACGCGGGTGCAGTTGACATACGGGGGAAAATCCCATAGAGTCACCGGCCGGTTTCTACCGGAAGGAGGCCACCATCGATTCCCGGTCTTTGCGCAGGACGATTACGCGTTACCTCGAAAGCGAGTGGCGCCGGAAGCACGGGCCACGGCCGATCGGCGCCACGCACGTGGCACCCCATCATCTGGAAATCCTCATGCAGCTCGGCCGTCCGCGGTTGCCCGGCGAGACCATCTCCGCCTACGAGCTGCGCGAGAGCTTCGACCAGTTGGTCGACAGCGCCGAGTTCATCGTGATGGCGAAAATGGAACGGGAAGTTGCGCGCATCGCGGTCGCGGTGGACCACCTCGAGGCCATGAAGCCGCGGCGCGTCGTCGATGCCGGCTGCAGCAGCGGCCTGTTCCTTGGGTTCCTCGCCAATTTCTTCTCCGGCATGCGGTTCGTCGGCAACGACATCTCGCCGAAGAGCATCGCGCTCGCGAAAGAACGGCTCGCCCGCCTGCGCGTGACGAACGCGGAAGCGATCGTCTGTGACCACGCTGAGCTCGATGCGCATGTCGCGGAGCCTGTCGACGTCGTCATCCTGAAAGACGTCTTCTACGGCAGCGAGCTGCTCCCGGCGCGGCATACCTACGACGACCCCGAGGAGTGGACGAAGATCTTCGCGACAGACCGCGTCATCGCCAAGCGTCGCGGGATGCTGCGCGGCCTGACGTCGCGGATGCGTGTCGGTGGGACACTGCTCATCATCCAGCCCGCCGGGCGCGGCGACCACGACGCCTATCAGGCGGTGTGCGCGGAACTCGGTCTCACCGAGGTGCCGAGCGCGCGGAGGATCATTCCCGGCGGTGCGACGCCGGCTTTCACCGACATCATGCTCTTCCGCAAATCGTCCTGACCCGCACGGGCGCCGCATCCTCGCGGCGCCCGTCGTCTTTTTTTCGTACAGGCGTTTCACTTTTTTCACGATCGTGAATGTTGTGTCACACATCTCCCCTGTCATTTTTTGACGGCCGTGCAAAAAGTAACCACATCACCGGTAACACTTTTCTCACGGCCGTGAGTTTTTTGTTACCCAATGATGTAAAATAAAACGGACACTTATGAGCCGATCGGCACGTTATGTGTCCGAAATGAAAGCCGCCCCCGAGTGGAAGTCAGAGGCGACTTCCTTCTCGGAGGCGGGTGATCAGGACGGCTTGGGCTCGCCGAAGATGGCCTCGTAGAGCACGGGCGGCATGTTCGCGATCTCCTCCGCGAACTCCTCCGGACGCTGGCGCATCATCTCGGCAAGAGAGAGGCCCTCCTCCTTGAGAGAGGCGTCGAGTGCGCGCCCGATGGCCTCCTCCTCTTCCGGCGTGAGTGGCCGCGCCGGAAGACCATGAATGCAACGAAAACGTTCGAGACCAGACACCGTACCTCCTCGAGTTCTGCCACTGTACGTTACCCATGCGCGTTCCGCAATATCGCTAACACAATAGGCGAGCCCAGTGGGCCCGCCTATTGGTTGGGATGGATTTTACTCAACGCCGAGTTGCATGCGCACGATGCGGCCGACCTTCAGGTTTTCACCGATGGAGCCGATCTTCGATTGCAGGAGCGCGCCGACCGTCATGTCCTCGTCCTTGATGAACGGCTGTTCGAGGAGGCACGTCTCCGAGAAAAACTTGTTCATCTTGCCGTCAAGGATCTTTTCGACGATGTCCGCCGGCTTCCCTTCCGCGGCAAGCTGCTCGCGGTAGATCGCCTTCTCCTTTTCCACGACATCGGCCGGGACCTGTTCACGCGCGACGTACGTCGGCGCTGCGGCCGCGACATGCATCGCGATGTCATTGCCGAGCTCGGTGAACTGCTCGTTACGCGCAACGAAGTCCGTCTCGCACATGAGTTCCACGAGGACGGCGAGCTTACTGCCGTGCGTGTAGGCGAAGATGCGGCCCTCTGCCGTGGCGCGCTCGGCCTTCTTGGCCGCCTTCGCCGCACCCGACGTGCGCAAGATGTCGACCGCCTTGTCCATGTCGCCGTTCGCTTCCGTGAGGGCGACCTTCGCGTCCATCATGCCCGCACCGGTCATGTCGCGCAACTTCGCGACATCGCTTGCCGTGATTGCCATAGTTCCAGCGTGATTACTTTTTCTCCTCCTGCGCCTCGGCCACGAGCTTCTCCTTCATGGCGTCGTCGAGATCGTCCACGGTCGCCTTCGACTTGTCGGAAAGCTTCACCTCGTCCTCTGCCGACTGGCGCGCCTCGGCCGCGGCGCGGGTGGCCGCAACCGCCTTTGCCTTGCCCGACTTCACCGCTTCGGCGACCAGCGACGCCATAAGGTCGAGCGAACCGATTGCATCGTCGTTCGCCGGGATGACGTAGCTGATGCCCGTCGGGTTCACGTTACTGTCGCACAAGGCGACGATCTTCACCTTGGTCGCAAGCGCCTCGCGCACCGCCGTCTTGTCGTGGCGGGCATCGAGCATGAAGACCGCTTCCGGCAGGCGCGTCATCGTCGAGATGCCGCCGATCTTGTCTTCAAGCTCCTCGATCTTGCGCGAAAACTGGAGCTGCTCGAGCTTCGTGTATTTCTTGAGCTCGCCCTTCTCCGTCTTGTCCTTGAGGTCAAGATACTGCTTGATGAGGCGCTGGATCTGCGGGAAGTTGGTAAACGTGCCGCCGAGCCAACGGGTGTTGACGTACGGCATGCCGCACTCCTGCGCGTACTTCGCAACAATGTCCTGCGCCTGGCGCTTCGTACCGACGAACATGATGCTGCCGCCGCGGGCGACCACGTTCTCCACGTAGGTCAGCGCGCGCTCGAGCTGCGCAAGGGTCTTTTCGAGGTCGATGACATGGACGCCGCCGCGGACGCCGTAGATGTACTCGGCCATCTTGGGGTGCCAGCGCGAGGACTGGTGGCCGAAGTGCACGCCGGCCTTGAGCATCTCCAGAAGTTCTGGAAGTTTCATAGGGTGTATCCTTTTTAGCCACGGCTTGGACCTGCGGGACCTCGAACATCGAGGCAAGGACCGCGGGCGAAATTCAAGCCTGAGTGATGAATAAGTGGCGGAAGTGTAGCCCAAAATGCCGGGAAACGTCAAGGCCGCCGGTCCCCCGCCCCGACGGCCGCGCACGACACCCCGCTACGATGATGGCCCCACGACCGAAAGCAGTTGGTCGCGGTCGAACGGCTTCTGCAGCACGACGACGCCGTGCCGGAGGAGCGCCTCAAGCGCCGCCGCGGCCTTCTTGCCCCTCGGGCCGCCGGTGATGACGATGAACGTGCCCCGATGGTGGTGCGACAGCGCCATGTAGATGTCGTACCCGTCCAGACCCTCGAGCGAGAGGTCGCTGATGACGACGTCGTACGGGCGCTTCGCCTCCTGCGCTTCGTAGAACCGCGTGACGCCCAGCGGGCCGCGGTCAGCGCAGTCGACCTCGAACCCTTCGTCGCTCAGGATCACGCGCACGATCTCGCAGACCTGCGGTTCGTCGTCGATGACGAGCACGCGCTTTTTCCGTCGATCCGCCTCCAACACGATGACACTCCTGTTGTTCCCGGGGGGTGGCGATCCGGGCAACCGATGACCATACAAAAGGTCCCGCCGCGGCGCAAGTCACCGGATGAACATGGCGTCGCCAAATGAGAAAAAGCGGTAACCTTCGCGCTTGGCTTCCTCGTATGCCGCAAGGACGGGTTCGCGCCCCGCAAAGGCGGACACAAGGACAAGAAGAGTCGATTTGGGCAAGTGGAAATTGGTCACGAGGCCGTCGATGACGCGGAATGCGAAACCCGGGGTGATAAAGATATTCATCTCGCCTTCGTAGGCCTCGAGTGCGCCACGGGTCGCGGCTACCCCTTCCAGCACGCGCACCGTCGTCGTGCCGACGGCGATGACGCGGCGCCCCTCGGCCTTCGCGGCGGCGATACGCGCCGCCGTCTCCGCGTCGAGGCTCACCCACTCGCTGTGCATCGTGTGTTCCTCAAGCGTCTTCGTCTGCACCGGACGAAAGGTCCCGAGCCCGACATGCAACGTCACCGCTTCGACCTGCACGCCCTTCGCGCGGATCGCAGCAAGGAGCTCGGGCGTGAAATGCAGCCCCGCGGTCGGCGCAGCGACGGAACCGGTCGTCGTCGCATACACGGTCTGGTAGCGCGCCTCGTCGACACGCGCCGTGACGTACGGCGGCGTCGGCACCTCGCCATGCGCATCGCAGTACGCGAGCATGTCGTGCGCCGACATGCCGGTCGCGACCGTCACGACGCCATCCGGTTGCTTGGAGAGGATCGTGAACCCGAAAACGGCATCGCCGGCCTTGAACTTCCTCCCCGGCCGGAGCAGCACGTCCGCCTCGTGGTCGCGGATGCGGAGCACGAACATCTCCACGCCATCCTTCACGATGCGTGCCTTGAACACCTTCGATACGTTGAACACAAGCACGTCGCCCGGCCGCAGCTCCTCTTCGATAGCGCGGAACGTCGTGTGCGCCAGTGCGCCGGTCTGCCGGTCCATCACCAGAAGCCGCGAGCTGTCGCGCGGTTCTGCGGGCGTCTGGGCGATGAAGCGCCCCGGAAGGTCGTAATCGAACAGGCTGATGTCCGTCCCCATATCGCAACGGAGGATAGCAATGTCGCTATGGTTTGACAAAAACCGAACGGAATGATAGCTTTTCGGCCATAAATCATCCGGCCCCGTATGAGAGCGGCGCCCATACCAAGGTCAAAAGTCAAAAGTCGAAGGTCAAAAGCCTTTGACGTTTGACCCTCAGCCTTTGACTTATGAAGTCAGGTATCCACCCCGAATACTTCCCGCAGGCACAGATCGTCTGTGCGTGTGGCGCCACCTACACGACGGGCTCCACCAAGGAGCGCATCGATATTGAATTGTGCGCCGCCTGCCACCCGTTCTTCACGGGCAAGCAGAAGATCATCGACACGGCCCGCCGCGTCGAGAAGTTCTCGGACCGCACCGCGAAGAAGGCCGAGAAGGTCATGACGAGCAAGGACAAGGCCGCAAAGGCCGCCGCGCGTGCCAAGGCCCGCGCCGACAAGAAGGCCGCCGCCGAAGCGTAGCTGCACTGCG
Source organism: uncultured Gammaproteobacteria bacterium (assembly GCA_964552565.1). GTDB lineage: Bacteria > Patescibacteriota > Patescibacteriia > UBA9934 > UBA9934 > UBA11707. The sequence goes on from CAZKGL010000001.1 coordinate 635,487, forward strand.
AAAACGCCTGCTTCCCCGTGGGCGTTTTCGATTTGGATACGGTAGACTATACCCAGACTATGGAGTACGCCAAACTCATCGCCGACCAGGAAAAGAAGCTTGCGAGCCTTGAAGCCGACCTCATGAACCCGGCGATCTTTGGCGACCAAAAGCAGCTGCGCGAGACGAACATCGCCTTCCAGACGACGCAACGCACGGTGGCGACCGGCCACGCGTACCAGAAGCTCGTCAACGACCTTGCGAGCGCGAGGACGTCGCTGGCCGACGCGGATCCCGAGGTCCGCGCCATGGCCGAGGCGGAGATTGCAGAGATCGAAGCGAAACTTCCCGCCGCAGAACAGGCGCTCGAACTCGCGCTCCTGCCGCGCGACCCCAAGGACGACAACGACGCGATCGTCGAGATCCGCGCCGGCACCGGCGGGGACGAAGCCGCGCTCTTCGCGTCCGACCTGTTCCGCATGTATTCGCACTTCGCGGAAATGCACGGCTGGCGCATCGTCCTCATGTCGCAGAGCCAGAACGACCTTGGCGGATTCAAAGAAATCATTTTCGAAGTCGTCGGCGAAGGCGCGTACGGCACCATGAAGTACGAGTCCGGCGTCCACCGCGTCCAGCGCGTCCCGGAAACGGAAAAGGCCGGACGCATCCACACCTCGACGACGACGGTCGCCGTGCTCCCGAAAATCGAAGAGAGCGACTTTGCGCTGAACCCGCAGGACCTCACCATCGAGGCGACGACCTCGCAAGGCGCGGGCGGCCAGTCGGTCAACACGACGTACTCGGCGATCCGCATCGTGCACATCCCGACCGGCATCACGGTCTATTGCCAGGACGAGCGCTCGCAGTCGCAGAACAAGGCAAAGGCGATGGAGGTCATGCGCGCACGCGTGTACGCATACGAGGAAGAAAAAAAGCGCGCCGCGCTCGAGGCGGAACGCCGCAGCCAGATTGGCACAGGCGAACGCAGCGAAAAGATCCGTACGTACAACTACCCGCAGGACCGCATTACCGACCACCGCGTCAAACAGAGCTGGCACAACCTCCCGACCATCCTCGCGGGAGACCTCGACGACATCATCACGACGCTCCGCCTCGCCGAACGCGACGGCAAACTCGCCAACGCGGCGGATGATGAGGAATAATTCACGCCGGGTCCTGCCGCCTTCGCACCCTGTTGGGTGCTCGACTCGTCGGACTCGTCTGCGCGCCCAAGCAGGGGACCTGCTCGGCGTCACCCGGCCTACTCGTTCCTCGCCACTCCCATGACCATCCTCGACGCACTCCAATGGGCAGAACAGAAACTCAAGGGGTCGAAGGAGAACCCGAAGCTCGACGCCCAAGTGCTTTTGGCGTCCGTGCTCGACAAAGGGACGGCCTACCTCTTCGCCCACGGCGAGGATCCGTTGCCGGAAGAAAAGTTTACGAAGTTCCAGCGCCTCGTTGAACGCCGCGGCAGGTTTGAGCCGGTGGCGTACCTCGTCGGCCATAAAGAGTTTTACAAGCGGGAATTCGTCGTCAATCCGCACGTGCTCATCCCGCGGCCCGACACCGAGGCGCTCGTCGATGTCGCGCTCGGGCTCCTGACGCCGCAGTCGCTTGTCGTCGACATCGGCACGGGAAGCGGCGCCATTGCGCTCACCATCGCCGCGGAGACCGGCCGGCCCGCCGTCGCCATCGACGCGGACCCTCGCGCGCTCGCCGTCGCCAAGCTGAATGCGGACGCCCTCGGCCTTGCGAAGCGCGTCGCGTTCTTCGAGGGCAACCTTCTTGAGCCGCTGCTCGCGGAAAGCAACGGCGAGCCGCTCGGCGACCATCTGGTCATTACTGCAAACCTCCCCTACATCGCGCAGCGCCAGTACGACGCGCTGGAACCGAACGTGAAAGCGTACGAACCGAAGACCGCGCTCGTGTCCGGCATCGACGGCCTCGACCATTACGACGCGCTGTTTGCGCAGATCGCCGCGCGCCGCTTTGCGCTCCCCAAGGCGCTCGACGTCGTCGTGGAAATCGACCCGTCGCAAAAGCAAACGGCCCCGGCGCTTGTCCGGAGCCACCTGCCGGGCGCGCACGTCGAGGTCGTGAACGACCTTGCCGGACGCCCGCGCGTCGTCGTGGTACGCTGTTGACGTATGTCCATAGAATCTGCCATGAACGCGGCGAAACGCTTCGTCCGCGAGAAGGTTACGGGCGACGTGTTCGAGTACGACCCCACGTTCATCGATCCCGCGCAGCCGTGGAAACGCAAGGAGGATGGCTGCATCATCGTCGGGCCGGAACAGGTGCGGGCGGCGCTGAAGTATGCCGACGCGTTCGGCACGCCCGAGGCCGCAACGGCCATCGGGCTGTCCAAAGCTTACATCGTCGAACATTTTCCGGAAGCACTCGAACAACACGAGTAGTACGAAACCACCGGCTACTCGCCGGTGGTTTCCGTATCCGTGATCGTGACTTGTCCGAGCGACGGGACGACTTCGATCCACGTCGTGCCCGCATTCATCGCAATCTCGTTGCCCTCCGCGTCAGAGAAGCGCAGTCGGTCGGTACGCGCATCCTTTTTCCAGGTCGCGACGATCATGCGGCCGTTCTGTGCGACCAAGGCGCTCCCTTCGCCGGTCGTCCGGATGTGCCGGCGACCCACCGCGTCGACGACCGTCACGTCGCTTTCCATGACGACGACGTTATCTGCCACCGCGTCCGCGCTTCCTTCGAGGAAACGTCCGGTACCGCCCTGCGTCCGGAGATACGCATTCGCCTCGGCGTCGTAGTCCCACGTCACGTCGTACGCCGTCGCCGTCGTCCAGTCGATCGACAAGGACTTCTCCTCGCCACTCGGGACGCCGTCCGTAAACGTCCACGCGTCGTACACCGGTGTCTCAGGCGCAAGTTCGTCGCGCGCGGCGCGGAGGTCGTCGGTCGTCGTGTAGACGTTGTGCGGCGCATAGCGCGCGCCCCAGCGGTAAAAGTATTCACCCTGGTAAAACTCGTTCAGGTCGATGGTGCCGTATTCGGCAAGGAGACCGAGCGCTTCCGGCGAACCGCCGACGTGCGCGTAGACCGCGTCGAGCTCATCGTTCCAGTCGAGGTAATACGGACGAGCACTCCGCACCGGGCCGATCTTTTCCACGTCCTGCTCCTCGGAAAAGAATGCAATAAAGCGCGGGATATTGCCCTCGACCGGGGCTTCGATGACGAGGAATGCGTCTTCGAGCCCAGCGAGCGGCCAGGCGTCGGACGAATTCTCGATCATGACGCCGAACACCTGCGGCAACTCCGGAAGCGTTGCCTCCATGGGCTCGCCCGTGAGCGGGTGGCGGATGACCGTTTCTTCCGCAGGAAGGTCATCGAACGCCACGGGGTTGCCGTCATCGCGGATGATGGCGATGACCACGGCCGCCATCACGGCACATGCGAGGACGACGCTCCCCCACAGGAGATACGAAGCGCGGTCGACGCGGCGCAGCCGTGAAACGAAAGAGGCGAGCCACGCGCGTGGCCCTGCCTCATTCTTCCTCCTTGTGTGCTCCTTTTTGGACATCGGGTTATTCCTTCTTCTCGCCTTCCCCTGCTGCAGCGCCCTCTTCTTCCTTCTTCTCGGTCAACACCTCGACCTTGCTCACGTCCGTATCGACTGCGGCGTCGAGCGCAGCCATTTCCGCTTCCGAGCGCGGCGGCTGGACCGACGCGACGGCAGTCTCTACTGCGGTCTTCACCGTGATGCCTTCCGGAATCGCGATGTCCGACACGCGGATGACGTCGTCGAACGTTTTCAGGCTGTCGATGGCGACCGCGATGTCGTGGACAAGCGCGTTCGGGAGACACTCGACTTCGATTTCTTCCAGCGATTGGACGAGCGTGCCGCCGAGGTCTTTGACCGCCGACGAGGTACCGACGAGGGTCAGCGGGATCTTCGCCTCGATGGTGCGCGAGAGGTCGACGCGGCGGAAGTCCGCATGCGTGACGAAATCGTTGAGCGGGTTGCGCTGCACCTCGGCGATAAGCACCGGGTGGGTGACGCCGGCGATCTCGAGGTCGAGCACCGTACTCTCACCGGCCGCGGCGTATGCCTTCAAGAAGGCGTTGCGGTCGATCGTAATGTTCGTCGGCTGGATGCCGAAACCGTACACGACGGCGGGCACCTTGCCTTCGGCGCGGAGCGCCTCGGTCTTGCGGCCCTGCAATTCGCGGGGCTCTGCGGAAAGCGTGGTATGAGTCATATCGCGCGCTATTTCACAGGAAAACCCGAAACTTGTCAATGTTGAGCCCTTTCTTCCCGGCGAAGGCCTTCATGGACCCGCAACACGTCGTCGAGACTCACCCGGTGGCCGTGGGAAAAACGACGATAATCGTTGGCGCTGCAATCCGTCATGACCCCGACGCTGCGCAGCCGGGTCTCGGTCCGCTCGATCGCCATGACCATCGCCTTGCGGCACCCCGCGCACGTCACGTGCACCAATGCCTCCCGCTGCGCGTCACGGATGGTGACCCGCGCGGCGGTGGCGTATTCGGCGCCGCAAAACGGACAGGACAGGAGCGGCAATCCGGATGCAGGGTTCTCCATAGGTATGCTTATAGTACCACGCCCTCGGCGCGACGGCCGGGCGTCACCGTGACCGCGACGCTCTGCGCGACGCCGAGCGCGACGGCGGAAAGCAGGAGCGAGCTGCCGCCGTAGCTGACGAACGGCAGCGCGACGCCGGTCGCCGGCAGGAGCGAAAGGTTTGCGCCGATGTGCACGACCGCCTGCGCCAAGCACAGCGCGAAGACGCCAAGGACAAGGAATGCCGCGAACGTATCACGGGTCCCGCGCGCCGTGGCAAGCAGCCGCATGAGGAGGAGCGCGACCGCGGCAATGACGACCGTGACGCCGAGGAATCCGAGCTCTTCCGCGATGACGGCAAACACGAAGTCGGACTGCGCCTCCGGAAGGAACCTGAGCTGGCTTTGCGAACCCGAGCCGAGGCCGCGGCCGAGGATGCCGCCGGCGCCGATGGCGATCTTCGCCTGCGTGACGTTATAGCCGGTGTCCAGCGGGTCGCTCGCCGGGTTCATGAAAGTCATGAGACGCTCCTTCTGGTAATCCTCAAAGATGACAAACCAGCCGAGGAGAAACGCGGCGAGCGCGACAAGGACGAGGGCGCCGATATGCGTCCACCGCGCCCCGGCGAAGAACACCATCACGAGCCAGATGGCGCCAAGGAGCATGGCGCCGCCGAGGTCGGGCTCAAGCATGGCGAGGCCGATCGGGATGAGCGTGATGAGGCCGCTCTTGCCGAAGTCCACCCAACTGAACCGGCGCCGCGCATGCTCGCCAAAATACCGCGCGAGCTCGGCGATGAGCGCGAGCTTCATGAACTCGATCGGCTGGAACGCGAAGCCGCCGATGACGAACCAACCGGTCGAGCCGTTCAGCGTACGGCCAAACAGGAGCACGGCGATGAGCGACAGGACGCCGAGGAAGTACAGGCCGCGGCCGTAGTTGCGGAACAGCTGGTAGTTCGTGCGCGTGACGACGGCGGCGAGCGCCAAGCCGAGGAGAAGCGCGATTGCCTGCTTGCGGATGAGCGTGAACTCCGCGGCGCCGCGCGAAAGCTCGACCGAATAGATGGCGGAAATGCCGAACGCAAACAACACGAAGGCAGCGGCGATGAGCAGCCAATCCACGCGCTGCAGGTACCGGGCGAGCAGGTTCATAGCTCCCCCACTCTACCGAATGCGCCCCGCCGGTGCCAGCCTAGAAATCTTGGAACTCTTCATTGTCGCGGATATCCGACTGTACCTCGCCCGGAGGCGCCATGTAGGCGTCCTCGTCAAAATAGTTGATGGCGGGGATGACTTCGACCGTCCCGTTCGTCGGCACCGCGCCGAACCAATGCACCGTGACGTCGCGCGTCTCGCCGGTCTCAAACCCTGACAGCACGACCTGGTTTACCGCCGTGACGACGCCCGAACGCGTCAGGAGCACGACGAACGTGGGCGAGATATAGCTGTACGCCGTGTTGTTCGTGATGGTGAAGGTCGACCGGCCCACGCTGTCGCTCGCCAGTTCGACGTCGACCGCGTACGTCCCCCCGCTCACGGTAAAGTACTCATGGTCGACGAGGAACTCCGCGGTGTCCGTCACCTCATGGCGGTCCACGCGCTCCCACACGACGTTGTCGACGACGATGCTGGCACCCGCCGGACGGCTTTCCGCCTCGACGCCGAGCCCGAGGAGGTAGCGCGACTCGCCCGGCATGAGCGAGCCCTGCGTGACGTCGGTCGTCACGTCGCCGGCGACAAAATAATAGTCGAACGTCGCGTACCACTCGGCGTTCGGGTTCTCGGCGATTGCATACAGGTCATACGACCCTTGCGCACGCGTCAGCACATGGACGTCTTCGAGGATGATCGGCTCCGCCGCGCGAGCGACCGAAACCTCGCGCGCGACGCCCACGTTCTGCGCCATGGTGGCGATCTCGCGCGCCTCCTCGAACGATCCCGAAACCACGTACAACACGACGTTCACGAGAAAGAATACAAGGAGCGCGACGTCGACCAGTGCCCACGCGAGGTAGCCCGCCGCGACAAACTTCGGTCGCCAGCTGACGATGCGCACGTCGCGCTGGTAGTCCTTCTCGATCGCCGCGTAATCCTGCCGCAATTTCTCCTCAGGCATAGATGGGGAAAGTATAGCACGAACGCTTGTTTGGCGACGCCGCGCGTGGTACTCTATGGGTATGTTTTCGTCCCGACCTCTCATGGCGCGCCAGTTTTTCAGTCGCCCCGGTTTTCTTTTGCGTCTCTGCATGGTTGCCCTGCTGTGTACGGCGGGCATCCTGTTTTTTTACGGCAGTGCGGCGGCGGCGACGTATTACGTCGCGACGACCGGCAACAACAGCAACGACGGGTCCTCGGGTTCGCCGTGGCTGACGCTCCAACACGCGGAGACGACCGCGACGGATGGCGACACCATCCACGTCGCGGCCGGCACGTACACGGAAAACGACGCGACCTACGGCGGCTGGGCGACGAGCAAGGCGATTTCATGGATCGCGGACGGCGCGGTGACCGTCCGAAGCACCGGCACGGTGCGCGTCGCGCAAGTCCGCGGCGCGACGTCCGCGACGTCGTTCAACGGCTTCACGTTCGATGCGCAGGGTACTGATAGCTATGCGGTCTTCATCGACGGCGTCGCGAACAAGACGTTCACGAACTGTACGTTCAGCGGCGCGACCTCGATGGCGGTCAACGTCAACGGCACGAGCATCACCATCAACACCTCGACGTTCACCGTCACCGCCGGCCGCGCCTTCCGCGCGACGAACTTCAACGGCATCAGCATGGACGGCAATACGTTCAGTATCAGCGGCACGGCGACGAAGCTCTTCGACACGACCGGCACGGGCGGCACGCTGTCGATGACGAACAGCACCATCACCTCCACGATGGCCGCCGGCAGCGCCATCTTCCACCCGAGCGTCGCGGGCACCTACACCATCACCGGCAACACGATCACGAACACCGGGCGCGTCTTTTTTGCAAGCGCGGCGACGATTACCGCGACCTTCAGCAACAACGTCATGAGTTCCTCCCGCGTCGGCAGCGAGGCCATGATCGAGATCAGCATCAGCGGGACGTATACGATTTCCGGCAACACCGGGACGAACGCCGGGAAGATCCTCCTCGCCACCGTGGGCACGGGGACGATCAGTTATACCAACAACAACCTCACCAACACGCTCGTCGCCAGCGCGAACTACGTCGACTTTTCCACGGGGACATGGACGATCACCGCGACCGGCAACACGTTTACGTCCGCGACCGCGACCGGCACGGGCAACGTGTTCAACGTCGCCAACCAGGCCTCGCCGAACATCAGCAGTAATACCATCGACACCGCGTCGACCGACGCCCTGTCGCACATCACCATCTCCTCCACCGGTACCGCCGGCGGCACGTTACAGGTCACCAATAACACCATGCGCAGCCGCAGCACGAGCGGCTACGTCATTTCCATCGGCAGCGAGGGGTCCACGGCCGGCGACGGCATGCTGGACGGCGGCACGGTGGAAGGCAACACGATCTACGGCGCCATCTACTACGACCCCACGGCGCTCACCGCATCGACGCATTCCATCTTTTATTCGTACAACAAGAACGCGAACATCCGCTACAACACCGTCATCGGCGGCGGCTATGGCGTCGTCATCAAAGGCGGCGGCCTCACGTGGACGGCGGGCGGCGTGTATTACAACAAGTTCATCAACTGTATCGGCGTCTCCCCCGTCCGCATCAAGGGCGTAAAAGACCTCAACGTCCACAACAACACCATCTACGCCGACCCGGCCCTGAGCGACGCGTACAACGCATTCAACATTACCGAAAACGGCGCCAGCGAAACCTCAACCGGCACGGTCCTCAAAAACAACCTGGTCTCCCATGCCGGAACGGCGACGATCATCAGCATCGACGCCGGTTCACTGACCGGCCTCGTGTCCAACTATAACCTGTTCTACGACAGCACCGGCGGCGACCTCGCGTCCACCCCGACGAACTACACGTTCGCCGCATGGCAGGCGCTCGGCTACGACGCGAACTCGGTCACCAGCGCCCCATCGTTCACCGACGCTGCGGCGTACGACTTCACGCTGGCCGTCGGGTCGCCTGCCATCAACGCCGGTACGGCCCTCGGCTATACGCGCGACTTCGCCGGCAACACCGTCCCCGTCGGCGTGACGGACATCGGCGCGTACGAAGTGCAGGACGCGACCGCGCCGACCGGCGGCGCCTTCACCATCAACAGCGGCGCGAGCTACACCGGCTCGACGTCCGTCACGCTCACCATTACCTGCCCCACCGACCCGTCGACGCCGGTACAGATGGCGTACGGCAACAGCGCCACCCCGACGAACTGGACGAACTGCGCGGCGTCACAGGCGCACACCCTTGCCGCGGGCGACGGCGCAAAAACGGTCTCCGTCCGGTTTAAGGACAGCATCGGCAATACGACGAGCGACCTGACGCAATCGATCACGCTCGACACCACCGCGCCGTCCGGCGTGGGCGCGCCGACGTTCGGTACCATCACCGCGTCGTCCATCGTCGTCAACAAGCCCGCGGCCGTCACGGAAGCGGGTTCGGGCGTGTACCAGTGGCAAGCGCGCCGCAACAGCACGACCGCGCTCGACCTCACCGCGGTCGGGACCGGGTCGGTGACCGACGCATCGCTGTCCGAAAACACGCAGTACACCTACGACGTCCGCTTCAACGACACCGTCGGCAACCTCGGCAGCTACGGCACGTCTGCGCAGAAGTACACGCTCGCCGCGGCCCCGACGAACCTCGCGGTGTCGACGTCGAGCAAAATCACGCTGACCCTCACCGTCGACAGTTTCCCGAACGACACCTCGGGCTCTTCGGGGTATTACTTTTCGCGGTCCGGCGCGAACTCGGGATGGATCCAGACGAACACCTGGCAGGACACCGGCCTCGGCTGCGGCGTGTCGAACGTCTACTCCGTCAAATATCGGAACGGCGACGGCACGGAGACCGCTACCATCTCGCTCACCGCGAGCACGAACGCGTGCAGCAGCACCGCGCACATCAACCCGATCACCTACGCCATCACCGTGACGTCGCCGGCCGAGGGTACGGAGCTCGACTGGCATGACCCGTTTACGATCACGTGGGAATCCGGCGGGACGGGATCGTTCGCAAACGTCGACCTCTGGTACTCCACCGACGGGCTGACGTATGCGCTCATCGCCGACAACACGCAAAACGACGGCGTCTACGAGTGGATCCTCCCCCGCATCACCGCGGAGAACGTCACCGTCAAGGCCGAAGCGACCGACCTCGTCTCCGTCATCACGTCGCGTATCTCCCCCACATTCCGCATTACCGGGACGGACGCGTCGTCTGGGACATCCGACGGCAGCTCCTCCGGCAGTACGACCGCGTTCGGCATCTCCCCGCTCGACGGATCGCTTGAGGCGCTGACGCCGCTCTCCCCCGGCGCGTACTTCCGCGGCGCCGACTACGACACCGTGTATTACCTTACGGACGCCGGCGTGCGCCGCCCGTTCATGAACGAGACGACGTACTTTACGTGGGAAGACGACTTCGACGCCGTCGTCACCGTGACGAATGCGACGCTCGCCGCTTACCCGCTCGGCGCGCCCATGTTGCCGCAACCCGGGACCGTCCTCATCAAGATCATGTCCGACCCGCGCGTCTACGTCGTCGAGGCCGACCCGGCGGACGACACCAAGGCCGTCATTCGGACCATTCCCTCTGAGGACGTCGCGACCGCGCTGTTCGGCGCCGACTGGGCGGACTACGTCATCGACCTCCCGCCGACCCTGTTCGGACGGTTTACGAAGGGTCCGGACGTCGAAAACACGGACCTCCAGGAGGCTGGGCTCTTGAAGCGCCGGGCGGACCTGGCCGCCCAGGGGACCTGGTAGCGGAAGTTCCGGCCGCGTGGTACACTTCTCTCGTCCTAAACACGTGTTTTTATGGTTGCCAAGGGAAAGGGTTCCGGCGAATATAGCGCGAAAAACATCACCGTGCTCGAGGGTCTCGAGCCGGTCAGGAAGCGCCCCGGCATGTACATCGGCTCCACCGGGCCGCAGGGCTTGCACCACCTCATTTGGGAAGTGGTCGACAACTCGTTCGACGAGGCCATGGCCGGCCATGCGTCGAAAATCATCGTACGGCTCTTGCCGGAGAACTGGATTTCCGTCGAAGACGACGGCCGCGGCATCCCGGTCGACATCCACCCGGAACAAAAGGTCTCAGCGCTTGAACTCGTGCTGACGAAGCTCCACGCCGGCGGCAAGTTCGGCGGCGATGCGAGCGGCTATAAGGTATCCGGCGGCCTCCACGGCGTCGGCGTTTCGGTCGTCAACGCGCTGTCCGACCACCTTATTGCGGAAGTGCACCGCGACGGCGAGGTGTGGACGCAGGAGTACAAGCGCGGCGTTCCGCAGGCAAAGGTGAAGGCGACCGGCAAAACGAAGAAGCGCGGCACGACCATCAAGTTCCACGCGGACAGCACGATTTTCGAAACGATCGAGTACGACTACCCGTACATCCTCGACCACCTCCGCCAGCAGACCTACCTCACGGCCGGCATCCACGTCGTCATCATCGACGACCGCACGGAGGGCCAGAGCGTGCCCTACGGGTTTTATTTCGAAGGCGGCGTCGCAAGCTATGTGCGCCACCTCAACCATAAAAAAGAGGCGAAGCACCCGAACGTCTTCTACGCCAACAAACCGTCCGAGGACATGACGGTCGAGGTCGCGCTCCAGTACACGGCCGACTACTACGAGAGCGTGCATTGCTACGCGAACAACATTGTGAACCCGGGCGGCGGCACGCACCTCGCCGGGTTCCGTTCGGCGCTCACCCGCGTCCTGAACACCTACGCCCGCGACAAGGGCTACCTCAAGGAGAAGGACGGCAACCTGACCGGTGAAGACGTGCGCGAAGGGTTGACCGCGGTCATCAGCGTCAAGATTCCGGAGCCGCAGTTCGAAGGCCAGACCAAGGACAAGCTCGGCAACCCCGAAGCGAAAGCCGCCGTCGAGTCGATCTTTGGCGAGGCGTTCGGCATCTTCCTCGAAGAACACCCGCGCGACGCCGAAGAGATCATCGGCAAGTGCTTGCTCTCGAGCCGCGCCCGTCTGGCGGCCCGCGCCGCACGCGAAACGGTGCTCCGCAAAGGCGCACTCGAAGGCCTTACCCTCCCCGGCAAACTCGCCGACTGCTCGAGCAAGGACTCGACGTCCACCGAGCTCTACATCGTCGAGGGCGACTCGGCCGGCGGCAGCGCAAAGCAGGCCCGCAACCGCGAATTCCAGGCGATCCTCCCCTTGCGCGGCAAAATCCTCAACGTCGAGCGCGCGCGCCTCGACAAGCTTTTGTCGAACAATGAAGTGAAGAGCCTGGTCATCGCGCTTGGCACGAACATCGGCGAAGGGTTCGATGTCGCGAGCTTGCGCTACGGCCGTATCGTCATCATGACCGATGCCGACGTCGACGGCGCGCACATCCGCACGCTCCTCCTGACGCTTTTCTACCGCTACTTCCCCGAGCTCATTACGAAGGGCCACATCTATATCGCGATGCCGCCCTTGTACCGCATCCAAGTCGGCAAGTCGGTGAAATACGCGTTCAGCGACGACGAGAAGGCGCAACTCATCAAGGAGATGACCGGCGGAAAGGGCGATGTCAAAGAACTCCGCACCGGCGAGGACGAGACCGGCGAAGAGATCCTCACGAGCGGCATCAAGGTGAACGTCCAGCGCTACAAGGGTCTTGGTGAAATGAACCCCGACCAGCTCTGGGAGACGACGATGGACCCCGTGACCCGCATGATGAAGCAGGTGACGATCGAAGACGCGGAAAAGGCGGACGAAACCTTCGATATTCTCATGGGCAGCGACGTCGCTCCGCGCAAAAAGTTCATCCAGACGCACGCCAAGGACGTCGCGAACCTGGATATTTAACCATCCACTTGCCAAAAACCGGGGAATGGCCTATTCTTGAGCCGTTCCCCCGCAGGGGGTTTTTAAATATCGTTATGGCAACGCTCGCGAACAATGCAGTCGTGAACTACTTCCGCTCCAGCTATGAAGAGCTGAAGAAGGTCACCTGGCCCTCGAAGGCCGCCACGGTCCGCTACTCCATCGCGGTCATCGTGATGTGCGCCGTCGTCGCCGCCTACTTCGGCGGGATCGACTGGCTCCTCAACAAAGGCCTCGAAGCCTTGATCACCGTCACGTCCTAAGTATGGCAAAGCAAACCGCGAATTACGGCCGCCGCTGGTACGCCATCCACACCTACTCGGGGTACGAGGAGAACGTCGCAGACGCGCTCAAGCAGCGCATCGAGACGATGGACATGGGCGAGAAGATCTTCGCCATCCTCGTGCCGAAGGAGAAGAAGATCAAGATTAAGAACGGCAAGCGCCGCGTCACGGAAGAGAAAATCTTCCCGGGGTACGTGCTCGTGGAGATGATCGTCACCGACGACTCGTGGTACGTCGTGCGCAACACGCCGAACGTCACGGGCTTCATCGGCACCGGCACCACGCCGACCCCGATTGCGCAAGAAGAGATCGACGCCCTCATGAAGCGCGTCGGCGTCGCGGAGCCGGAGTTCACGGTCGACGTCGGCAAGGGCGACCCGGTCACCATCACCGACGGTCCATTCAAGGGCCAGCAAGGCAAGGTGGACGGGGTCGACGAGGCCCGCGGGAAGATCCGCGTCCTTGTCTCCATGTTCGGCCGCGAAACGCCGCTGGAACTCGATTTCCTCCAAGTCAAAAAAGTGTAAGGCCGGAGAACTCCGCTCGAAAGGGCGGAGTTCTTCGTCTGGATGCCGCCGCCTTCTCTCGTTGACGCTCCGGAAGTCGTAAAGTAAACTGAAGATGAACTTCAGTTTACCTATGGACCAGATCATCAGCCTCAAAGAGTTACGGCAAGATGTCGCTTCCTATGCGAAGAAAATCAGCAAAGGCGATTCTTTTATTGTCATGAAGCGCTCAAAGCCGATCTTCCGCATCGCTCCCGTAGAAGAAGAGGGCTGGGAAACCGTCATCGACTGCACAACATTTTCCAAAGGCGGCATCCCCGCGAACAAGCTCTTGAAGATCCTGGCGTCACTGTAGGTATGGTCGACAAGATCCGAAAACTCTTGCGACAGCTGTCCGTACGCGAACAACGTCAGTTGGCGCACGCAATTCGCCTCGTCGCGTCGAACGACTTCCGCGGGCTTGACGTGAAAAAACTCAAAGGAAGAGACGACGTTTTCCGTGTCCGTAAAGGAAAATTCCGTATCATTTTCCGAAAAATTGAAGATGCAGACCCAATGATTATCGCGATCGAGCGCCGGTCGGACACGACATACAACACTCCGTAACCACAGGAGGAACGGGCCTCGCTTCTCCGAAGGCAGCGTTTTGCGCGCCTACTCCTGCAGCGATGGTCCATCGATTTGCGCCGTATGTCTCCACTGGCCGCGAATGATGGCGTGAATGACCCCCATCAGGAGAATAGCGCCGAGCCATTGGGTGGGCGCAAGGCGTTCATGCAAGAAGACGAAGCCAAAGATGGCAGCAGAAAGTGGCCAGGTGAGCTCGAGAATCGTCGACCGTGACGCAAGGACGCGTTTGAGACCGAAGTAGTAGAGTGCGAGCGCCAGCATTCCCGTCGAGACGGTGATGCATGCAATAGAGAGGAAGTCGCTTGGTGTTACCGCGACGATTTGACTGCCATTCTGCATGAGGAGGGTGATGATGAGAGAGAACACCACGGTAAAGAGGAATCGCAACGTAGTGACGTGGAGTGATGACGTATCGTGGAGCGTGTATTTGGAGAGCGCCGTCGACGCGCCCCAACACGCCGCCGCACCAATGGCGAACAGCGCAGCGACGGCCGTCCCCTGCCCGCTTTCCAGACTTACCGCTCCATTCGGAAACGACAGGAGGTATGTGGCGCCCATGGCGAGAGCGGCAAGGCCGGCGTCATGCGGGGTAATCTTTTCGCGGAGGAAGACCGCAGCGGCGGTAATGGCAAACAGCGGCTGGAGTTGCTGTAAGAGCACCACGACCGAGTAGGACATGTAGTGCACTTGGGCGAGCGCGGCCGTGTAAAAGATCGTTCCGAGTGTTCCCGACAGCAGCGACACAAGGATGATCGTCATCCATTGTCTACGATTGAGCTGTCGAAACTTCCTCCAGGCCGGGCTCGTCACTGCCAGCAGGATGACGAGTCCGAACGCATGTTCCCAAAAAACGATGACCGTCGGCGGGAGATGATAAAGGTGACGTCGAAGGAGTCCGTCGAAACTCCATAAAATTGCCGCACAAATAATCGCAAACGAACCGAGTTTCCGGTATTGCATAGGCTCTTTCTTGCTGCTCTCGCAGCACCCCGCCTCAAGACGAGGTCCCGACTATACGGTCGGCTCGGGAATTCCACCCGGTCCTCCGTGGCGAACCACGGTCGAAGGCTATCACTTCCGATTGGCGAATCGCACGCCACCCAAGAGTTAAAAAGTCACGCCCATAGACTACCACAGAGACCAAAAATGAACGAAAAGCTTAATTTTCGGTTGAGAGGTGATATTGGGCTCATCTATTTGACTTTTTCCGCCAATCCTGGCACTCTTTGGCCACTAAATAACGAGGTGGTTGCTCGCTCGATGCCCCAGGGCAAGACGGGAGTCCACTATAAAAAGCACTCGTATGGCAAAGCCGGTAAAGGCAGTCATCAAGGTCCAGGCGATGGGTGGCGCGGCAACCGCAGCGCCGCCGCTCGGCCCGGTCCTCGGTCAGCACGGCGTCAACATCCAGCAGTTCGTCCAGCAGTTCAACGCGGCCACGCAGGACCGCCGCGGCGAAACGGTCCCGGCGATCCTCACGATTTACGAAGACCGCTCGTTCGACTTCATCCTGAAGACCGCGCCGGCATCTGATATGATTAAGAAGGCGCTCGGCATCGAGCGCGGCAGCGGCAAGCCGAACACGGAGAAGAAAGGCAAGCTCTCGAAGGCCAAACTCCGCGAGATCGCCGAGAAGAAACTCCCGGACCTCAACACGAAGGACGTGGAAGCCGCAATGAAGATCATCGCGGGTACCTGCCGCCAGATGGGCGTTGACGTAGAGGCCTAACCTCGCAACTCACCTCACCATTAATAGGAGGAACCTATGACCAAGGGCAGCTCGTTAATTCTCCGCATCTACTTCGGCGTCGTGTCGGCAGTCACGCTCTTCACCCTCATGTGGGGCGCGATCGACTTCCTCACCATCGGCCTCAAGACGTTTGTCTTCACGAGCGCCGACGTCCCGGAGTACGGCCTCCTCAATTGCGACGACCCGAACGCCCTCGAGGGCTGGTACGGCAAGCCGGTCGAGGTCAGCCGTCCGGCGGCCGGGACCGAAGGCGAGACGCTGACGGCTGAGGAGCAGAAGGCGCGCTGCGAAGCGTCGAACGCCACCACGATGGAGAACTACACGACGCAGAAGGCAAACAACGCCGTCCGCAACCTGTCGCTCATCCTCGTGTCGCTCCCCCTGTTCATCCTCCACTTCCGCGTCGTCTACCGCGACTGGAAGGCGGAACGCAACGAGAAATAATCTAACCACCGTGGGAGCTTCGGAGGAAGCGCTCGCACCACACCACCTATGACCAGCAAACGATTCACGGAGGCGAAGGCCGCCGTCGACAAGAGCAAGACGTACTCGGTTGAAGAGGCCGTCGCGCTCGCCAAGCAGAACGCCACCGCGAAGTTCGACGAGACCGTCGAGCTCCACATGCGCCTCGGCGTCGACCCCAAGCAGGGCGACCAGCAGATCCGCGCGACCGTCGTGCTGCCGCACGGCACGGGCAAGTCGAAGAAGGTCATCGCCTTCGTCGACGCGAACAATGAAGCGGCCGCGAAGGCTGCCGGCGCCGACCTTATCGGCACCGAAGAAACGATCGACGAGATCGCGAAGACCGGCAAGATCGTTTTCGACGTCGCGGTCGCCGTTCCGAGCATGATGCCGAAGCTCGCGAAGGCCGCGAAGATCCTCGGCCCCCGCGGCCTCATGCCGAACCCGAAGACCGACACCGTCGGCCCGAACATCGCGAAGATCATCGAGGAGCAGAAGGGCGGCAAGGTCGCGTTTAAGAACGACAACACCTCGAACGTCCACATGATCGTCGGGAAGGCCTCGTTCGATGCGGACAAGCTCGTCGCAAACGTCAACGCCGCGGTGGACGCGATCCGCAAGGCGAAGCCGTCGTCGGCCAAGGGCATCTACATGCGCTCGGCCACGCTGACCTCGACCATGGGCCCGGCAATCGCGCTCGACGTCGCAGGAGCCTAAGCCATCCACACAGAAAAGGACGCGCCCCGTGCGCGGCCTTTTCGTTTTGCGTTATACTGGAGCAAAGATCTCCGTATGCACCATCATGTCCACACCTCCATGCTCGTGGCCGCGATCGGCATGGCGCTCGGTGCCGCCATCGCCACGTTGTCGGCCGAACCGTCGTACGCCGCGCCGCGGCCGTCGCTGACCGTCCGCATCGACAACACGCCGGAGGCCGGCATCGTCCTCGATGCGCACGAGCAGCTCGAGGTCGCGCGGTTCGCCTTGCGTTCCGGACGCGAGGACCTTGTCGTCGACACGCTCTCGTTCCAGAACTGCGTCACGGACGCCGACGGCGACGCCGACGGCGATTGCGCGGATGACAATGAGACGGCGGGCGCCGACGCCGCAGTCGTCAAACTCCGCCTGCGCTACACCGACGCCGACGGCAACGAGCGCCGCTCGCCGGGCACGCTCGTCGATGGCGTCGTGACGTTCAGCAACCTCGTCCTCCCTTTGCCCCGCGGCACGTCCGTCCCGGTCGTCCTCAGCATCGACACGGCCACCATCGACGACAGCGCCGTGACGAGCGGCATGCAGGTGCAGTTCAACCTGAACGCGCGCACCGCGGACTTCCATGCGAAGGTGAAAAAGACCGGCCGCGTCCTCACCGAGTCGCACGTCGGCAAAGTCGTCGCCGGGGAAACGATGACGCTCCGCAACACGGCGCCCGCGCTCACGCTGTCGGACGACGCGCCGTCGGGCGCGGTGACGCCGGGCATGACGGAAGTGTTCCGGTTTGACGCGTCCGCGGGCGCGGAAGGCGACATCAGCCTCTCCGGCGTCATGTTTGCGCTGACGGCGAGCGATAACGCGGAAACCGAGTGGGATGAATGCGAAAAACTCGGGGCTGACACGGCGAACTTTACGCTGACGAACGCGACGACGGGTGCGACGATCGACGTCACGTGGGGCATCTCCACCGCGAGTGGCAGGTCGTGCGCGGGGGTGCGCCGGCAAGATGTCGTGTACCTCTACGCCGACTTCACGACCGCGGAGACGATCGCCGCAGGGCAGACGACGGCCTACGCGCTCACGGTCAACACCAGCCGGGCCAGCACGCTCATGAACGACACCCTGCTCGTGACGCTTCCCGACCAGGCCACGCTCGACGAACTCGACAAAGGGTTCCTTGCCGTCGAGTGGTCGGACGGCACGTCCGGGGGGTCGACGATCGACGGCGGAGAGATCGACACGCTCCCGATCGACGGCAATCCCCTGCTCTTCCAGAAAAAGGCAAAGCGCTAGAGCACGACGTAGTGCAGCAGCACCGACTGCTCGCCGAGCTTCTCTGCGGACATAAGCTGGAGGCGTTTGCTGCCGACGCCGTCGACAAGCGGCACGCCCGCGCCGAAGATGATCGGCTCAACGGTGATATACATATCCGTCACGAGGTCGGTGGCAAGAAACGCAGAAAAAATTTCCCGCCCGCCGGCAACGACCGCTTCGGTATAGCCGCGGGATTCGAGCGACCGCACCACCGCATGCGGCGTTTCGTTTGTGCACTCAAGGACGCCCGGCACGTCGTCAAACGGCGGCTCTTGGTGGGTCATGACGACGTTCAGGCGTTCGGACAGCGGTTCGCCGATGGTCTGGAATGTCCGGCGGCCCATGATGACGACCCCCGCCTCCTTGGTTTTCATGACAAAAAACCGCTTATCTTCGGCACTTGTCCAATCGGTCAGGTGGTCCCGGTCGGTGGCGATCCGGCCGTCCACGGACATGGCGGCGACGATGGTGATCTTCATACGAACTCTGCCCTCAGTTTACCCCCACACGCCCCTTTTCGCCCAGCCCCGAGGCGTGCCAAGATACCCCCACTATGACGAACTGGTCCGCGCTCCAAGGGGCATTGCCGCTCCAATATATCCGCGCCCTCATGGCCGAAGGGCATATCCATGGCGCACGCGAAGAGCACCTCCAACCGTCGTCCCTGGACCTCTCGCTCTCCGGCGAGGTGTACCGCATGCGGGGTACTTACTTGCCGCGCCGCGGCGAGACGATCCGCGAGCTCGTGCAGAGCGGCATGCTGTACCGCTGCGACCTCCAGCACCCGCTCGAGCTCTTCGGCATTTACCTCGTGCGGCTGAACGAGACGCTGTCGTTGCCGGACGCGGTGCACGGCTACACGAACAACAAGTCGTCGTCCGGGCGCATCAACTTGCAGACGCGGCTCGTCGTCGACGGCGTGTCGCGCTTTGACATGGTGCCGGCCGGCTACCGCGGCGAACTGTGGCTCGAGATTATCCCGAAGTCATTCCCGGTCAAACTCGCAGCCGGCGAGCGCGTCAACCAGATGCGGTTCGCAACGTGTGACGCACGGCTGTCGGACGCCGAGCACTTTTCCCTGTTCGACCGCGCGCAGCTCTTGTGCGACCTTGCGGGAAACGCCTACAAGGCCGACGCGTCGACCGTCGACAAGGACGGCGTCGTCATGTCCGTCGACCTCTCGAGCGAGGAGATCATCGGCTACTCATGCTCGCCGACCGCATGCCGCGTGCTCGACTTCGCGCGCCGCGACTATGACCCGTCGGAATTCTTCGACCCGATCCTCCGGCCGAAGAACGGGCAGTTCGTCATGAAGCGCGGCGACTTTTACATCTTGGTGACGAAGGAATGCCTGCGCGTGCCGGACGCCTACGCGGCCGAGATGGCGGCGTACGACCCGAGCAAGGGCGAGTTCCGCAGCCATTACGCCGGGTTCTTTGACCCAGGTTGGGGCTTCCGCCCGGACGGCGGCGTGCGCGGCACATCGGCGGTGCTCGAGATTTTTACGCATGACAATGACTTTGTGCTGCGCGACGGCCAGCCTATTTGCAAGATGATCTACGAACGCCTCGCCGCGCCGGCCGAAATACTCTACGGCGACGCCAAACTGACCAACAACTACTACCGCCAACGCGGCCCGCGCCTCAGCAAGCATTTTAGAATGGGGTAGAACATCAGTATGAAATTCATGATCTGCGGCAGTATGTCGTTCTCGGACAAGATGCTGCAAGCGAAGGCACAGTTAGAAAGTCTTGGCCACGAGTCCATGGTTTCGAGCTTCGTGCAAAACCATGTCGGCAAGAACCAGGCGGAAAGCGAGGCGATCGCGTTACAAGAAAAGATGAACGAAGATGCGATGCGCGTCGACTTCGAAAAGCTGAAACACGTCGATGCGATCCTCGTTCTCAACTACGACAAACGCGGTATTCCGAATTACATCGGCGGCAACACGCTGCTCGAGATGGGCTTTGCACACATCCTCAACCGCAAGATCTTCCTCCTGAATCCGGTTCCAGAGATTCCCTTCTACAAATCCGAAATCGAGGCCATGCATCCCGTCATCCTCCAGGGACTTTTTCCACAGCTGCATACCGTTGACGCGGCATGAAAGGTGTGAGGAAATGGAGGTAACCAAGCGTGGCTCATCATGAGCTACTCTCTCGGTGTCACAAAAGAGACTCCCCATTGTTTTTGCAATGGCGGAGTCTCTTTTGTTTTCCTCCGGGCCGTATGGGCCTATGGTGGTAGGGGCAGCCGCGCTTGGTTTGACATCGAGAGGCACGGGTTCGATTCCCGTTAGGTCCACCATAGCCATGCACAAGGCCCGGACCACCAGCACCCCGCGTCCCCGGTCCGCTCAGCGGACCCCGGCGGGGTGTTTGGTTTAACAGCACTTCCCTGCGCAGCCGGCGCAGGAATTGTTCTTGCGCGATGCGTAATACGCTCTGCAGCCCATCGCAAATTCTTCTTCGGGCGGTAGGGTGTCGTGCGGGTACGCCATGTTGCCGTCGCCGAGGGTTTCCCACAGTTTCACGTCATTCAGCCAGCACAAATTGTGGCCCGTCTGCTCGCGGTGCGTCTCGATGGCGCCGCGCAGGCGACGGATCTCCTCGCGTGCGTCGCTCAGTTCCGACGATACGGTGGCGAGTTGCGCGACCAATTCGACGCGGCGGGCTTCGAGTGCAGCAATGCGGTCGTCCATAGTAAGGAAAGTATACCTGAAACGCGAGCGCCGCCCGTCCCTCAGGTGAGAGACGAGCGGCGACTCCAGCTCCATAGCGAGGCCAAGCCTTTACCAGGCTAAGCCTCTACAAGGTTTAGGTAGTCCTCTCTTGAGAAGAGTCCGGGCATCGGGGCGTTCAATACGGGATCCGGCGAGGCCCCGCAGTACGACCGCATGCTGGACCACGGGTATCGCTCCAAATAATCGAGTGCCTGCCCGCCAATTCGCGGCCCGTCAAAGAGATCGATCGGGTTGGCGTGAATGTAGCGAATAAGCCATTGAAGCTGCTCCTGGCTTGTCACCCGCTTCGCGTGGAATGGCGCGGCCATGACACGCCCCTTATGCTGGTACTTCGTATTGAAGTACATGCCGTAACTCGTTCCGAGCCGATGCATGAGCGTCGAAATGCCGCCGTCAACGTCCTGTCGCATCACAAAGTGGTAATGGTTCGGCATGATCGCATACGCCACGATGCCTACAGGATTACTGAGCCAGTCCGGATGTTCGATTCGAGCATCACATCGGTTTGCCTCGAACACACTTCGCAAAAACTTTCGGTAATCCTCGTCGCAAACAAATATCGTTCGCCTTTCAACGGCACGATTATACACGTGATAGTACTCACCTGTCGCAAGTGAAGGATCGCGCATACGTTTTACTCTCCGGAAATAAAACGCCCCCGGCTTTAGGCTGGGGAGTGTAGTTCCATATTATCACAGGCCAAGCCTCTACAAGGCTAAGCCTCATTAAGGCTTAGCCTTGAAAGTGGCTAGTTATCCACAGTGCTATACTGTTACCACTGTGCCACGGGGGAGGACGCATCTCATTATCGACTGCATCGCGATCGGCGTGAGCATCTGTATCGCCGTTGGTTTGTTGTACACCGGCACGCTCCATGCGCTCCTCACCGAAACGGCGGAGTCACGGCTTATCGGCACCCTCGTCGCCGGCTTCTTCTTTACGTCGGTCTTCACTACCGCGCCGGCGATCGTGGCGCTCGGCGAAATTACGGCGACTGCGTCGCTCTGGCAGACCGCGGTGGTCGGCGCGCTCGGTGCGACATGCGGCGACCTCATCCTGTTTCGGTTCATTCGCGACCGCGTCGGCGACGACATCGGCCACGTACTGAGGGCGCGCGGACGCAAACGCTACCCCGCCATCGTTCGCAACCGGCTGTTCCGCGGCTTCACCATGTTCCTTGGCGCGCTCGTCATCGCCTCCCCGCTTCCCGACGAACTCGGCCTCCTCATGATGGGGCTGCCGCGCATGCCGCTGCGCGTCTTCATGCTCGTATCGTTTACCATGAACGCGTTCGGCATCTTCATGATCGGTCTTGTCGCCCGCGCCGTGACGTGACCGTTATCCACACGCCCACGCGTCTTTTCTTTGCTGCAACAGCCATGCACGCCCTATACTTGAGGAAATTCTTTTTTGTATGGCGAAAAAATCAGCCACTCCCATCAACGGGTCGTACGCGTTCGTCGCGACCGCCCTCGTCCTCGCGCTTGCGAGCGTCACGGCGTTCGGATTCGCGGGCAACTCGCTTGCGCTCTCCGCATCCGCACAACCGCTGCGCATCGCGCTGTCGGCGACCACGCCGTCAAGCGACATCCTCATCGGCGGCACGACCGACAACCACGTCGTCAGCTACAGCTTCACCGCCGGGCGCCGCGAAGGCGTGCTCGTCGACACCATCACGCTGCACAACTGCGTCGGTCCGCGCGACGCGGACGGCGATTGCGCCGACGCAGGCGAGACCACGGGGAACGACTACGCCATCGCCTCGGTCTCGATTTCCTACACCGACTCGACCGGCAGCACGCGCACGGACACCGGCATCCTCTCGGGCAACCTCGTCACGTTCAGCGGCATGGACTTCGAAGTCCCCGCGAACACCACGCGGTCGCTTGAAGTCTCGGTCGACACGAACGCCGTCGATAGCTCTACCGTCTACTCGGGCAACACGATCCAGCTGAACCTCAACGCAAAGTCGCAATCGTTCTCCGCGGTGGGCCTCACGAGCGGCCGCTCGGTCACGGAAACGAAGGTTGCGAAGAACGTCATTGCGCGCCGCATGGTCATGCGCGTCACCGAGCCGACCGTTTCCCTTTCGTCGAGCTCGCCGAGCGGGGCATCGGTTCCGGGCATGGCGGAAGCGTTTCGGTTCAAAACGACGGCGCACAGCGCGGGCGACGTCGACGTGGCGCGCCTCACCTTCAACGTGACCGCCTCGGACAACGCTGGCAGCGGCTGGAACGAATGCGGAACATTTGACGATTCGAGCAAGTACGCCCTGTACGCGGTGGAATCGGACGGGAGCCTGACATCGGTAACGGCCTCGTGGACGTTCTACTCGGAGGACGGCGCGCTGTGCGCCCGCTCGACCGACCCGCTCGCCTACGCCGTCGCGACGGTCGCCGAGACCGTTTCCGCAGGTTCCGAACGCGAGTTCGCCCTGTACGTCGACTCGAGCGGGGCAAGCGCGAGCGGCGACGACGCGCTCCAGGTCAGCATTCCCGACCAGGCCGAACTGACCGCGCTGTCGCCGACCCTGCATGCCCTCACGTGGAGCGACGGGACAACGACCGGCAGCCGTATCAATGGGCTGTACATCGAGCACCTCGCCGTCACGGGAAGCACGCTCGTCTACTAACCAAACACAAAAGCCACCGTGCGGTGGCTTTTGTGTTACTCGTGCCCCATCTTCCCGACCTCTTCCCAAAGCTTCGCCTGCTCGCCCACGGAGGTCCATTCCGTCCGCAGCTGCCCTTGCTCGCACCAAATATAGAGCTTCGTCTCCCCGTCGCCAAAGCGGATGGCGTTGTACGAGCCGTTCTCGCCGCCGCCGTTTTTTACCCGTCCAATGAACTGGTCCATGTCCGCCTCGGCA
This sequence comes from uncultured Gammaproteobacteria bacterium, assembly GCA_964552565.1. Lineage (GTDB taxonomy): Bacteria > Patescibacteriota > Patescibacteriia > UBA9934 > UBA9934 > UBA11707. The sequence continues at coordinate 659,271 of CAZKGL010000001.1, forward strand.
AACATGCGGCGCATGCCGCCCGGAGCAAAATCGGAACGTCCGGTCACCGCGGTGTCGATGCCGACGAGGATCGCCAGCGCCGCGTCGCGGTCGCCCGCCCGGATTGCATCAAAAAGCTTTTGTTCTTCGGCCTTGAATGCTGCATGATCCATACTTATTCGTCAGTGAGACCCTTCGCGATACGCTTCTGCGACTGCTTCGCTTCGGCGTCGGCGCGGCTCCACGGGTAATCGTTATGGTCGACATGACCGAGGATACCACAGGCGGTGATCCACGGCGCGCGGTCGTTGATGATGCGCTCCATCGTCTGGCAGACGCGGCGGTAGTCCGGATGCCCCTGCGGAATCGTGCGCAGCTCGAGGAAATGCTGCGCCTCGCGCAGGTTGAACCCCATCGTAAAACGGATGTGGTGGCCAAACGTCACGCAGTACTGCGCGACCTCGGGGCCGACGGACGCCACAAGCTGGTCGTACAAATCGCCGATCTCCGCGATGAGCGCGCGCACGTCGCCCGCCATGCCAATGTCCTCGATATCCTTGGGGAGCGTGAACCCGAGATGCGGGTTCAACAGTTGGCGCTGCTGCGTCAGCATGCGGTGACGGTGCAGGTCGCGGAAGATACCGAAGTTGCCCGTGACCTCGAACGTGAGCGGATAGCCCATCTCAAACCCGCGCGGCACACGGTCGCGCCGCGTCGCACGCGTCCCGATGAGTTCCGCGAGGAGCGCGACAAGGCGGTCCTTCGGCTCGCGCGAAAGGACCTCGACCATGGTGCGGGAGGTCGTGCGGCAGTGCGGGTAGTACGTCGCCGCAAGGAGGTGCGCGATAGGCTCCGCCGAATCGGCGAGCAGCGCAGGCATCTCTTCGCACGTGACCTCTGCGGACGACTTCTCAAACTGCAGGAAGCGCGGGAAGTGCTGCGCGATCTGCGCCTTGGTACGCGCATCAACGCTCATCCAATACTGCTCGCCCTTCGGGTCGGCGCGCTTCACGTACTTCGGGATGACCTTGTTGAGCGTTTCGTGGAGGCGGCTGGCGATGTCGTAGAACTCCGGCATGTCCGACGAGTACAGCCGTTTGAGGAGATGCTCGAACGTGCGGCCGTTCGCCACCATGGCGACGTTCGTGAGCGTCGCCGCCGGCAAGACGACGCGCGCGGTGTCGCACGCCTTCGTCTTGAGGTCGAACTTGTACACGCGCTTGAATTCCTTGATCTCCTTCTCGTCGGCGAGTTCGGCGAGCCTGTACTTCGTGCTGTCGCCCGGGCGCACGGCGTATGCCGCGCCGTCGATCGGCTTCAGGGTCTCGTAGTGTTTCGTGAGTGCATCGACGAGGCGGGCATACACGTCGAACGCCCTGTCCATAAGAATGACGTAGCGGCCGCCTTGCGGGCTTGCCATGATGCGCGGTTCGCGCAGGTACCACCATCGCCCGGTCACGGGGTCCTTCTCCGTGTAGTACACGTAGCGGCTCGACTGCTCAATGAACCCGCCGAGCCGGCGGTCCTCGATGACTTTTGTGGCCAGGTTACTGACCGAATTGAAAAGCACGGTGGCCCACTCGAGCTCTTGCACGGAATCGTCCCCGTATTGGATGAGGATGCGCTCAATGATCTCACTGAGCTTTTTCATCTTCAGTTCCCCGACGGGGACGCCGAGCTCGCGCGACTCCTCAGGCGTCGAAACGACGAACTCATTCATGAGTACGTCGACGACGGTCCCCTGGATGCGGCTTTGACGGGCAAGCATGGCGCCCGCCACACCGTGGAGTCGTCGCATGTCGAGTGCGGTCACCGTGCTTTCCGGCGAAAGCAGGTACGGCCGAGCAAGCGAAAACGCGTCTTCCGAAACGAAAGACCGGTACGGCAACATGGTGCCGTCCCCGTATGCGACCGCTTCTCCGGACGCACCGTCATCGTGTTGTGTGGCAAACGTCGCGAGGCGATCGGTTTGCGTGAGACGGCGGAAGCGGGTGAAGAGCGACATACGCGTATCGCGTGTTTTGGCTGCTCGCATCTTACACGCGAATCTCCGTGGGTCAACGCGCCAGTGTGGATAAGGAACCGTCGTCACAGACTGCGATGCTATACTTCGCCCGATATGGAAAATCCTCTCCTCGTCCGCTACAAAAAAATCCATCCCGACGCGCTTGCGCCGGAGTACAAAACCGCCGGCGCGGCCGGGTTTGATATCGCGCTCGTCGAGGATCTCGTGATCCCGCCGCGGAGCATGGTGAAATCCGGCACCGGCCTTGTCGTACAGGTTCCGGAGGGATATTTCCTCCTCATCGCGTCGCGCAGCTCCAACACGACCAAAAAGGGCATCACGCTCGCAAACGGCATCGGCGTGCTCGACTCCGACTACCGCGGCCCGACGGACCAGATCTGGCTTGTCATCGAAAACGTCACGGACGCCGAGGTGCGCCTCACGAAAGGCGACCGGGTGGCGCAGGGCATCGTCATCCCCTGCCCCGCGGTGGCGCTTGAGGAGATCGCCGGCGCGATCGATGCCGTCGACCGCGGTGGGTTTGGGAGCACGGGGTAATTCCTGGTATACTTCGGGTAACCTTTTTGCCTATGTCCAGCCTTATCAGCATCGGCCAAGTCGTCGACCAGAGCGTCCACCACTATGGCAAGTCCTTTAAAGCCTTGATGGGCGTCTCGCTCTTCCTGCTCGCCGGCATGCCGTTCGTCGTCGCGGGCAGGGTTCTGTTCGACGACGCGGACGCGACGCGCTTGTGGCTCAGCATCGGCTGCGAGATCGTCGGCATCATCGTCACCGCAATCGCGAGCTACTGGGTCTTCAACGCACTCGTGTACGCCGTTGACGCGCAGGCCGCCGGGAAACGCGCGAACATGGCGTCGGTCAGCAAGGCGGCGTGGAAGCAGTTCGTCCCCGCGGTCGGCGTCTCCGTGCTTGTGGGCTTGCTCCTCCTTTCGACCGTCCTCCTCCTCGCACCGGGTTACGCGCTCCTCTTCTTGCGCATCGGCGACACGTTCGGGACGCTCGCGGTCGGCGCGCTCCTCCTGTTTGCCGGCGGCTTCAGCGCGGCGGCGCTCGCGGCGTGGGTCGCGATCACCTTCATCTTCGCGCCGTACGCCCTGCTCCTCGAAAACACCGGCGTCCGCGGCGCGCTCCGCCGTGCACGCGAACTCGTCCGCGGCCGCTGGTTCCCGGTCATGCTGCGCGTCCTCGTGCCGAAGGTCACCATCCTCGTCGTCGCGCTGTTCCTCCAGTACGTCCTCATTATCGCGCTCTCGCTCCTTTCGGCGAGCAGCGGTCCCGGCTCGCTGCTGTTCTTCATCATCCTCGCGGACCTCATGAAAGTCGGCTTTTCGGTCCTCGTCACGCCGCTCTTCGTGCTCGCCGACTACTATGTCTTCGAAAGCCTCGTCGATACCGCAAAGAAGTCCGCTGCCTAGCTTCGGACAGCTCGTCCACGGCACCGTGACGCTTTTCCGTGCGAATGCCGGCGCGCTCCTCGGGTATGCCGGTTGGTTGCTGTTGCCGCTTGCGGCGCACGTCGTCATCCGCGTGACCTTCGGCGCGACGCAAGTTGCGGACATCGCGGACGCCGTCGTGGAAGGCGCGGCCGTCGTCGTCACGCTCCTCATCATGACGACCATCGCCCTCTCGACGCCGCTGTATCTCGCAAAACCCGGGTCGGCCGCCGACCGGGCCGCCGACCTCGAATATGTCCGTGCGGCGGCAAAGCAGCTCCTCGCGCCGGTCTTTTTTGCATACCTGCTCGCCGGTGTCGCCGTTCTTTTCGGCGCCGTGCTCCTCGTCGTTCCCGGCATCATCTTTTCCGTCTGGTTCGCATTCGCCGGCCTCGCGGCGACATTTGACGGTGCGCGGGGGCTCAATGCGCTGTACGCCAGCAAACAGCTGGTGCGCGGGCGGTTCTGGCCCGTCTTCGGCCGCCTGCTCGGCTTCAAGCTCGTCCTGCTTGCAATCTACGTCGCCATCGGCGGCGTCATCCTTGCCGCGTTCGGGTATGCCCCGACCGGGGAGGCTGCGCTCGCCCCTCCGCCGCTTGGCGCAGAAATCCTCCTCAGCGTGCTCCAGGCGGTGCTCCTGCCGGTCGTCGTCCTCTTCCACACCCTGCTTTACCTCGCGCTCAAAAACGAGTAGGCTCAGTGCAGTATGCGCCTCGTTCCGGTCATTGGTCTGGAGACCCACGTCCAACTCAAAACGAAAAGCAAGCTCTTTTGCAGCTGCCCCGCGCACGCCGAGCACCTGCCGCCGAACACCGCCGTGTGTCCGGTGTGCCTTGCCCACCCCGGGACGCTCCCGACCCTCAACGCGCAAGCGGTGCGCGACGCCATTCTTCTTGGGCTTGCGCTGAACGGCACCATCGCGGAGCACAGCAAGTTCGACCGAAAAAATTACTTCTACCCCGACCTGCCGAAGGGGTATCAAATTTCGCAGTACGACCTGCCCATCATGCAGGACGGCCACCTTGCCATCGTCGTGCCGGGCGAACACCAGGCCGTGCAGATCGGCATCGAGCGGCTGCACCTCGAAGAAGACGCGGCGAAAAACATCCACGGCGACGACGGCGCGACGTATGTCGACTTCAACCGCGCCGGCACCCCCTTGTGCGAGATCGTGACCAAACCGGACTTCACCTCGGCCGCGCAGGCGAAAGCGTACCTGCACGAACTCCGGCTCATCGTCCGCACGCTCGGTGTCAGCGACGGCGACATGGAAAAGGGCCATCTGCGGTGCGACGTGAACATTTCGTTGCGCGAAGAAGGCGGACCGCTCATGCCGAAGACGGAAATCAAGAACGTGAACTCATTCCGCCACGTCGAACGCGCCATCCAGTACGAAATTGAGCGCCAGACCAGGCTCTGGGAAGCAGGCACGCCGCCCATGGTGACGACAACGCGCGGCTGGAACGACGCAACACAGTCGACGGAGGAACAGCGCACCAAGGAAGGCCAGGCCGATTACCGCTATTTCCCTGAACCCGACGTCCCGCCGCTTGCGCTCGCGTTTCTTACCGAAGAGGTGCGGCGCGCCATGCCGGAGCTGCCGGCGGCGAAGCGCACGCGGTTGCGCGACGAGTACGGCATGAAGCCTGAGGACGCCGCACAGGTCGTCGAAGACCCCGCGCTCGCGGACTTTGCCGAGCGGGCGCTCTCCGAGCTCGGCGCGTGGCTCGAAGCGAAACCGGACGTGACACCCGAGACGATGGCGTCCGAGCGGAAGAAGCTCATGAAGACGTTCACCGGCTGGCTTCTTACGAAACTCATGGGGCTCCTCGCGGAGCGCGGCGGCGATATCCGCACCATGAAGGTGACGCCGGAAAACTTTGCGGAATTCATCATGCTCATCGCGGACGGGCGGATCACCGGCGCAAAAGGCATGGAGGTCCTCGGCGCGATGCTCGACTCGGGCGTCGACCCGTCGCAGGCGGTCGAGGAGATGGGCGCGAAGCGTCTCGACGACGTAACGGCGCTGCGCGGCGTCGTTGACACGGTGGTCGCCGAACATCCGAGTGAAGCTGAACGGTATCGCGCCGGCGAGACGAAACTCCTGCAGTTCTTCCTCGGGCAAGTCATGAAAGCGACCCAAGGCAACGCCGACCCGGCGCTGACTCTCAAGACTCTTCAAGAAGCATTGCGCTAAGGCATATGAAAGGCACCGAACGCGGTGGGTGGAGTGCACGCGGCGAGGAAATCGTCGAGCTGCCCGACCTCGAGGCACAGGACAACAATCCGTTCGAGGCAGATGCTGCACGTGTGAACGAGGCGATCGCGCGAAACGAATCGAAGAAAGACCAGGGCGACGTCCTCGAAGCGGAGGCGGATCCTGACGTCGAGAAACAATTCGCAACGACCTCAAGCGAGGCGACGGCGGAAGCGGTTGCGGAACAGGAGCGGCAGTTCGCAGAGGCGAGAAAGCAAGGGGCCGTGCTCATCGAGGCCAAGCTTAAGGAAGGTGCGGATCCAGCCGAACTGCTCGACCTGCGCCAAGCAGAACTCGAAGACAAACGCCTGCAGATCGATGAGATGAATGACTCGGGCGATGCATGGCAGAACCTCGGCGGCAGCGGAGACAAATCGCAAACGACGATGATCACGAAGCTGCGCATGGAGGAGGCGAGCCTTGTCGCGCAGATCGAAGCGCTTAAACGGAACGTCGCCGAACAGTCGCTCGAAGACGCGGACACGGAGGAAGTGGAGATCAAGAAGACGGGTACGGAGGGGTAAATGATCCTGTTGAAAAGAACACGTTTTGTCCGATCGGACAAAACGTGTTCTTTTTATTCGATGAACTTTTTCGCCAACATGATCGCCTCGGCAACCGTTTTCACCCAGGAGATCCGGTCTCCTTCGGCGCGGAACCAGGTCAGTTGGCGCTTCGCGTAGTGGCGCGTGTCGCTTTTTATGCGGTCGATTGCGTCGCGCAGCGGCAGCTTCTTTTCGAAGAACGCGGCGAGTTGGCGATACCCGATGCCCGACATCGCCTGGCTGTCAGCGCCATACTTCTGGTACAGCGTCCGCGCTTCGTCGACGAGCCCTTCGGCGACCATGGCGTCGACGCGCTGGGCGATACGGTCAGACAATACGTCGCGGTCGATGTCCATGCCGATCCAACAGACCTCGTACGGCGTCTCGACCTTCTTCTGGCGGCTCGCGAGGGATTCGCCGGTCGTCATGACGATCTCGAGCGCGCGCACCAGCCGTCGGCGGTTGTCCGTGTCGATCGATGCGACGGCATCCGGATCGCGTTCGCCGAGCATGTCGACGAGCGCTTCCGTCGACTTCGCCTCGAGGTCCGCACGAAGCGCCGGATCCGGCTCGACGTCGGTCAACGTCAAACCGTCGAGGAGGGCACGGAAGTACAATCCCGTCCCGCCGACGAGCACCGGAACCTTGCCGCGGCCAACGATCTCCGTAATCTTTTTCTGTGCGTACGCCACAAAGTCGGCAACGCTGAACGGCTCGTGCGGATCCACAAGGTCGACACCCCAATGCGGGATGCCTTCAATCATGACCGGTGCGGGCTCAAACAGCTTTCCGATACTCCATTCTCCCGTTTTCCACTTATCCCCTTTCTCTCCCCTCACCTTCGCAGTTCCAATATCCATGCCGCGATACACCGTGCGCGAGTCGACACAAAGCACTTCCCCATCGACCGCCTGTGCAACACGAACGCCGGCCTCGGTTTTTCCCGAAGCCGTCGGCCCAACAATCGCGATGAGTGTGATCTTCTGCATAAAAGGCAACGCGGCTTTCCTCCGGAGACATGGGAGGAAAGCCGCGAAGCGGGAATCGTCATCCGGCCTTGGCCACGGGGCGAGGCGGACTGATGCGGTTGAACTCGTCGTCCGGCGCCATCGCGAGAAGCGCGGTGTAGAACATCGTCTTCGCCATGAGCGCGACCTTCCGGCTGCACTGGACGTCGGCGAGCTCCTCCTCGAGCAGCGCCCAACCGAGCTCCATGCCCCGCTTGCGCGACGGCACCGCCGCGAGCGAGCGGTCCATGGCCCCGCTCTTCCAGTCCATCCCGAGGATGCGCTCCAGGCGGTGGTTCGTCGGGTCGGGCGGCACGTCCGTCGTACCGATGGAGCGGCAGACGAAGCTCGCGGTGATGGCGAAGGCGTGCTGCCCGGACGGGTCGTCGGGCGGGATGCGCTTGCACCACTCCCGAATCTCGATGTCGAGCCACGCAGCGAGCGTCGGCCACCGAATGGCCAGTCGATCGACATGTCGCGAGGGCGGCCGGTACCCAGCCGCCTCGCCCTGAATGAGCGTAAGCATTACCGATTCCTCCTCTCAGTGAGCCGAACCTTAGCAAAAAAATGCAGTTTTGTCAAATCTTTAGTATACTGATGGCAATGCACGCGTATGCTACGAAAAGGCTCGCCTGAACGGGCACTGCCGCAGGAGGAACAACGCATCCTGCAAAAACCCATGCACGCCGAAGCCCAAGAACGGGCGCCGGACCGTCTTCGCGTATCCCAGGATGCGCTCGGGGAAAAGATCGACGACGTCCTCGCGGATGCGGAGACGCGCGTCGAATGTTTTGCGGTTGGCAGCGAAGTCATGCGTGGTGGTGAACGCTGGAACGTGACCGCAAAGGACGAGCGCGGCAACGTCTTCCTCACCCGCGAAGGCGGCGGGAAGTTCGCCATCCTCCCGGAAGTCGCCCTGCAGCGCGAGATCGACGCCGCGGTCCATATTCCCGAGCTTGCAAACGCATACGCCGCGGTCGGCGCCGCGGAACTGCTGAAGGAGGACGACGCGACAAAAGATTTTCTTGTGCGCGTGCTCGACGAGTACCACGATGAGATCATCGAATCCGCCGCGCTCACGGCGCACGATGCGGAACATGCGGACGCGCGTGCCATCCTCGCGCAGACGATCCATGACGTGAAAAACGACGTCCTTGCCGCAGCGAAGGCACGGCGCGGACGGGCGGCACAGATCGCGGCGAAGGAACGCCGCGAAATGTTCTTGTCGCGCGCGGAACGCGTCGCCACAAGCGGCCTCGCCCTCCTGCGCGTCGGCGGCATGCTCGAGGAGGCCGAAAACACGCATGCGGTTCGGAAAGGCGGGCTGGCGTATCTCGAGGAGGCGGAAACAACCGTCGTCCACAAGGAGGACGAGCCTGAAATCTCTCCCCAGGAAAAAACGCCTCCGCGTGGCATCTGGAAAGCAAAGCCCATCGACTCGCCCGTGCTGTACGACGCCATGGTCCGCGGCGAATCCCCCGACTGGGAGAGCGCTCCGGTTGCGACGGGAAGCCAGGCGGAGATCCAGCGGCTCCAGGGGGAAATTCGGCTTCTCGAAGGCGTCATCGAGGTTGGAACGAACGATCCTGAGGGCCGCCAGCTCGCGCGCATCGCGCGTCTTGCCGAATTTGAGGACGCATTGCGGCGCCAGATGATGGCGGAGCCCCCGCAGCCTCGTAACCGGCGCAAGGGGGATCGTGGCGTCACGCCGGCCGAGGAAGGTTCAATGACCGCGCATGTCCTCCGGACGGAACTCCGGATGAGCCGTCTTACAAAGAACGACGTCCTCGCGCTCATCGAAGACGCCGTGCACAGTGGCGACCTTTCGGAAAAAGAAACCGCGGGCGTCCAGGCGTTCTACAAGGAACTGACCGCGCCGGAAGAAACCCCCGCTCCCGCACCCTTCCAAGAAGAGACCATCGAAATCGACGAGCCGGAAGAAATCGAGGAAGTCGCCACGCATATCGCCGAAGAGGTCGAGGACAAACCGGAAACGATGGCGGATGTCCTCACGAGGGAAGCAAAGACGCGGAAGCCGTCCGCTGCCCCGAGGCGCGTCACCCCTGTCGACCGAAGGAAGAAGGCGCAGGACTTCGATGCGGTCGAGAAGGCTTTTTTTGAGAGCGCAGTAGGCACGGGAACGGAGGTTGTCGTCGAGCAGCGGCCGCCGACGGTTGAAACCCCTCCCCTCCCTCCTGCACCTTGGAAAACCCCGCCGAAGGCCGATATCCGTCCCCAGCGGCTTGCAACGGAAGAAGAACTCCGGGCACGAAGGGAACGCGTCCGCAAAAAAGCGACAAGCGAGTCCGCTGCGCAGCGCCTCGGCGAGGAGGAACGCGCACATGACCGTCGCGCAAAAGACGAACGCGCTTTCGGCAAAGATGCAGCGGAGTTTTTCGACAGCAAACCCGATGCGTACACGTACTCAGACGAGGTCAATGATGTCGATGCGTGGTTCAATGCCGATCCTGGTGAAATGCTGGAGCGCCCCAAGCGCATCGATACCCCGGCGTTCAACGAGATCCTCAAGGCGTTCGGGAACCGCAACCGCCAGTTCCTTCGCGACTTCCGCGCGGCGAATGAGCAGCATATCATCAACCTGACGCTCGAAGAACTCGCGAATGCACCGACCGGGCGCTTCAGCTGGGCGAACCCGAAACACTGGGGCAAGAAATCGACAAACGATTACATCCGCGAGCTGCGCGAGGCGTTCACCATCCTCCGCGGCCTGGAGCACAAGCAATAAAACGAACCGCGCGGCATCCTGAGGGATGCCGCGCTTCGCGTCGTGCCTAGAGGAGCGCCGCCGGAGAGGCCGCGATCCACACGGTACGGTAGAGAGGTTCGAGCGTGAGCTGCGCGACCGATCCCGGCCCCGCTCCGACGTGGTCGAGGGCCAGCCGCAGGGTCGCGACGTCGCTCCGCAGCGCGAAGTCGTGCCAGCCGCCGAGCCGCAGCGGCGTCGGCTTGGTCACGAGCACGTAGGCCGCGTCGAGCCGGTGTTGAGGCGGGTCTCGATACGCGCGCGCGTCCAGCGTGTCGAACAGCTGCCAGAGGAACACGCGGATGACCGCGATTTCGAACGCGACGGCCGCAGGAGCGTCATCCGTCCAGACGACGTTGCGCCTGGCGCAGTAGGCATTCACCGTCGGCCATCGGTCTTCGAGGCGGGGCGCACGCGTCCGCCCGCCATTCAGGAGGACGAGCATGGGCACCTCTCGAGGTGCAGTGACGCTACCAAAAAAACGCGATGTTGTCAACAGGTTTTGTCGACGGGTTAGCCAAAAACTTGGTATATTTTCTGAAAATTGCCCGTATGCCCCGACGCATGTCCGCAGCCGCCGAACTCCCGAATACCACACCTCCGCTCCGCGCCGCGGAACGCGCGCCGCGACGCGAGCACGCAGACCAACAGGCCGAGGTGCAAGCCGAACAGGCCCGCCTCAACGCGGCGATCCTTGAACGCGCCAACACGATTGGCGTGGGCGACACCGTATTCCGTATCGGCAAAGGCGGTGCGCGCGAGGCATGGGACATCGTCGGCATCGGCGACCGTGGACGCCTGCAGGTGCGCGAGCATGAGACGGATGAAAAGCGGCCGCTCCTCGAGGAGGTCGACGACATGGCGCTCGGCAAAGAGCTGGTGACGCAAGAGTACGCCGGAGCGTTTGCCGAGCAGTGGGACAAGGCGGTCGAAGGTCTCTCCGCCGATGCGGGAACGCTCGAATCGGGAAAGGCCGGCGCACTTGACGAAGCCGCAGCCGCGTATGTCGACGGCATCCTCCGCGGCGAGGCGCAAGATCCTGGCGCGCTCATGCGCCAGGCCGTGGAGCGGATGCGGTTGCGCGAGGTCGCGCCGGTCGAAGAAGCGCCCAAGGCGTACGCCGACCTCCTCGCCGAGCGCATCGAGGCGTTCCACGCCGGCATGCCGGTGAGCCGCATCGAGCGCACGGGCAAACGCAGTTCGTGGAAGATTGACGCACTCGACGCATTCGACCAGGTGCATCTCGTCGAGCAGCGCGTCACCGGCAACCGCGAACCGCGGATGATGACGGTCGATGAGGGGGACTTGGCGCGCGAGCAGATCGTCATTGCGCACGCTGCGGAGGTCGCGGACCGGTGGGACGACGCAGTGGCCGGACTCGTGCGGAAGGGCTCGCCGGCAGAGGGACGTCTTGCGGCGATGCGGCAGCAAATCATCGACGGCGCCGCGAACGAATATGTACGCTCCCTCGAGAAGGGCGTGCCCGGCGACATGGCGACAATGCTGCGCGAACGCGCCGACGCCGTGGTGTTCGCGGATGAAAAGGAGCGCGCTCGCGCCGAAGACCGTCGGCAGGCGGCAGACGCAAAGCGCCGGCTCGCACTCGGCCTTGCGCCAAGGGAGAGGGCCGCGGAACCGGCTCGCGCGCCAAAGCCCGAGCGGCGCGCCGCCGTGACGGCGTCCACCGACGAGTTCCAGACCGAAGAAGCCCCCCGGCATCAGCCGTGGGTCGGCGATGCGACGACGCTCGAGCGGACCGAAATCCCGGAAACGCGCGTCGCTGCGCCGGTCGGCGATGCGGAGGAGCAAGAAATCCTCGAAATGCCGGAGGCACCGGAGACTCCAAAGGCTCCCGCACCCATCGAGCGTCCGAAGCGTGAAAAAACGCTCGAGGACCTCCGCGCCGACCTCAAGGTGATTGAGGACGACATCGTCCAGGCCGAAGCGCGAGGCGCAAGGAAGGACGTCTTCGAGGAGCTCGCGGCCGAGCGGGAACAGGTGCTCGACGCGATCCGTGCAGCACCGACGCCGGAAGCGGCGCCCGTCCAAGAAACGGAACCCGACGCGCTCGATACGTGGTTCGCCGCGGATGCGACGCAAGAAGAGGAGGCGCGTATCCGCGCACAAAGCCGCGAGAACATCCTTGCGCGGCCGTCACCGGAATTCCTCCTTGTCGCCGAACAGTTCACCAACGACCATGAAGGGTTTGCCGATGAAATCGAAACCCTGCGCGCGGCCGGTCTCTTACAAGACGACCGTGGCAACGACGTCACGCTCGAACGCCTCCAGCATGCGAAGGATTCGCGTCCGTTCGATTACGTCTTCAATCGCGATAACTACCGGAACAGCAGGCGGTACTACGTCAGCCTCATCCAAAAAGCGCGGAAGGCCTGGGCAAAACAGCACCCCATGGGTTAGCGCGGCAATTCCGCCGCTGCGCGTGCGCGATCGATGAGTTCATCCTGCGGGATGAGCACGTCCTCATCTTGTCCAAAGACATTTACCTTGAAGTTGCCGCCTTCGACTTCCTTTGCGCCGACGACGATCGTCCACGGTACTTTTTGTGTCGCCGCCTCGCGGATCTTCTTCCCCACCTTCTCGTTCGAATCATCAAGGTGGACGCGGATGCCGGCGTCCGCGAGCGTCGCCGCAAGTTCCTTGGCGAACGGCACGAAGTCTTCCGCGACCGTCGCGACGCGAACCTGTTCCGGCGCGAGCCAGAACGGGAACGCGCCGGCGTAGTGTTCGATCATGACGCCGATGAAGCGCTCGAGCGAACCCAAGATCGCGCGATGGATCATGACCGGGCGCTTCTTCGTATTGTCGCTGTCGACGTACTCGAGCTCGAACCGCTCCGGCAGGTTGAAGTCGAGCTGGATAGTCGCGAGCTGCCACTCGCGGCCGATGGCGTCCGTGGCGATGAAGTCGATCTTCGGTCCGTAAAACGCCGCTTCGCCCACGCCGACCTCGTACTCGCGTCCCATGTCCGCGAGGAGTTCCTTAAGCGTGTCGACCGCCTTTTCCCACACCTCAGCACCGCCGAGGTAGGCATCGGGCTTCTCGGGATCGTTCACCGACAAACGGATACGCAGCGGCATGCCGAACGCGGCGTAGAACGTCGTGATGATGTCGTAAATCGCCTTCGCCTCTTCCTTCACCTGGTCCATGCGGCAGAAGACGTGCGCATCGTCCTGCGTGATAGAGCGGACGCGGGACAGGCCCTGGAGCTGGCCGGTATTTTCGTCACGGTACACGGTCGTCACTTCGCTGAAGCGCAGCGGCAAGTCGCGGTAGCTGCGGCCGCGCGACGCGTAGATCTGCGTGTGGTGCGGGCAGTTCATCGGCTTCATGACGAACGCATCGTCCGTCTTCTTGCTCGAAATATGGAAGATGTCGTCCGAGAACTTGTCCCAGTGGCCGCTCGTCTTGTAGAGGTCGCTCTTGGCCATGTGCGGAATGTTGACCTTGGTGTAGCCGTACGGTTTCATGAGCGACCAGACAAATGCCACAAGCTGCTCGCGCAACACCGTGCCGCGCGGCGTGAAGAGCGGAAGACCCGGGCCAACGAGCGGCGAGAAGGTAAAGAGGTCGAGCTCAACCCCCAGCTTGCGGTGGTCGCGCTTCTTCGCTTCCTCGAGCATGGCGAGATACGCGTCGCGCTCCGCCTTACTGCCGAACGCGATGCCGTAAATACGCGTCAGCTGGTCGTTCTTCTCGTCGCCGCGCCAGTACGCGCCGGCGATCTTCGACAACGTGAAGCAGTCCGGGTCGACGTCGGCGAGCGAGTCGGCGTGGCCGCCGCGGCAGAGGTCGACGTAGTTGCCGGAGGTGTAGAGCGTGAGCGTGGCACCGTCCTTGCTAAATTCATCGATGAGCTCGAGCTTGTACTTGTTGTCGGCAAACACCTGGCGGGCTTCGTCGGCCGTCACTTCCTTGCGGTCGAATTTGCTCCAGCTCGGCATGAGCTCGCGCATCTTCGCCTCGATCTTCGGCAGATCTTCCTCGGAGATCGGTTCACTGAACGCGAAGTCGTAATAAAATCCATCATCGATGGCCGGACCGATGGTGCGCTTGGCATCCGGGTAGAGCTCGAGCACGGCGGCCGCGAGCAAGTGGGCCAAGGAATGTCGCAAATGCTGAAGTTCGTCGTTCTGCATAGAAAAATAAATGCCCGACGCCGCCCCAAAAAGGAGCAACGTCGGGCCCCGGTCGGTCCGGGGGGTTCCACCCAACTTCCCTCTTAGCGAGGGCACTTTTCTCTGTTGCCTCTCCACTCCCGGATTGGTGGTCCGATCGGCATGGAATGAGTCCATGATAGACCATTAGTGGGCGATGTCAACGGCATACAATATCCACATTATCTCTCGCCCTGCCCAATCATCTACGCTACGATACTGTTATATGCGCGAACACCAGCCCGATAATGACCACGGGGGAAGACATGTCCCAGTCGATGCTGAAGATTCACAAGCTAATCTCTACGATAAGGACGTTGACGGAACACCCACCGGGAGTCCTGAAGACACTGCGATATCATTGAGGAGAGATGATGCCATGCGGCAGTTCGAAGATGTCTACAATCAGCTTAACGATCGTGACCGCAAAGAACTCAAAAATGCTATCGCATGGAAAAATCCGCATATTCTTGGTGCTCGATTACACGAAGCACTTCGGCACCTGGACGACGAAGATCTCAAGGTGCTCTTCAGTCGGATGGATGAAAGCGATAGGCGCAAAGAGGAACAAAAGGCCATTACTGCCCAACAAAAAAAGGACAAGAGCGCACTCGCCAAAGCCTGGGACTGGCTCAAGCGACACTAATCATCTCATAAAAAGAACAGGCGACCTCTGCCGAGGCCGCCTGACGTTTTTTTTCCGGGCTACTGCCCCTCCGCCGCCTGCATCGCCTCCTTGAGCAGGAACTCGATGCTGCCGGCGTGGACCGCGCGGTACTCCACGAGCTCCCGCAGCTTGCCGTACCGAGGGTCGGCGAGGATCGAGGGACTGATCTCGATCGTCGGGAAGAGGTACTGTTCCCCACAGACCGGCGCCTCGATCACCAGACGCAGCCCCTCCGCCCGGAAGGTGACGCGGACGAACGAGGCAGGCACCCCGTCGATAACCTGCACGGTGACCCCACGACGGTAGTGCGTGAGCAGCGAACCGTCGTCGCGCGGACCACTCTGCAGCCAGGAGACGAACGGGTCACCCTCGGTGCGCCGGGACACCGACGAAACGATCGACACGAACAGTTGCGCGAGAAGAAACACAAGTCCTCCAAAGAACGAAAAAGAATACCATAAAAAGACCGCGCAGTCAATGTGCTGCGCGGTCTTTCTTACTCTTGCGACTCTTCGATATCGATCGCAATGTGGTCCTTCAAGGTTGGAATTCTCTTCAGCCAGAATGGCGTAAACGTCACGCTCACCTCCTTGATGCCCTCACTCACCGAGAGGAGCGTCACCACCTCCGAGGGCGAGCGGCCGACGAAACGATCCTTGTCGAAGATATCGGCGTGCTCGGAGAGGAGCGAGGTGCCGTCGAGAAACCCATCTAAGACGAAGTCAAGACTAAGTCTCCCGGGGAGACTTAGTCTTGACTGATATCCTCGACTTCGATGGAAATATGGTCTTTAAGGGTCGGAACGCGTTTCAGCCAGAACGGGGTAAAGGTGACGGAGGAGCTCTGGACCGCTTCGGACGCAGACAGGAGCGTCAGGACCTCCTGCGCCGACCTGCCGACGAACCGCTCCTTCGCAAAGACGTCCGCGCTTTCCGAAATCGTCGCGATGCCGTCGAGATAGACGGACAGGCTCGCGGTCCCCTTCGTCTCGTCCGCGGCATCGATCGTCACCTGCATGCCGTCGCGGTTTACGGTCGCCATCTCGTAGCCGGTCGGGAGCCGCGCCGTGAGTTCGCTCGTCACGTAATCGCCGAGCAGGAGCTCGCTGTAGTACACCGCGGTGATGCGCGCGGTGATGGAGACGGTAAACGAGTCGGTCTCTGTACCGGGCTGCGTGTCGCTCTTGCGCTCGAGCACGTCCACCTGGTACGCCTCGCCGGGAAACACGGTCCGGTCGACGCCTTCCGCAAGCTGCACCTTCGCCGCGGCGACCATCTCGTCCGTCAACGAGTTCACCGCATCGTTCAAGTCTTGCTCGGAAAGCACGCGCACATACGCCACGCCGCCGGTCATCGAGTCAACGCTCACAGCGTAGATATCGTCCTGGAGCGAGGTCGGGAGGCCGGGGATGGTGAACTGCGTCGGGCCGATCTCGCCCGAGAGGCCGGGCTGGTCGGCGTGCGCCATGACTTCCACCTGGCCGTTCGCCGGAACCACGACATACGAATCGATACGGAACAGCACGCCCTCTTCGGACATGAGACGCGTACTGCCGACGAGCGCCTGGTCTCCGCCTGTCTTGTTGATGAGCGTCACCATGCCGCCCGCCTTCTGCTCGACCGCCGTACCGCCCTCGCCTTCCAGTGCGAACGTCTTGCCCTGCGAAAATCCCTCTTGCGCGACGATGCCCGTCATCTCGCCTTCGTTCACCGGGTTTGGGACGACCTCGACCGCGGCGGTGACGCTGACAAGTTTCGGGTTCGGGACGATGCGGATCGTCGCCCGAGAAATAGAAAGATAGAGGACGACAAGGAGCAAGAGCAGGGTGCCGATGACGAACAATACCGCGATCCGCTGGTACATCCGCAGTGATCGCGAAAGCGGCCTCCTCCCCGCACCTCCTTTTTTCGGTGCGCCTTTGACCATACGGGCCAATTATAGCTCAGTCGGCCCCATGCCACAACCGCGAACAGAAGGCGCAAATCGTTCTCAGGGCAAGCGCAACAACATGCGCACTGTCGGCCTATAGTTTCCGACTGTCTTTTATACGGGCCATAACCCACCAGCGCGACACACCAAGACGTTCAAGTTGCGGACGGTTCGTCATGAACGCGCAGATCCCCGGCCTCGCTTGCGCGAAACCGGGGATCAAGGGTCCAAGGTGCCAAAGCCGGAGGGCTAAGGCTCCGAGTGA
Source organism: uncultured Gammaproteobacteria bacterium (assembly GCA_964552565.1). Classification (GTDB taxonomy): domain Bacteria; phylum Patescibacteriota; class Patescibacteriia; order UBA9934; family UBA9934; genus UBA11707. The sequence continues at coordinate 676,318 of CAZKGL010000001.1, forward strand.
CCGAGGAGCGCCTTGCTGACGAAGAGGAACAGGCAGAGCGGCTCGTAGATGCCGTCGAAGTGGCTGTCGGCGAGGTCCCGCCTGTCGTTGCCACCGAGGAGCACAGCGACGCGGCGGCGGCCGCCGTCGACGGTGAACGAGCCGACACCGACGATCGGATTCTTCCGCTGCAGGTCCGGGTAGGCGCAGCCGAAGTCGTTCGTCTCCGTGTGCGTGGCGGGCCAGTAGCCGTGCTCGTCGCCCCACAGGATCGCCATCTCCACCGTGGTGCGGGGGAAGCCCTTCAGGAAGAACACGCGATCGCCCGGCGTCATGTCGCGGTCCATGCAGCACTCGTGCGGACTCCAGGCGTAGCGGCCGTTGAAGAGCTCGCTCGCGCTGTTGTGCAGCTCGCCGTTCAGGCGGCTGAGCGCGGGGAGCGCCCCGGTCGTGCGGACGCGGTAGTGGTGGGGCGGCAGCTCGCCCTCCGGGAGGGACTGTGGGAGCTGGACGCGACCCTGGAGCAACGCCGACATGGCGTCGTACCCGATGTGTTTTGGGTGGTGGGGGCTCCGACGCTCGAGGAGCTGGATGAGCTGCTTGTCGCTGATCTGACGGGACATGACTACCTCGCAACGTTCGATCCACCGTGCCGTCGTGTGACAGACAACGGATCCACGAACGCTCGAATGCACGGGAACCGCCGTGCCGGATGTGTCGGAGATGCCCCAAATGGCAAGCCCAACAGCACAAAAATATAGTATATTTTAGCCAAAAAGTCAAGAAAACAGCCCATTTCGGACCGTTTTCTTGGTTGGCGGGGTCAAGAGACCCCGCCTATAGAAAAACCGATGCGCTGATCTGGGCGCCTGAAGCGCCCACAGTTATCCACATATCTCACCGCACGTTCGTTTCGCCAACGATGGCGCCGATACGCTCGAGGATGGCGCGGGAGCGGGCAATCTTGTACTCGGTCGCGATTTTGCGCATCTTCCCGCCGCTTTCCACCATGAGATAGACCTGTTCGCGGCCCGGGGCGGACTCGAAGACCTCCCGCAGTTTCATAATCATCTCGTGCGACGGCTTTTCCGGGGCGACGATGGTGACGCCGTCCGCTTCGGTGGATGGTGCATGGGGGATGGTGGACGGGTCGCTATCGTCCGGGAAACCCGCGCGCAGGCGCTCGGCAAGCGCCGGGACGTCCCTCTCTTCAAACGTGATGAGCGCATCGCACAACACCGAGTGCTCGAGCGCCGGAGCCTTCTCTTCTCCCCCTTCTCCCTCTTCTCCCCCGTATCCCCTCCTCCCTTCGCGCACCGACACCTTCCCTTTCACGACGACCAGCGTGTCAGGCAGGAGCTTTTCCCGAATGCGGGCGTACACTTTCGGAAACACCACAACCTCAAGCGGCCCCGTGGCGTCTTCGACGCGCACGAACGCCATGGGCTCGTTCTTTTTCTTGGTGAAGATTTGCTTTACGGCGACGATGACGCCGGCGACACTCGCCTGCGCCCCGTCCTCGAGCGCGGCCACGCCCGCAAGCGGCACGACGCTCCCCTGAAACGCGTCGGCAAAAATGACGCCGGGGTGCGTGCTGACGTACATGCCGAGGAGCTCCTTCTCCCAGCCGAGAATCTCGCTCTTGGGCTGCGGCGGCGCGGGGCGGAGCGAAATCTTCGCCTCGACGATCGTTGGCGCGAGGTCGAACAGCGAGACCTGGTTGCGGTCGGCCGACGCGTTGACGTGCTTGTTGTAGAGGAGCAGCTGGTCGAGGTTGTGGAACAGGCGGCCGCGGTCGTCAAAACGGTCGAGCGCGCCGGTTTTGATGAGCGCCTCGAGGGTCTTCTTGTTGAACGTGTTCGCATGGATGCGCGAGAGGAAGTCGGCGAGGTCGGCGTACGGGCCGCCCTTCTTGCGTTCGCGGACGATAATCTCCGCAATCTCGCTGCCGACGTTCTTGATGGCCCGCAAGCCCCAACGGATGTTGCGCGTCCCCGCGACCACGGCAAAACCCGGGAACGATTCGTTCACGTCCGGCGGCAAGACCTTGAGCCCCATGCGTTCGCACTCCGCGACTTCGATGGTGATGCGGTCGAGGTTGCCCGAGTCGCTGTTCATGAGCGCGGCCATGAACTCCGCCGGGTAGTACGCCTTGAGGTACGCGGTACGGTACGCGATGAGCGCGTAACAGGCGGCGTGCGACTTGTTGAAACCGTACGCAGCAAAGTCTTCGAGCTTCTGGAAAATGGCGGTCGCGACCGTATCTTTGACCCCGTTCTTCGCGGCGCCTTCGATGAACTTCACCTTCATCTTTGCCATGAGCTCGGCGATCTTCTTGCCCATCGCCTTGCGCAGCGTATCTGCTTCGCCACCGGTAAACCCCGCGAGGTCCTTGCTGACCTGCATGACCTGCTCCTGGTACACCGGGATGCCGTACGTCTCCTTGAACGAGTTCTCCATGAGCGGGTGCTCGTACGCCACCGGCTCCTCGCCATGCTTGCGGCGAATATAGCTCTCGATGAACTGCATCGGGCCCGGGCGGTACAAGGACACCATGGCGATGATGTCCTCGAACACGCTCGGCTTCAGTTCGCGGATGTAGCGCTTCATGCCGTCGGATTCCAACTGGAATACGCCGGTCGTTTCGCCGCGGCCGAGGAGGTCGAACGCCTTCTTGTCGTCGAGCGGGATAGTGTCGATGTCGATCGTGACGCCATGCACCGCCTCGATGATCTCGAGCGTGTCTTCGATGATGGTGAGGTTGGATAGTCCGAGGAAGTCCATTTTGACGAGCCCCGCCGCCTCCGCGGAGTTCAGCGAGTACTGCGTCACGAACGCCATGTCCTCGTGCTGCCCTTGCTGCAGCGGCACGCGCTCCACAAGCGGCTTGTCGCCGATGACGATGCCGCACGCGTGCTGCGACGCGTGGCGCGGGTTGCCCTCGAGCTTCATGGCGAGGTCGATGACCCGTCGCGCCATGGGGTTGCTTTGGTACAGGTTGCGCAGGTCCGGCGCCTCGACGATCGCCTCCTTGAGCGGCGTGTGCTTGCCCTGCACCGGCGGCGGGACGCACTTCGCAATGACGTCCGCCTCCTGGAACGACAGGCCGAGCACGCGGGCGGCGTCGCGCACTGCGGCGCGGGGCATGAGCGTCCCAAACGTGATGATGCCGGCGCAGTGGTCGGCGCCGTACTTGTGCGTGATGTACTCGAGCACCTTGCCGCGCCCGCGGTCGGCGAAGTCGGTATCGATATCGGGCATCGACACGCGATCCGGGTTTAGGAAGCGCTCAAAGAGGAGGCCGTACCGCAATGGCTCGATGTCGGTGATGCGGAGCGCGTACGCGACGAGCGAGCCCGCCGCAGACCCGCGGCCCGGCCCGACGAGGACGTCGTTGTTCTTCGCCCAGTTGATGTAGTCTTGGACGATGAGGAAGTACGACGAAAACCCCATCTTCACAATCACGCCGTACTCGTACTCGAACCGTTCCATGACCTCGGGAGCGATGGGGTCGCCATAACGTTCCTTGAGACCCCGGATGCACAGGTCGCGCATGTATTCGTTGTCGGTTTTCCCTTCCGGCAACGGGAAGATGGGCAGGAAGTTGTTGCCGAGCTCCATGGTGAACGCGATCTGCTCGGCAATGCGCGTCGTGTTCGCGAGCGCCTCGGGTACGTCGGCGAAATATGCGCAGACCTCTTCCGGCGTGCCGAACGAAAGGTCCACGTCGTCGGTCGACGTGCGGCGGAAGTCCTCAAGCGTGCGGCCGCGCTGAATACACAGCTGCGCCTCGTAGCCTTCGCGGTCTTCGGGGTCGAGGTAGAAGACGTTGCGCGTGGCGACGAGCGGGACGCCGAGCTCGGCGGAGAGTTTTTTGTATGCCTCGTTCACCTCGACCTGCCGCGGCATGTCCGGGTGGTGGATGAGCTCGAGGTAAAAATGCTCTTTGCCGAAGATCTGCTGGTAGTCGGCAACGAGCGCCTTCGCCTTGTCATGGTCGTCGGACAAGATGGCGGCGGCGATGTCGTTGCTGACGCTGCCCGAGAGCGCGATGAGCCCTGCGGCGTGCTCGCGCAAAAACGGCTTGTCGATGCGCGGCTTGTAGTAGAAGCCCTCAAGGTAGGCGACGGTGGAGATTTTGAGGAGGTTGCGGTAACCCTCCGCGTTTTTTGCAAGAAGCACGATGCGCAGCGGCCGGTCGTCGACGCGCGGACGGCGGTCCGTCATGCGGTACGGCGCAAGGTACGTGTCCATGCCGATGATCGCCTTCATCTCGGCATCCTTGCATGCCTTGAAGAACTCCACCGCGCCGTACAAGGCGCCGTTGTCCGTGAGCGCAAGCGCCTTCATGCCCAAATCCTTCGCACGCTTCACGAGCGCCTTCGGCTTCGGCAGCGCCTCAAGGAGCGAGTAGTGCGAATGGTTGTGGAGATAAACAAAATCCTTCGGATCCATAATCCTCATCGACGCAATGCCGTTGCATCGTATCAGACTCAAACCGAAAAACCGAGTGGAAAAGTGTGTTGACATTGAGCGCTTTTCTCCATATCATGGTGATAAGGCAGGTAGGTAGCAATGCCTCATTCTGGCTGACCAAAGAGACTCCCCATATCGCTTTTGCGGTTGGGGAGCTTTTTGTTCTCTCCGGGGGCGTGGGGTCAGCGGTCAACCTACCTGTCTTGTCAGCCAGGTGACACGGGTTCAAATCCCGTCGCCTCCATAGCAAAACCGGCCATTCGGCCGGTTTTGCGCTTAATCATGCCGGTCGCGTCGGATGACGTCGACGAGGCGCTTGAGGGCGTCGGCGACGGTGATGAAGAGCGACGTCCCCGAGTCGAACTTGGATTTGATGCCGGCGATGCTGCGGTCGAGGAGGTCGATTTTGCGCTCCACGAGCTCGAGCACTTCATGCGCCCTGCGGATGATGGTGACCACCTGGTACATGAGCCAGCACAGAAAGGCGGTAAACCACAGCGCGCAGAACATGAGCACGATGTAGAGCATGTCTTGTGTCTCGAGCATAGGATCCTCCTTACACGGTTATGACCGCAGTATACCGCCAAACGTCGTTTCCAGCATCTTCCCCGCGCGGTCGAGTTCAGCCTGTGCTTCCTCGCTCGTCAGCGTCCGGTCCGGCGCAGCGATGGTCACGGACAGCGTCATGCTCTTCTTCCCTTCCGGAACCCCGGTGCCGCGGTACATGTCCGCAAGCGCGACGTCCGCCACCATGCCGACCTTCACCGCAGCCGCGACGTCATGGAACGCCACGCGCTCATCCACGATAACGGAAAGGTCGCGTGTGATCGACGGGAATTCCGACAGCGGCACATAGCGGTGCGTGAGCCGCATCTCCCCGAACAGCGCATCAAGCTCGACGAGAGCAACCATCACCCGTCGGTCGACGCCGAACGCCGACTGGATCGTGTCTGCAACTTCGCCGATCATGCCTGCCGCATGGTCGCCGAGGAACACGCTCCCCGAACGGGTCGGGTGCCAGCGATTACTGATGCTTTCACGGGAGATATCGAGGCGGAGGCCGGTCTTTGCCGCGAACGCTTCAAGCGTACCGCGCAACCGCATGTACGCCGCTTCGGCGTCGTCGTACCCATATTCGCCAAACACAAGATGCGTCGCCTCTTCCGGCAGATCCTCTCGCTTCAGGTACACACGCGAGAGCTCGAAGAACCGGCCGGCACGTGTGTGGCCCTGGTTCCGCCCAACCGCACGCATGATGGACGGCATGAGGCTCATGCGCATGTGGCTCTGGTCGGACGCGAGCGGGTTCAAGAGCGCGTAGGCGTCGTTCGGATCGAGCCCATACTTCGCAAGGTCGTCCGCGCTGACGAACGAATCGCTGTAGAACTCGTTGTAGCCGGACGCGGCGAGGAACCGTTTCGTAAAGCGCTCCCACGTCACGGCCGCGGGTTCTTGCGTCGTCGGCGGCGCGCCGGCCGGCAAGATGGACGGCATTTCGTGGTAGCCGTAGATGCGCGCGACTTCTTCCGTCAGGTCGATGGCGTCTTCAATGTCATGGTCGCGCCACCACGGCACCGTGACCTGGTCGCCGTCGATGGTAAAACCGAGCTGCGTCAGAATTTCCTTGATGCGCTCGTCGCTCACGTCAACGCCGATGCGGTCACGGATCTTTTCGGGGCGGAGCGGGAAAACGAGCGGCGCGTACTCCTTTGTGCGCACGTCGCTGACCTTGCTTGCGACCGACCCGCCGGCGACCTCACGCACCAACGCGACCGCGCGCGCCAAGGCATGCGGCAACGCTTCGGTGGAAAGGCCCTTCTCGAAGAGTAGCTGCGCGTCCGACTGGAGATTCAGTGCGCGCGACGTACGGCGGATCGACGTCCCGTCGAATGCGGACGCGGAAAGAACGACGGTCTTCGTCGAGTCCGTCGTACCCGTATGTTCGCCGCCCATGATGCCCGCGACGTCGAGCGGCTTGACTGCGTCTGCAAGCACGAGCTCTCCGTCGAGTTCGTACTCCTTCCCGTTGAGGAGCGTGATCTTCTCCCCCTTCTTTGCCCCGCGAACGCGAATCTCGCCGCCCTCGATGGCGCGGTAGTCGAACGCGTGGAGCGGCTGTGCGTACTCGAGGAGGACGTAGTTCGTGATGTCGACGATGTTGTTGATGGGGCGCACGCCGGCCATGAGCAGGCGCTTCTGCAGCCACCACGGCGAGGGCGCGACGGTCACGTCGTCGATCACGATGGCCATTTGGCGGAAGCAGCGCGTCGGGTCGTCGATGGCGACCGAGAACGGCAGCGCGGTGCCGCCCGCAGGAAGCGACGGCGGCTGCCATGCAAACGCGGAGTCCGTCGCGGCACCCGCCTCGCGCGCCAGCCCGACGATACCCATGGCGTCCGGACGGTTCGTGGTGATTTCAATGTCGAACATGACATCGTCAAGCCCAAGCGCTTCGGCAAGCGGCGTGCCCGCCGGCGCCGTGACGATATCCGACAGGTCCCAAATCATCCGGTCGCCCTTCTCAAGCGCGTCAAAGCCGACCTCCGACGGACCGCAAATCATGCCGACGCTCTTCACGCCGCGGATCTCCGTCTCGCCAAGCGTGATGTACTCCCCTTCGCCATGCCAGCGGACGCGCGCACCGGGCAGCGCCACGCAGACCTTCATCCCCTCGGCGACATTCACGCCGCCACAGACGACATCGACCGTCTGCGCACCGATATTCACGGTAACGATGCGCAACTTGTCCGCGTTCGGATGTGCCCGCACTTCATTCACCAACCCCACCACGCACTTGTCGAGGCGCGCGGCGACGTCATCGATCTTCTCGACCGACATGGAACGAAGGCTGATTTCGCGCGCAAAGTCTTCCGGAGCGAGCGCGCTCTTCACGTATTCCTTCAGCCAGTTGTAGGAAGCGAGATTGTTCATAGGGTTTGCGGCGGGGTGCGGGGATCCCGCCTATGTATTTGGACCGTATGCCGGGTGACGCGGAACAGGATCCCTGCCAGCACGCAGCGTCAGCGAGTACTGGCGGGGTGTTCCGCGGCAGGACCCGGCAAGGACGCTAAAATTGGGTGATAAACCTCAGGTCGTTGCGGTACAGGATGCGGATGTCGTCGATGTTCACGCCGGCACGCATCATCATGGTGCGTTCGACACCCCAGCCGAACGCAAAGCCGGAATACTTTTCCGGGTCGAGGCCGCCGGCCTTGATGACGTTCGGGTGCACCATGCCGGCGCCGCCGAGCTCCAACCATCCCTCTTTACACAACTTACACTTCACCCCGTTCACCTTGCCGGTGCCGCCACAGACGCCGCAGGAGATGTCGAGCTCGAAACTCGGTTCGGTAAAACGGAAATGGAACGGACGCAGCCGCGTCACGCGGTCCGGACCGAAATAGCTCTTGGCAAAATAATCGCAGACGCCCTTCAACTCGGTTACGGACGCATGCGTGTCGATGACAAGGCCCTCGAACTGGTGGAACATCGGCAGGTGGCGCGCCGTGGCTTGGCGGCGGTAGCACTTCCCGATCGAAATCATGCGGATCGGCAACTCCCCTTTCTCCATCTCGCGCACTTGGCCGTTGCTCGTGTGCGGCGTCAGCACCACCTTCCCTTTTGCGCCGGTCCGTACGTCCTTGCCCTCGTCATCCGCGACGAAAAACGTCTCCCACTCGTCGCGCGCCGGGTGCTCTTTGGGCATGTTGAGCGACGCGAACGCGTAGTAGTCCCAGTCGATCTCGGGGTGTCGCGAACGGACAAAGCCGACGCGCGTAAAAATATTCGTGATGTCTTCGATGGCCTGCGACGTGAGGTGCAGGTGCCCGGTGCTGGGCGGCGTGCCCGGGAGCGTCACGTCGAGCCACTCGCGCTCTGCCTTCGCCGACTGTTCGGCAGCGGTCACGCGGGCCTCGGCCTCTGCAAATGCGGACTCTGCCGCGAGCTTCACATCGTTTGCAACGACGCCGACCGCTTTCTTTTCGTCCGGCGACAACGCGGCAAGGCCTTTCATGAGTTCGGCGAGCCTGCCCTTGCGCCCCAAAAACTCCACGCGGACGGCCTCAAGGCGTTCGGTATCCGTGACGCCCGCGAGGGCGGCTTCGATCTCGCCCCGGAGGGCGCGGAGTGCGTTTTCCATACTAATTGAAGAGTCCGACAATGTCGCGGAAGGTTACTACAAGCACCAAAAGCATCAAGAGGGCGAAACCGATGGTGTGCACGGTCTGTTCGAACTGGGCGCTCGCCTTTTTGCGACGGATCGCCTCGAGGAACAGGAACGCAATGCGGCCGCCATCGAGCGCGGGGATCGGGAGCGCATTGAGTACCGCAAGGTTAATGGAAAGCATCGCCGCGAACTGGAGGAGGTGCGCGAAGCCCATCTTGGCGACCTCGCCGGTGACGACCGCGATGCCGACCGGGCCCGCGATCTCCGCGTCGACCGGCGCGTCGGTGACAAGGTTGACGACGAGCGTCACGAGCGCAAGGACGATCTGGATGGTCGCCGACACGGTCGCCTCGATGCCCTTGAGCGGAGCCAGGTACCACGGGAAGCGCACCGTGCCGGTCTCAAGGAGGCCGACGCCGACCGCTTCGCGGCCGATCGTGTCCACGAACGCCGTGTCGACCGTGACCGTGATGACCTCCTCGCCGCGCGCGAGGACGAGTGCGAATGGGCCTTCACCTGGCGCCAGCGCGGCGCGCGCCGCATCGCTGTCATCGTACGGCGTGCCGTCGATGGAAAGCAGCCGGTCGCCGACCTCGATACCGGCCTCTTCGGCAGGAGAACCCTCGACGACTTCAAGGACATGCACTGCGGGGTCGCTCACTGCGCCGCCCGCGATGCCGTCTTCGGTGACGGTCGGCATGCCGACCATGAACCCTGCGGTAAAGATGATGGCGGCCGCGACCAAGTTCATGAGGACGCCGGCGATGAGCACGATAAACCGTTTCGGGATGCTCTTGCGCGCAAAACTGTCCGGTGCGTCCGCCTGTTCGCCGCCCTCGCCCTTGATTTTCACAAAGCCGCCGAGTGGGATGGCGTTCACGCTGACCGTCATGCCGTCGCGCCGCTTCCATGACAGGAGCCGCGGCGGGAACCCGAGGCCGAACTCTTCGACCGTCATCCCGGCCTTTTTCGCGGCGATATAATGCCCCCACTCGTGCGCCAAAACCAAGATGGAGAGGAGTGCAAGAAACAACAACACGGTCCAAATCATACGCGCAAAGTGTACCGAGAAAACCCTACAATTTCAAACCCGCAACCGCATCCGCAAACATCTCGCCCCGCTGTTCGAAGTTCTTGAATTGCCCATAGCTCGGGGATGCCGGAGACATGAGGCACACTCCCCCGCTTGGCATGTGCTCGAGTGACTTCTTCACGGCTTCATCGAGGTCGCCAACGCGCTCGGCCTGGACGCCAACGTCTTCGAGCGCGGCAAACAACCGGTCGCCGCCCGGCATGACCAGCGCGAGGACGTGCGGGAGTTGCTTCAGGCGTTTTGCGAGCGCGGAAAAGTCATAGCCACGGTCCTGCCCACCAAGGATGATGGCGCCAAGCCGCTTCTCGTACACATCAATCGCCGCAAGCGCCGACTGCGGGGTCGTCGAAATGGAATCATTCACAAACGTCACGCCGCGCACCTCGCCCACCTCCTGCAGGCGGTGCGGCAACGGGACGAACGACGCAAATGCGTCGCGCACGATGCCACGGTCGATGCCGAGGTGGTCGCACACCGCGAGCACGCCGCGCGCATTCGTCCGGTTGTGTTCGCCCTTCACCGTCAGCGCATCGAGAACCGCATCGTCCGCAGCAAACGGAAGCGCTGTCGCCTTCGTGCGTGCCGCGAGGTCCGCAAGCCGCGGGAATGCATCGTTATACACGAGGACGTCACGCTCCGACATGATCTCGCCGAGGCGCAGCTTCGCCGACTGGTACGCCGCGACGCTGCCGTGCCAGTCCATGTGCTCTTCGTAGAGATTCAGGATGACGCCGATGTCCGGCGGCGTCGTGAGGTCGGACAACTGGTAGCTCGACAGCTCAACGACGAACACCGTGTCGTCCGGCGCATCAAGCTCCGCGAGCGCGGGGCTGCCGATATTCCCCACGAGCCGCGCCGACGTGCCTGCAGCGGTCAGCACGTGCGCAAGGAGCGACGCGGTCGTCGACTTCCCCTTCGTCCCCGTGATGCCGATGAGAAGGCCGCGCCCCTTGCGCTCGGCGAAAAAAATGTTCGTGGCCGACGTGATGGTCGCCCCTTCCGCAAGAAACTTCTGCACGCCCGGACGGTGCGGCGGGATCCCGGGCGATTTGATGACGACGGTGTCCGCGTCGGCCGTAAGCGCATTCAGCGGCGCATACTCGGGGATGTCGAGCGTCAGCTCCGCCTCGTCGGTGACGGTTGCCGTGATGCCGCGCGTCCCGAGCGCCGCAAACGTGGCCTGGCCTTCCTTGCCAAACCCGAGGATGATGACGCGTTTTCCCTTAAGCCCCTTGATGTCCATAGACAAGAGTTGCGTAGTCGTCCGGAATCGCATGGTCTCTGCTTGGCGCGAGCACGGCGTCGATGTCGACGTTGCTGTCGCCGGCGGCAGCAAACCATTCCATCACCGCGTCGCCCGCAAAATCGCCGCGCGCCTGTGCAAGGACGAACGCCGCTTTGACCTCGTCCGGCTCGCCGACGCACTCGAACGGCTTGATGCCCTCGACTGCAAGCAGCTCCTTGTACATCGGCAACAGCGCCGCGTCCGCGTACAGGTTCTTGCCGAAGATACCGACCACCTGTTGCTTTGGCATGAACGCTGCAAGCATGGCGAACACGAATGCGCACTTCGGGCACGTCCCGCACCACCCCTGCTGCGCCCCGACAATCTTGTAATTTTTATTGCAGCTCGAGAAGGCGTCGAAATACTTGCCGTTCTCCACGAAGCGCTTGGTAATCGCGAGTTCGGACAGCGGGCGCAGGAGGCTGAAGACCCTGACATCCGGCGTGACCGATGACGCGAGGTATGCCGCGAGGTCGCGCTCCGCCTCGAGGCTTTTGCTGTACTGGTGGTTGATCGCCACGCCGTTGACGACGACGTTGCCGACGTTCGCACTCCGCTCATTGGCAAACATGACGTCGCGTTTGCCGTGCAGCAGCGCATACACGACCATTGCAAGGGCGACATAGGTCGTCACCGGCACGTGACCGTTCCATGCACCCTTCGCGTTCAGCACGAAAAGCAGCGGATCGATCGCGCGATCGATGACGACAAGCGGCTGTCCGATGGCATCGGCAACCTTTTGTATACGATCGTGCCCCCGGAGCGCTGCAAGCGTGAAGTCGATGCCAGCGTTCCGCAACATCTCGACGACGACAAGCGAATCTTTTCCGCCGCCGAGTGGGACGATGGCGCCATCGAGCTTCATAACTTCACGATCGTGAAATTGTGAAGCCGATGCCTCCCCGCGTGGAAAATGGACATACTCCCGGAAATCCAAGTTGTTGCGGTAGAAAAACTCCCCAAGGCCGCGCGTATACAGTTTTTCCCAGTATGCGGCCTCGTCTTCCGAGAGCGTGCCGGACTCGACGACGATCTCCGGCGGCAAGTACGCCTTGTAGTAGCTCACGCCAGCGGCGAGATGGAGCGCAAACAGCGCGCGGTCGAGCGCCTCGTCACTCGCGGCGATCTGCGCCGGCAGCGGGAACGTGACGCGCTCGGTAAATGTGAACGCGTCGTCGATGGCGTACACCAAACTCGCCACGCCGGTGGCGCGGTCGAAGTCGTACGAAACGAAACGGAATGTGCGGTACGGCGACGCGATCTTCTCCATACTATTCCTGGATGACTGCGGCGAGTTCGTCGCGCCTTGCTTCCATCGCTTCCGGCGTGGTTGCTTCGACAGTAAGACGGAGGATCGGTTCGGTGTTTGACGCGCGCACGAGGAACCACCAGTCGCGGCCGAACTCACACCGGACGCCGTCCAAGCGGTTCACTGCCGTCGCGTCTTTCGCATACCGCTCCTCGACGCGTGCAAGCGCCGCGGCCTTGTCGCGCACCTCAAGGTTCACTTCCCCGCTGTTCGCAAACGTGCGAAGCGGACGCGCCATGTCGGCGAACGCCACGCCCGACGCCTTCCAGATCGCCAGCATGCGGACGAACGCGAAGTCGACCGCCTCGAGGTTGTTGAACTCGCGGAACATGAAGTGGCTCGAGAGTTCGCCGCCGAGCACCGCGCCCATGTCGTGCATCGCCTTGATGACGAGGCTGCGGCCGACCGCGACTTCGACCGGTTCGCCGCCCGCGGCGCGGATGGCGTCCGGCGACGTCCAGCTCTGGTTCGGCGCGACGATGATCTTCGCGCCCGGGTGGTCCTTAAGCGCCGCCTGCGCCAGCAACGCGAGCGTCTGGTCCCCGCGGAGGCTCGCGCCTTCGTTGTCGATGAACGCAATGCGGTCTGCATCGCCGTCGAGCGCGACGCCGAACGCCGCGCCTTCGCGCACGACCGCCGCCTTCACGTCCGCAAGCGTGTGCTCCTTTGCCGGGTTCGCTTCGTGGTTCGGGAACCGCGCGTCAGGCTCGGCATACAATTCCACCACCTCGAGCCCAAGGCGCGCGCAGAGCGGCTGCATGCTCGTCGCGCCCATGCCGTTGCCGTAATCAATGACGATTTTCGTGCCGCGGACATCGGGCAGCTCGACCGTCGCGAGACACGCGTCGAGGTACGACGGCAGGACGTCATGCGGGATGACGTTTCCCCTCGTCGCCGCCGGGACCATCTGCTGCGTCACGCGGTCCTTCATCTCCATGCCGGGGATCGGGAGTCCGGTGTGCCACGCCATCTTGATGCCGTTGTACTCCGGCGGGTTGTGCGAGGCGGTCACCATGAGTCCGGCGCCGACCTCGGCGTTGCTCGACACCGCGAAGTTATACATCGAAGTCGTGCACATGCCGATCGACAACGCATCCGCGCCGGCACGCGTGATACCCTCAATGGCCGCAGCCTCAAGCTCCGGGCTCGTGGACCGCATGTCGCGGCCGACGACTACCTTCTTTGCCCCCGTCATCGCGACGAGCGCCATTCCGACCGCGCGCGCCAAGTCGGGCGTCACCTCAGCCAATAATCCGCGGATATCATTCTTCCCGAAAATGTGCGCTGGCGCTTGCATAATCTTTGACATGGAAGGGCGAAAAACGTAGGATGACTATAGCATAATCCGCGCTCTGCGCAACGTTTTTTATGGAAATCCTTCTCATCCCGCTCGTCATCGTCGGCCTCGTCGCGCTGTGGCTCGTCATGGTCTTCAACGGGCTCATCAAAAGCCGCAACCGCACGGAAGAGGCGTGGAGCGACATCGAGGTGCAGCTCAAGCGCCGGTACGACCTCATCCCGAACCTCGTCAACACGGTGAAGGGGTACGCCGCGCATGAGGAAGGCGTCTTTACCAAAGTCACGGAGGCGCGGACAAAGGCGATGGGGGCGAATACGATGGCCGAGCACGCCGCGGCCGAGAACATGCTGACGCAGACCCTCAAGTCGCTCTTCGCCGTTGCGGAAAACTACCCCGCGCTTCAGGCATCCGACAACTTCCACCACTTGCAGCGCGAACTCGTCGACGCGGAAGACAAGATCTCGGCCGCACGCCGTTTCTACAACGGCCAGGCGCGCGACTTCAACACGAAACTGCAGGTCTTCCCGACCAACATGGTCGGCGGCATGCTCGGCTTCTCGAAATTCGCGTACTACGACGCACCGGCCGAATCGGAACAACCGGTGAACGTGGAGTTCTAGCCTATGTACAATCACATCGCCGCAAACAAGCGAAAGACCTGGTTTCTCATTGCGCTCGTCGCGGCGGTGTTGATTGCGCTCTTCTGGCTGCTCGGCACGATGTACGGACTCGAGGTCGGGCCGAGCATTGCGCTTGGCACCGTCGTGTCGACGGTATTTACGTTGTTCAGCTATTACCAGAGCGACACCATCGCGCTTGCCACGAGCGGCGCGAAACAGGTAACGAAAGACCAGGCGCCGGAACTCTGGAACCTCGTCGAGAACCTCACCATCGCGAACGGCATGCCGATGCCGAAGGTCCACGTCATCAATGACGACGCGCTGAACGCGTTCGCGACCGGCCGCGACCCGGAACACGCGTCCATCGCGTTTACGACCGGGCTCTTGCGCAGCTTGAACAAGACCGAACTCGAAGGCGTCGCCGCGCACGAACTTTCCCACGTCAAGAATTACGATATCCGCGTCATGACGATCGTCGTCGTGCTTATCGGCGCCGTCATGCTCGTCGCGGACATCCTCCTGCGCTCCACGATGTTCCGCGGCCGCGACGACAAGAGCGGAAACGTCGGGCTCATCCTGTTTTTCCTCGGCCTCGCGCTCGCCATCCTCTCCCCGCTGTTCGCGGAGCTCATCAAGCTCGCCGTCTCGCGCAGCCGCGAATACCTTGCGGACTCGTCCGGCGCGCTCCTCACCCGCTACCCCGAGGGCCTGGCGTCCGCGTTGGAAAAAATCGCCGCCGCGGAACAGCCGATGCGCCGGGCAAACCACGCGACCGCGCATCTCTTCATCGCCAACCCCTTCGCCGCCCACGCCAAGCGCACGTCCTGGTTCGGCAGCCTCTTCTCTACCCATCCTCCGATCGACGAACGCATCGCGCGGCTGCGGTCGATGGGGACATAACCGGAGGGACGAGCGGTGCGTCGTTGGGCGGAGGCGTCTGTGCCCAGTCGTCGGCGAGCAACACGAGCCGTCAACGACGTCGCACAGCTGCGGAGCACAACGACGTACCCGAGTCCCGACCTCCTATGCAAGAAATCACCGACAAATTCACCAATCACCTCAAAAACGTCCTGACACGCGCGCTGTGTTTGGTTGTGGAGCAAGGCGGCGAAACGATCCGACCCGTCCATCTGCTCTGGTCGCTCGGGACGCAGGAGGGCTGCGTCGGCGCGGAAGTCCTTGCGAAGTCCGGCATCAACGCAGAGGCGCTGCGCAGCCTGGTCGGCGCGCCGGTCACGGAGGAACGCGAAGGCCATACGCTCGCGGAGCACGCCACGCCGCTCTTGTCGGACGACGCGAAGCAGGCCATCGAAAAAGCCGTGCTCACCGCCAGCATGTACGAGCACCGCTACGTCGGCACGGAGCACTTGCTCTCCGGCCTCATCCAGCTCGGCAGAGAGGACGTCCGCCGGTTCTTCCACGACCACGGCGTGCGTGAAAGCGCGCTCACCGGGACCCTCACGACCGTCTTCAAGACGACGGCATCGTTTCCTGACGTCCTGAAAACGGAACACGAGACGGAAAGCGAACACGAAGGCGACGAACACGACCCGAACTGCAAAGAGTGCGCGGACGCCGACAAGACGCCGGCTCTGGATTTCTTTACGGTAGAACTGACGACGAAGGAAGCGGCGGAACGCATCGACCCGCTCGTCGGCCGCGAACGCGAAGTCGCGCGGCTCGCCCACGTGCTCCTGCGCCGCACCAAAAACAACCCGCTGCTCATCGGCGACCCGGGCGTCGGGAAAACCGCGATCGTCGAGGGGCTTGCGAAAGCGATCGTCGAGGGCCGCGTGCCGGACGCGCTGCGCAACAAGCGCATCCTGCGCCTCGACCTGTCGTCGCTCGTCGCCGGAACCATGTACCGCGGCGATTTTGAAAACCGCGTCGAGCAGGTGCTCGACGAAGTCCGCGAACGTCCGGACGTCGTCCTGTTTATCGATGAAATCCACACGATCGTCGGGGCCGGCAGCGCGTCGGGGTCGCTCGACGCCGCAAACATGCTGAAGCCCGCGCTCGCCCGGGGCGAGATCCGCTGCATCGGCGCCACGACGCCCGCGGAATACAAAAAGCACATCGAAGCGGACGGCGCGCTGGAGCGCCGGTTCCAGGCGATCGTCGTGCGCGAACCAACGCTCGACGAAACGCGCACCATCATCAACGGGCTCCGCCCGAACTACGAACGGTTCCACGGCGTACGCTTCACGGACGAGGCGGTCGAGACCGCGCTCACTGCGGCGGACCGGTACCTCCACGGCAAACAATTTCCCGACAAGGCCGTCGACATCCTCGACGAGGCCGGCGCGGCTGCAGCGCTCAAGAGCACGACCGCGCGCCACAACGAACGCCTCCGGCAGGTGGAGGACGCGCTCCGCCTCATCCGGCTCGAGAAGACCGCCGCGGTGTTTGACGAACGGTTCGCGGACGCCCTCCAGTGCAAGACGCGCGAAGCCGCGCTGCTTGAAGAACACGCCGCGCTCCTTGCCGAACACCCCAAGGGGCCCGTCCGCACCATCGGCGCGGACGATATCCTCGCCGCCGTCGCGCACATGACCGGGATCCCGGTCTCCTCGCTTTCCGTCGATGAAAAAGCGATGCTCGCATCGCTGGACACGGCGATCGCCCGCCGCGTCGTCGGCCAGCCGGACGCCACGCGGCGCGTCGCATCATCGCTCCGCCGCGCGCGCATGGGTTTGGCGCGGCGCAACCGGCCGCTCGCCTCGTTCTTGTTCGTCGGCCCGTCCGGCGTCGGCAAAACGGAACTCGCCCGCGCCATCGCCGCGACGCTCTTCAACGATCCCTCAGCGCTCATCCGGCTCGACATGAGCGAGTTCTCCGAGGGCTATGCGGTGAGCCGCCTCCTCGGGTCACCCGCCGGCTACGTCGGGTACCGCGAGGGCGCGAAACTCGCCGACCCGGTCCGGGCGCGGCCGCATGCCGTCGTCCTCTTTGACGAATTCGAAAAGGCGCATCCGGACGTCCACAACCTGCTCCTCCAGTTGCTCGATGAGGGCGTCGTGACGGACGCGACCGGCCGGAGCGTCAGTTTTGCGCACACCGTCGTCATCATGACGACGAACGCGGGGCGCGAACGTTTTACCCAGTCCGGCCTTGGCTTCGACGCGCAGGGCGGCATCGACGACCCAAGATTCCGTGACGACATCCGCCAGCTTCTTGAGGAGCACTTCCGCCCCGAGCTCCTGAACCGCATCGACCACACCTGCCTGTTCCGGCCGCTCGCAACCGAGGACTTCGCCGCCGTCGCCGCCATTGCCCTTGCGGAACTTCGCAGTCGCCTTGCGGAGCGCGGCATCACGCTCGACGTCGGCAGCAACGTCGCCGCTGCCGTCGCCCGCGCGGTCGACGCGAAGCTCGGCGCACGCGACGTGCGCCGCGTCATCGAGGCGCGCATCGAGCACCCGCTCACCGACCTGCTCCTGTCCGGCCCGGCATCCTCCCGCTACCGCGTCGACTGCGCGAAGGGCGATATCATCACCGTCCGTCCAGCCAAACGCTCGGGCTCGTCGCGACAACGCACAAAAACCCACGCGCGACGATAGCACGCCGTGGTATACTTGCGGTGTCCTATGGCGCCGCTTTTGGAGGCCGACGCACCATCCGCGTACCAGGCGATGGCTGCGCAGGACCTTTTGTACAAAAACCGTTTTTCAACCTTGAAGTCGCAAGCGGATCCGCTCACGCGTTCGTTTCCTGTTTCACAATCTTCAGAAGCGATGGCGCAGCAGGCGGAAGCGACGCTCGATCCCGCCGGACAGTTCCTGAGCCGCATGCGGCGTGAACGCATCACGGCCGGCGTCGGCGCGCCGCTCAATATCCCCTCGTTCAACACCGCATACGATCTCACCGCCGACGACGAGCAAACGCTTGAAGACCTAGAGGAAGACCTGAGCGACAATTACGCCGCAAGCAGACTCGATGCCTACACCCCCGAAAAGGCACGGTCGATTGAAACGTCGTTGCGCAACAACTTTTCCGGCACGCAGCAGGCCTCGGATGCGGCGAAGCTCGCCAAGGAGATTTACGCCGCCGTGCCAGGGCTCCTTGGCGACGCGGACACCCCGTGCGAGGACGGCGGCATTACGCTCGGCGGCGCGGCGACCACCGCGTTCTACCAGCTCGCCGTCACCTACTTCGACGAACAGGGCCGGGCGATTGAAGATTCGCCGATGGGGAAATTCATGCCTCCGCGCTTCAACACGAAGTCGATCATCGGCTGGGGCGAAATCGTGAATGCCGTCTTTGTCCTCCTGTGGGCGGGCGTCGGGTTTCTCATGGTCATGGCCCCGTTCCTCCTTGTCATCATCATCGCCGGCGGGTTCGCCTCGCTTATTCCCGGCTTCATCTAGCCTATGTCCGACCGAGCAAAAATGATCCTGCGCCTCGCCGTATTCCTCGCCGCCGCCGTCGGCATTGGGGCCGCGTTGTACTTCGCCTTCTTCCGGGGGTCGCCCGACGTCGAGGACACGCAGACGGTCGACGACGGCGACACGACGGACGGCACACTGACCGGTTCCGGCGACGCCGGGCCGCGCGAAAGCGGCGACGAAGACGACGAGGACGAGGAAGGCGGGGGCACGCTCCCACCGTCACCGGTCGCGGAAGGCGGGGCGACGTCCACGCGCCTCCTCACGAATACGGAAATCCTCTCCCCGACGACGACCACGCAGGGCACGGTGGCGTTTTACGACCCCGCGGACGGCCGCTTCTATACCATCGACAACGACGGCGAGCTGGAACGGCTGAGCGAAAAGCAGTTCCCCGATGCGGAGACCGTGACGTTCGCATCGGATGTCAGCGCGGCGGTCATCGAATTCCCGGATGGATCGAACATCGTCTACGGATTCGACAGCGGCAAACAGGTGACGCTCCCGTCCCACTGGGAGGACTTCTCGTTCTCCGCGGACGGCGATGAGATCGCCGGCAAGAGCATCGGCAGCGACCCGAGCAACCGTTCGCTTGTCGTGACATCGGCCGACGGCTCCCGCACGGAAGTCGTCGCCGCGCTTGGCGAAAACGACGACAAGGTGCAGGTGAACTGGTCGCCTTCCGGCAACGTCGTCGCGTTCTCGCGCACCGGCACCACGCAATCGAGTTTTGGACGCCAGCAGTACTACCTTATCGGCTTGGACGGCGAAGCGAGCGGCGTCCTCATCGTCGAAGGGTCGGACTTCAGCGCCATCTGGGCGCCGGACGGCCAACACCTCATCTACTCCGTCGCGGAATCGGCGAACGACTACCGCCCGAGCCTCTGGTACGCCGACGCGGACGGCGACCGCGACGAAGCGCGCGAACGCATCGCGCTCGAAACGTGGGTGGAAAAATGCGCCTTCGCATCAAGTACCGTGCTGTACTGTGCGGTGCCGGACGAGATGGTTGATGGCGCCGGGAGCAACCACGGCCTCGTGACGTCGAACGACGGCCTCTACCGCATCGACCTGCCGAGCGGCAACGCCACGTACCTCGGCTACGCCGCCGTACCGACGCAGATGTTCAACCTGAGCGTCGACCCCGACGGCGACATCCTGTACTTCCAGGACGAAAACGGCCGCCTCAATTCCATGCGCCTCGAATAACCTATGCGCTATTTCTGGCACGCCATCATCAGCATCGGCCTCCTGGCGCTCATCGTGTTCGTCTTCTTCGCGTTCTCGATCAACGTCGAGGACCGCATTACGTTCACCGACACGGTCGACGAAATCACCGAGCCGACGGTGACGATCGCGGATCCGCAGCAGGGCCCGTCAGACGCGCCGGTGACCATCGTCAACTTTGGCGATTACGGCTGCGCCGCGTGCGCCGACCTGGAAGAGGCGCTCACCGCGGTCGTCAACGAGTACGGCGACGAGATCCGCATCGTGTGGAAAGACATGCCGAACACGACATCGCACCCCGAGGCGCTCAACGCCGCGATGGCGGCACACTGCGCAGCAAAGCAGGACGAGGAGATCTTCTTCCTGTACCACGACTACCTGTTCGCGAACCAAGCCGACCTCGGCACGGACCTCTACGGCAGCGTCGCCGAAGCGCTCGGGCTGCAGTCGGAAAAGCTTCTCCGCTGCATCGAGAACCAGGACACGTACGCCCTGGTGCAGCGCGGTTACGACGAAGGAATCGCGCTCAAGGTCACCGCAACGCCGACCCTGTTCATCAACGGCGAGCGGTACACCGGCGGCATGGGCGTCGGAGAATTGAAAGCCACGGTCCGTGGCCTCTTGCGCTAGTATGGCCCGACGCCTCCTTCCTCTCCTCGCCCTCGCCGCGCTGCTGCCCCAGGCCGCGCTCGCGTATGGGTCCACCATGGCCGACACCTGCCGGGTCAATACGTGGACCTGCTATTGCGATGAAAAATACCTCCCGGTCGACGTGAATGTCTCGGGCGTCATCGACGAAGTCGCGTCTGAATGCTCGTCGCAATGCCAGAGCCAAGGCAGCGTCCCAAGCGAATACGAGGTGCGCTGCACGACGATGTCGGGCTTCGAGGGCTACCGCGTGACCGGCGGCGCCATCGAATACGAGGCGACCACGACGACGAGTACGGAAGAGCCGAAAAACGACCCGGTCGTCCCGGTACTGAACGTCGATATCCCCGGACTCGAGTTCACCGACCCCACGCAAGACGGTGGCTACACGAAGGTCAGCTTCCTCGCCGAATACGTCGACGCGCTTTACCGCATCCTCATGGTGGCATGCGCCATCGTCGCGGTGGTCATGCTCATGGTCGGCGGCCTGCAGTACATCCTTTCGCGCGGCAGCGCCCACGGCGTGAAGCTTGCGAAGGAGCGCATCAAAAATGCCGTCGTCGGCATGGTGCTCCTCATGAGCGCATACTCGATCGCCTACCTCCTCGACCCGTCGACGACGCGATTTGCCGCGCTCTCCATCCAGTCCGTCCCCGAAGAAGAACTCCCCGTCGAAAGCGAAACGGACACGGCGAGTTACGGAGCAACGAGCAGCGTCGATCCCGCCGACGTCACGACCCTCAGCGGCGAGCACCTCATCGTCCACACAAGCAACAAGCGCATCGCGAAGGACGTACTCGACGCGCTGAACGCGGCAGCCACCCGGTTCTACACGGCAAGCGCAAGCTATGGGACCAAGACGAGCCTCAACATCCGCGTCACGTCGGCAAGCCGATCCGTGAGCGACCAGGCGCGGCTGTTCTACAACAACTGCATCGGGAACGGTCACAACGGCGTGTGCAACCCCGGCACCTGCAACCCGGCGCGCAACAGCAGCATCTTCTCGAAGAGCGGCAGCCGATGGACCCTTGCCGGCAGCCTAGCGGGTACGAGTACCAGCGACTCGGCGGCCATCATCGCCGCGATCGTCGCAAACGGCGACCCGTCGGTCTGCCAACACACGAACTATGTCGCGGTCGACGTATGGCCCGAAGGACAAGGGTACGGCTACATCTTCAACGTAGAACTGATGAATGTCCTTACGCAGGCGATGACGACCGGGTCGGATAGTTTCTGCCGCATCGCGAATGAGCCGTGGCACTTCGAGCTCGCGAGCAAAGGTTCATCGTCCTGCAGCAAGGTCTCGGACTCCGGCTACAAGGCGAACGGCACGTCATACTCCACTGCGGCATGCCGGACGTGGAGCGGGCTCAGCCATTGCTGCAAGGAGGCCGTCGACAAGAGCAGTCCGCCGGCGACGATGTGTAGTACCAACTGATATGTTCACCTGTACGAAATGCGACAGCCAGTACTCCAAGTGGCAAGGCCGGTGCGGCGAATGCGGGGGCTGGGGAACGGTTGTTGAAGGAGGAGGGGTTGGCGCAAGCCGCCCCTCTTTGCGTCGCGGAAAGGCCGCGCCGGCGCCGGTGCTCTCCCTGAAGGACGCGACGACGGTGCGCGCGGCGCACATTCCGACCGGCATCGCGGAACTCGACCGCGTGCTTGCCGGCGGCGTCGTGCCGGGGTCGGTGACGCTCCTCGCAGGCGAGCCGGGCATCGGCAAGTCGACGCTCGTCGCGCAACTTGCCGGCGCCATGGCGGGGACGACGTACTACGCCTCAGGCGAAGAGTCGGAGGGCCAGGTGCTCATGCGGTTCACGCGGCTCGGTATCCCGGCGGAGCGCGTCGCGTTCTCGAACGCGGTTGAGGTGGGCGGCATCATCACCGCGGCCGGCGCAATGACGCCCGCGCTCGTGATCATCGATTCCATCCAGACGATGATGGTGGACGGCGTTGACGCGTTCCCGGGCACGCCAAACGCGGTGCGCGCGGCAACGAGCGAGCTCATCACATATGCAAAAACGTCCGGCGTCCCGGTGCTCATTATCGGCCAGGTGACAAAAGACGGCGGCATCGCCGGACCAAAGACGCTCGAGCACCTCGTCGACACCCTCCTCACGCTCGAGGGCGACCCGGACTCGCCGTACCGCATCCTGCGCTCAAGCAAAAATCGCTTCGGCAGTACCGAAGAGGTCGGCGTCTTCGAGATGACCGAGCGCGGCATGGCCGCAGTCGAGAACCCGTCGGCGCGGTTCCTTGCCGAACGCGTCCCCTGCCCCGGTTCCGTCGTCACGTGCGTCATGGAAGGAAGCCGGCCGTTCCTGGTCGAGGTCCAGGCGCTTGTCGACAAAAGCCTGTTTGCGAACCCCGTGCGCCGCACGTCGGGTTTTGATGCGGGACGGCTGCAGATGCTGCTTGCAATCGTCGCGAAGCGCTGCGGCGTGCGCGTCGGCGACCACGACGTGTATGTCAACGTCGTCGGCGGCATGAAGGTAACCGAAAAGGCCGCGGACCTCGCGGTCGCGGCCGCCGTACTTTCTGCGTTGAAGAATACGCCCATCGCATCCGACGCGGTCGTCATCGGCGAACTCGGGCTTGGCGGCGAAGTGCGCAGCGTCCCCTTCCTCGACCGGCGGATCAAAGAGGCGGAACGCCTTGGGCTCAAAACTGCGTTGACGCCGAAGACCGTAAAGACCGTGAGTCAAATTACGGCCGGGTGACGCCGAGGGAATGTCACGGAGGGACGAGTGGTGCGTCGTTGGGCGGAGACGTCATGCGCACAGCCGCAGGCGAGCTCCGCGAGCCGTTGCGGCGTAGCGATGCTGCGGAGCACAACGACGCACCCGAGTCCCGACCGAGGCGGCAGGACCCGGCCTACTCAAAGTGCACTTCATCCGCGTAGGCAAGCATCCGATCGCGGAGTTTGGGGTATGTCTTGAGGTCGACATCCTCGTCGAGCAGCTCCTTGGCGTAGTCTTTCGCCTTGCTGATGATGTCGATGTCGGCGTACGTGCCGAGTTTGAATTGCTCGAAGCCGGACTGGCGCGTCCCGAACACATCACCCGGGCCGCGCAGGCGCAGGTCCGCCTCGGCAAGCTCGAAACCGTTCTGGCTTTCGACAAGCGCAAGCAAGCGTTCACGGGCGAGCGGCGAGAGCATCGCGCTCGGATGGAGGAAGCACATGCTCGAGTGCTCACCGCGGCCGACGCGGCCGCGCAACTGGTGGAGCTGAGCGAGGCCGAAGCGCTCTGCACCCTCGACATACATGACGGTGGCGTTCGGCACGTCGATGCCAACCTCGACGACGGTCGTCGCGATAAGCATGTCGTACTCGCCGGCGGCAAATGCGCGCATGACGTCGTCCTTCTCCTTCGTCTTCAACTTGCCGTGGAGCATGGCGATGGTATAGCCCTTAAACGGCCCTTCGGCAAAATTCGCGTACACCTCGTTCACCGACTGCACGCCAAGCGCGTCCGATTCTTCAATAAGCGGGCATACGACAAACACCTGGCGCTTCGCGTCCATCTCGGCGCGCATCTTTTCGTATGCCGCCTGTTCGCGGCCGACGTCGACGATATTCGTCACAATGGGCTTGCGGCCGGCGGGATATTCGTTGAGCATCGACCGGTCAAGGTCGCCGTAGAGGACGAGCGCGAGGGAACGCGGGATCGGCGTCGCGGTCATCGACAGGAGGTGCGGAATGCCGTCCTGCTCGCCCTGTTTGTCCTTGAGCGCCTGGCGCTGTTTGACCCCGAAACGATGCTGTTCGTCGACGACGATGAGGCCGAGGCGGTCAAACAGCACGTGCTCGGTGAGGAGCGCGTGCGTGCCGACCACGAGGTCGATGTCGCCGCTCTTGAGGCCGCCGAGGAGCTGTTCCTTCGTCACGTCCTTGCCATGGACGCGGCGCTTCGTGCGGGTGTAGAGCGCAATACGCAACCGGTTGCCAAGCAGCCGTTCGAGCGTCTTTGCATGTTGCTCCGCGAGGATTTCCGTCGGCGCGAGCATGGCGGTCTGCCAGCCGTCGGCCGCGGCGTTCACCGCGACGAGCGCAGCGACCGCGGTCTTGCCGCTTCCCACGTCGCCCTCAAGCAAGCGATTCATCGGTTCGGTGCGGCCCATGTCCTGGATGATCGCCCACACCGCCTTCTTCTGCGCGCCGGTCAGCGTGAACGGCAAATCATCCACCGCGGCCTTCACCGCCTTCTCGTGGAACCCGACGTTCGGCGCCTTCTGCTTCTGCAGTTCACGGCGCGACTTCGCGTGGAGGAGCTGGTGGAGCAAGAACTCGTCGAACTTCAGGCGGTAGATGGCCTTGTCCTTGCTCTCGACCGACTCGGGGAAATGCATCTCCCGCAGCGCCATGGCGAGCGCGATGAGGTTCGCGTCCTTGCGGATATACTCCGGCATCCACTCCACGACTTCATGCACGCATGCGATCGCCTTTTCGGTAATCAGGCGCCGCGCCTTCTGCGTGAGCGCGCCGGTCAAACGGTAAATGGGGACGATGCGGCCGGTGTGGCGCGTCGTCGTCGCGTTCCCGATGACTTCATACACCGGGTTCACGAGCGAGAGCCCGTACCGGTCGTCGACCTTGCCCGCGAGCGACACGATGACGCCGGGCTTCAATACTTTGGTCAAAAATCCCTGATGGAACCAGACGGCCTTTATCTTCCCCGTGCCGTCTTCCACGATCGCCTCCGTGACGATCATGCGGTGCGACTTCGCGCTCTTGCGGTTGTCGATGGCGCTGATGCGCCCCTGCACCGTCACCTTCTGCCCCGCGCGGATTTCGGCGATCGGGAGCACGCTCGACAGGTCGTCGTAGCGGAATGGAAAGTCGTAAATGGCGTCTTCGAGCGTGGTCAAGCCGAGGCGCGCGAAGTCTCGCGCCTTTG
The DNA here is from genome assembly GCA_964552565.1 of uncultured Gammaproteobacteria bacterium. Lineage (GTDB taxonomy): Bacteria > Patescibacteriota > Patescibacteriia > UBA9934 > UBA9934 > UBA11707. The sequence continues at coordinate 701,706 of CAZKGL010000001.1, forward strand.
CTGCGCCGATGCCCTTTAGGGTTTTAATCTCTTGGCCCAGACAAGCCATAAGCCGAACTATTCTGACACAACCAAGCACAATAGTCCAGCCTGCTGCGCCGTCAAGCCCCCTCCCCGCCTTGCTCGAGCAACGCCTTGAGCGCCGGCGTCACTTCTTTGCGCAGGACGAGCCGGTCGGTCAGCGCGATGTCGCCCTGGAAAAACGTAGAATAAATGCGGGCGTACAGCTCCTTCAGAAGCGGATCTTGCGTGACGAGATAGTTTCGCTCCTCTGCAAGATCCAAAATTGAAAGGAGGACGTGGTCACAGCCGCGCTCCCGCTTCGCTTCATCGAGGTATCCGAGAAGCTCAGGGAGGCGTGCGGCAACCAGAGCCTCGGCGCCGATCATTTCGATCTGCCCCAGGCCGATAGCCCTGCCGCCAAGCACAAGGTCCTTGAAGTCGCCTTTCACGGCTTTCTCGAGCTTCCCTCCCGAAAAGTCGCTCTTCGCACGGAACATCTCCCACGCAAATCCCTCGGGCAGCTGCGCCGCCGTTTGCAGCCATGCGAACGCCGACCGGTCGCGCTCCGTCGTCAGCGGGCTCCGGAAGTGCAATGTGTTGGAGATGATGCCGCATGCAAGGAGCTTCGCCGACTGCTCCGTCGGCGGCACGTCCGCCGCGCGCATACGCTCCGCGACGAGTGTCGCCGCGGCTCCGACGCGCTCGATCTGCGCCGTTGCATTCGGAAACTTGTCGGCATGGTGGACGGGACGGTGGTCGATGATCTCGATGACGCGCTCCGGGCGGACGAACGGCACGCTTGCCGGATCACTCGTGTCGACCAGTACGACCGACGCCCCAGGGTCAATCACCTCCGCGTACGGGATGCCGATGTCGAACGTGCGCAGCAGAAACAAGACCTCCTCGTGCGGCTCGCCGAACACCGCCGGCGTCGCGTCCTTCCCCTGCTTCTTGAGGAACTCGGCATACGCCATGAGGCACCCGAACCCGTCGGCATCCGAGCCTTCGTATGAGGTGACGATGATCTTCTGCATACCCCAGCCATTCTACCTGAACGTGAAAAATGAAAAAGCCTCGGCCGAAGCCGAGACGTTTTCGTGGCGGAGGGGGTGGGATTCGAACCCACGGTACGCTTTCACGTACAGCAGTTTTCAAGACTGCCTTCTTAAACCGCTCGAACACCCCTCCGTGCGGATATGAGAAATCCCCGCCGCAAGGGCAGGGACTTCTGGTGCGCCCGGCACGACTCGAACGTACGACCCTCAGCTCCGCAAGCTGATGCTCTATCCAACTGAGCTACGGGCGCATGGCTGGATGTCACTGACCTTCAAAAACGTCCAAAATTCTCAGAGTTTATACAGCCTGGAGATGAGGTCTGTCAAGTATTCACGCTCCCTGTTGAGGTTTTCAAATGCGTACGGCAGCAAGGCTTTTCGAACATCGTTCGGGTTCGCATCTTCAAGCGGGACGGTAAGAGTGGGCGCCAAGACGCCGTGAAAAGTAACGTAGAGCGTTTTGACCTCCGGCGGGTTGTAGATGATAGAGAAGTCCCGGACGTCCTGGTAGGGGTAGAAGTCGTGCCCAAACACCACGCCGGCCGTCGTAATGTAGACCGGCACGCGCGCCGGTTTCCGAAGGTCACGCATGAGCGTAATGACCGCAAACATGATGATAATGATGGCGAACACGAAATTCGCCGTCACAAGGGCGTACAGCAACAAGGCGAGGCCGAGGGCGCTCGCGATGATATACCAACGGCGTGACCGCTCGACCGGGGGGTATTCCCAGGTTTCCCATCCCACGATCGGCGCACCCGCATCGATACCGGCCGGCTGCGCGTCGGCTTCCCGCGTCTCCTCCAATTGTTCGTTTTCCGTAGCCATGGCTGTAGTATAGCAGGTTCAGGACTTGAAAGCACCGATTATTTCAGATACCCTATCCCCAGCTCGTTTTCGAGCAAGTCAGCCCGGAGAGGTGGCCGAGTGGCCGAAGGCACCACATTGCTAACGTGGCAGGGGGTAACTCCCCTCGCGAGTTCGAATCTCGCCCTCTCCGCCAGAAAAGAACCGACCATGCGTCGGTTCTTTTCTATGTGCCTTTGGCCAGCGAGAAGCCGTACACCTCTTCAACACCCCCTGCTTTCAGAACCCGAGCACCGGCATCCATGGTCGCGCCGGTGGTCCACACGTCATCCACGAGGAGAACGCGGGAAAGCTTCATAGTTTCACGATCGTGAACTTGTGAAGCCGACAGGACAAATGGCGACGCGCGCATCGCGGCCTTCCGTTCGGCATCCGTGCGCTCGGCTTGGCGGCCGTCGCGGTGGCGGCGGCTGAGGAGCGGCCGCATGGGGATGCCGGTCATGCAGGACAGCCAAGACGCAATCTCGACCGCTTGATCAAATCCGCGCTCGGCGCGGCGCTTGCGCGAGAGCGGCAAGGGCACAATGGCCTCGACCCGGTGCATGCCAAGCGTCAACGGAAACACCCGGGCGGCCGGCGCCAACCGACGCTGCAGCGTCTCCCACGCGCTCGTGTCAAAATGGTACTTCCAACTCGTCAGCAAACCGCGCGCGACAGGGTCGGCATACGGCAAGAGCGCCCACAACGCCGCGATGTCGTGCGCCCCCGCGTCCCACTCCTCCTTGTGCGGCGGCGAAGGGGCCCACGCCTCGTCACACGTCTTGCACAACAGCGCCCCCTCCCTGCCGCAGGCAACACAAAACCGCGGGAAGACGGCCTCCCAGACGATGGACGGGATGACGCGCATTGCTACTCAACCCACGTGAAGTCGCTCACCAACCAGTCTTCCCCTTCTTTGACGAGCGACAAGCGGATGTCCTGGTAACGGACGGACGTGTTGCCTGGGGTGTCGAACGACTCTTCACGCTGTGTGGTCATCAGAAAATCTGCGGCCGTGTCCGTCACCGAGAGCGTCTTCGTCGTCATGACGCGGGTCGAGACGCCGTAATAGGAGTCCGCCTCATCTTCGCGGGCATCCTCGGCGAGGTCCTCCAGCCGCGCCGCAAGCCCGGATGTCACGAGCGACAAGACGTCGTCGATATTGCCGTAGCCCGACTCGGTCGAGTAACTGCCGAACCGCTCGACAAACGAACGGCTGACGGCCGTTGCCGAGACTTCTTGGTTGGACGGGATGTCGGCCGGATCGACCTCCGGGATCTCCACCTCTTCCCCGCCGGTCGTGTCCTGCGCCACGTCGATGGCGTCGTCCTGCGCGTCAGGCTTCCGCAACAGCATGAACAGCACGATGACGAGGGCGAGAATGATGGCAACCGCGATGATGACTTCGGTCTTTCGGGACATACGCTACTTCGCGCCCTGGGTGAGCGCTTTTTCAAATTGCTTCTTGGCCTGTTCTTGTTCGAGGAGCTGCTGCGGATTCGTCGTGATAATCTGGTCCTCCGTGTACGACGCGACAACTTTCATGGCCGCGTGCTTCTGCCCGGCAAAGAAGATCCCTTCGCCGACCGCGGACTCGAGGAGCAGGTACTTCTCGCTGTCGGTAAGGTTAAACGTCTTTTTAATGAGATCGATGGCGGCCGGCGATTGCTTGAGAAGGAGCTGCATCGACGAGTTCGTCACGATGGCCTGTCCGTACGCGGACGTCAGGAAGTCGTTCACGTCCTGCGTGATGGTCGTCACGCCGAGGTAGTACTTGCGGGCGCGCTTCACCAAGGCGAAGATGAACTTCGCCGAGTCCTCGCTCGTCATAAGCCACCACGCTTCGTCGATGACGAGGATGCGCTTCTTGCGCTCGCTGCGCACGACGTTCCAGATGTAGTTGACGATGGTGTAAATGGCCATCGGGCGCAGTTCGTCCTCGAGGTCGCGCACCGAGAAGATAACGAGCTGGTTGCGCATCTCGACCGTCGTCGGCGAGTTGAGGAGGCCGGAGAATGTGCCCGTCGTAAACTTCTTCAAGCGCGCGACAAGGTCCGTGCCGCCCTGCATGCCCTCGAGCACGTCTTCCAGGTCCTGGAGCACCGGATACTCGATGCCCTGGAGGTTCGGGAGGTCGGCGGTAATATCCTTCTTTGCGTAGGTTTCAAGGAGCGCGCGGTCGAGGAGCGAGTCCTCTTCCGGCGTAAACCCGAGCACGCCGCGTTCGCCGCGCGGGACGCCGATCATGATGCGCAAAAGGCCTTTGATGGTGATGACGGCCGAACGGAGGATGTCTTCAACCGAGACCTCGTCCCCTTTCGGACGCGGGAGGTCGAACGGGTTCACCTTCGCTTCGGACGCGAGCGAGACGTTGATGTAGGTGCCGCCGACGGCGTCGGACAGGTGGCGATACTCCATTTCCGGGTCGATGACGATGACATCGACGCCCATCATGAGCGAACGCAGAATTTCGAGCTTCACCGTGTACGACTTTCCGGCGCCCGAGGTCGCGAACACGACCGCGTTCGCGTTCTGCAGGCTGAAGCGGTCGAACAGGATGAGCGAGTTGTTGTGGCGGTTGATGCCGTACAAGATGCCGTTGTCGCTCGTGAGGTCGCTCGAGATGAACGGGAACGACGACGCGATCGGCGACGTGTTCATGTTGAACGTAATCATGAGCTCGTCGTTCCCGAGCGGCATCGTCGAATTGAACCCTTGCTCCGCCTGGTAAAATCCGCGTTTAGAGAAGATGAGCTTGGTGCCGAAGACCGATTCGATTTGCTCGGAGCGCTTGTCGAGCTCTTCTTTCGTCTTTGCGTACAGCGTCACGTAAAACGCAAACTGGAAAAAGTGCTCGATGCCCTGCGTGAGGTCGTCACGCAGCTGCTCGATGTCGCGGAGCGCCGTTTCGCGGATCGGGTCGCGCGCCGCGCCCTTCTCGTTGTCGCTGATGATCTGCGCCTGGAGGACGCCGACCTTGTTCTTGAGCTGTTTCAGGATGACTTCCGGCTTGACCGGATAGAAAAACATGCCGATGTCGATCGTGCCGTTGTAGTTGATGATGGGCGCCCCCCAGCCGATGCCGACATACCGCGGATATGTCGTCACGAACATCGTCCGGACGTACGTGTCGCCGAGGAGGAGGTAGTTCGGAAAAATCTGGTACGCCGCCGGCGCAATAAGGTCGCGCACCGACACGACGCCGCGGCGGTAGATGCGCTCCTCTTCGAGCGTCATCCGTTCTTCGAGCGCCTTCTCTTCTTTGGCCGTCAAGACGCGCTGGGGCTTTTCCTCCGGCGCGTGCTGCCCGTGTTTCAGTTGTTCGACATCAAATGCCATACCTAGAACTTCGTTTCAATCTGGAGCTTGTTGATGTCGGTCATCTTCTCGCTCTCCGCGACGTCGGGGTTATAGACGGAGTAGTAGAGTTCGATGAGCCCCTGGGTGTCGAGGAGCGCGCTCTGGAGTCCCATGCTGCCCAAGCCGCCCGCGATGATGGAGACGCGCTGCATGAGGGCGTCGCGGCGGTCGCGGAAGATCTTTTCGTTGAGCTTCACGATAGACGCCGGCATGAAGGCGCTCGAGAGCTTGCTGACGAAATTTTTCTGCTTATCTTGCAGCGGGTCGAATGGCACGACGACGAAGAACCGCTTCTGCATGATCTCGCCGAGCTCCACCAGTTCGCCGATAAACGAGGTGTAGTCGCGGATCTGCGACTTGAGGAGTTCGTTTGCGATCGTCTCTTCCTGCTGCTTGAGGCGCTCGAGATAACCGTCAATGTTCATGCGGCGCGACTGGATGACGATCTGAAGCGGATGCTCGAGGCTATTCAAGAACTGCATGTAGCCCTGGATGATCGCCTGCTGCTCGTCCTCAGACTTGAGCGCAAAGTTGAGGCTTGATGTCATGAGCACGGCACGCAACGTGCCGTCCTTCATGACGACGACGTTCTCGCGGATCTCCGCGATATCCAAAAAGCGCTGCGTTGGCGGTCCGGCTTTCGGTTTTGCAAGCTTTTTGGATTGCATACTTATTCTTCGGGGTTGTAGACGCCGCCGGTGTTGACGACGAGCGTCAGTTCCGACAGGCGGCCGCGTTCGATGGGCGCCTTGGTCGGCGGCGGAGGCGGCGCGGGCTTCTCGTCTTTCTTGAGGAAGACCTTCAGGTCTGCGTCAGACAGCGTCTTGTCCCATACTCGAAGGTTTGGCTTTCGGACCGTCTGCACCATGTTGAGCACGATGTAGTGGAACGGCTGTCCATTGACCTTGAAAAAGGCGAATATCGCGCCAAGAGCAAGAATGGGGACGCCGAGGACCAGCTGGACGAACAGGTTGAGGAAGATGCGGTAGACCAAGAACTCCACGAGCAGCACGCCGAGCATGATCAAAAACTGGCGGGCCGTAATGAACCCGATGATCTTCGCCTCGACGTCGAGGAATTGCGGTACGACGAATTGGTTCCGGCCAGGCATGGCTCGATTGTACCATTAAAACCTGATCCTCGCATTGAGCGAGCCGATCGCTTTCATCTCTGCGGGACTCAAGCTTTCTTCACCTTTGTTGCGGCGGCGGCTTGCGATGTCCGCGAGCGCCACGCCGTCCCGGAGCGCCTCTTCGGCCATGGCAACGTACAGTCCGCTTATCGGGCTGCTCCGCCATGCTTGGACGCCGCGGATGCGGTCTTCGTACGACGTCGCCTGGAGCGCGGCGAGCAGCTCTTCAATCTTCCGCACCGCTTCCGCGGGGTCGGACGAAAGACGCCGGAAATCCGCAGGCCCCATAGTCCCAAGTTCATCCACAGGTCCAACCAACCGCGGGCGGAACTGCACGTCGGTGACCACCTTCTGCTCCCCGGGAGCCGGTGGCGGGACGCTGCCGACCGTGAGTTGCGCCTTCGCGGGTTCAGGACGCGATGCCTCCGCCGCAGCGGCGAGCTTGCCCGGGTCGACTTTTGCGGCCTGCGCCGCGACTTCGTCTTCTTTGGTGCGGGCAGCGCTGACACGTGCGGAAGGGAGCACCGGTTCCACCGGGGCTTTCGGGAGCGTCTTTGTGACTTCCGCGAAACGCTTGTCGAGGACGTCCGTTTCGCTGGGCGCCGAAGGGCGGGGTGCGGTGACCCCGCCTATCGCTCCCCCATTCATGGGGGCCGGGGGGGTTGTGCCATGATACGCGGCCGCACCGGTATCGATTGCTTCAACGAGCGCGTCGAGTTCGTCGCCGGCAAATCCAAGATCGCGTTCGAGCACGCCGCGCGTCTGGAGCGGTTCACGCACGCCGCGGATGGCGAGCTTGGCGATGTCGGCAAACTTTTTCTTCGAGACGCGACGGGCATGCAGAATGTCCGCGGCCGATTCGACTGCGACGTTGACGGCTTCGTTCAGCTTCGCATCCACACCCGGCGCTTCCCCACCGACCTTCGCCGCCTTCTTCGCATGGAGGGCGATTTCCTTTTCGTCCGCATCATGGCGGGGTGCAGTGACCCCGCCTATGATGATTTCCGGCTTCACTGGCGTCGTGGTCGCAAGATGGGTTTCAACCACCCCCTGCCCCTCCATAAATGGAGGGGTGTCTTCGACCACAGGTGTTTCCTCTCCCCCATTTATGGGGGAGTCGGAGGGGGTTTCTTCCTCCGCAAACGTCTCCAGCTTCGGGTCGTCCACGAATTCGACAAACTCTTTCCGATGGTCGACCTCCTCCATGAGCGGTCCTGCGACCTCGGAGCCAAGACCAAGTCCGCCAATCGTCGCGCCGCGGGAAAAGAACGTCAACGTCGCCTCGCGCGTCTTCTCGCCCGAATAGTAGCCCTTGATGAGGAACCCGAGGCGCTTGATGTGGTTCGGCTGGAGCGACAAACCGAGATCTTCGGTGAGCTGGCCCGCAAACCGGTCGGCGGTAATTTTCTCCTTTCCTACTTCAACCGAAGGATAGTCCGAAGCTTTCCCGCCCCATGCCTCGATCTGTTTTGCCGTGCCGGGGAAATATTTCTCAAGCGGCAGGAGGCGGACACCGGCGACGTCGCATGCGATGCGTTTCGCCTTGTCTGCGTCGACGCCGAACGCCTCGGCGATGAGTTCGGGCATGTGCTCGAGCGGCAGTTCGCCATCGAGCACCGCGCGGGTCAGCATCAAGTACTCGGCTGCGCGGTCAACCGGCAGCCCGTGCTTCTCCTGCACGCCCTCCAAACGCTCGAGTACCGAAGGGTCGATGAGGAATTTGCCGACAATCGGGATGGATCGGATATTCCCCCCTTCCATACGTTACGCAAGTTCGCTGTCGAGCGAGATAATGGCGCGATTCTTGTTGCGCACGCTGTCCGGAATCTTGGTGCCAGGCGGCCTGCCGGTGCCGGCGACGATATGGCCAACCGCGGTGCGCATGACTTCCACCGATTCTTTGAGTGCGACGTACTTCGGGTCGGTCTTCGCGTACTTCTTCGCCTCGTTCTTGATCTTCGTGAGCAAACCGGAAGAAATCGCCTTTTCCACGGCCTCTTGAACGTTCTGGTCGGTCGATGCGACCGTGCGGAAGTTGCGCAGTGCGGCCGGGTCGGACTTGATGACGTCCTGCAGTGCCTCGATCTCTTCGCCCTTATGCGCACCAGTAAAGGTGAACTTACTTGCATCGCGTCCAACGAGGTAGCGCGCGACGATCGCCTTCTTGCGGTCGCCAACCGTCGTGTTCGGGTTGTTGATGACGTCGCCGATGTGGAGGTCGAACTGCGCCTTGGCACCGGTGTCCATCTCGTTCGACGGCAAGGTGAGGTCGCGGCCGGAGAACGCGATCGCCTTCGCCAGCGTCTGGCCGACCGGCTCGGTGACCGCCGCCTTTTTGTCCTTGTCGTAGTAGGTGTGCGACGTCACGGTGAAGTCGCCGCCCTGGATCGCGTCCGGCTTGGCGCCGTCCAGCACGATTGAACCACCGGTAACCGCATTGCGCACGTCGATGAGCGTCGTGCCCGGGTCGTCCGCGGTCGTACCGGAACGGCTGAGCGTCGCTGCGCGTTGCGTCGGCGCATACGCCTCATCGGGCTTTCCGCGTGTCGGCGTCGGCGCGTCGAGGGCGGCCTTCTTAAGCTTGTCGCCGAATTTACCGGTCTCGACATCATCAAGCTTGCTGATCGTCTTGCCGTCCTCCGTCTCACGCGTAAGCGTACTGAGGTGCGCGCGGACGCCCTCGTCCTTCACTGCCTCCTCGCTCATGTCGCGCAGGTCGGTCTTGTCGCTGTCGAGGTGCGCGCGCTGGCGCTCCGATGCCGACTTGCCGCCCATCTCGCCAACAAGGTGTACGTAGCGGGTCTTTGTCGCATTGAAGGCCTTGCCCGCCGCCTCGTCCTTGCCGATGATCTCCTCTTCGTGATGCTCGACGGTGGCAATCGCGTTGCGCATGATGTCCTGGAACTTTGCGCCTCCATCTTTCCCGTATTTCTTCTGCATCATGCCCTCGAGGTTCTTCTGGAAGGTCTTGTCCGTGACAAGACGCTTCATGGCAAACGCCTGCGCGTCGTTGTTTGATAACAACACATTGCCCTCGCCCGCTGCCGCCAGGTCGAGTTCGGATGCCAAACGGTCGTCGCTCCAGCCCTTCACGCGCTCCTCGGCATTGTGTTCAGCCTCATGCAATTGTGCAGTGCCAAAGCCCTGGAGCTTGTTCCCGACTTCTGACAACGCGCGACCCGGCACGGATCCGAGGATGCCCGCCTGACGCAAACTTTGCCCGCTCGAGATGAGGGAGCCACCGAGCTCTTTGGTAAACGTACTGCCTTTGACCGGGCTGAGCCGGCGGTCTGCCTGGCGACCAAGCTCGCGGGCCGGGAGCCGGACCGCGCCCTTCACGATGCGCATGCCCATGCCTTCGTTGATGAACTGCGCCGCAACACCGCCAAGCGCGCCGGCCGCGGACGCGGCCTGCTGCATGCCGACGACAAGAAGCACCAAGCCGAGCAGGAGGCCGGTGATCTGCGACATGTCGAAGGCCTTGAGGACGAGGCCCGGCGTGGTTTCCGTTTCGCCTACCGGGAAGTTTTCGCTTGTCACGATGTCGCCCGTGGACGCCGCGGCGAGCGCGAGCCACAGGAAGAACGTGAGCATCGGACCAAGAATGATGGCCGAGCTGAACTTTTTCCACCATTCGCCGTACGCGCTCCCCGCCTGGCCGAGGACGTCCTTGATGCCGCCCAAGAAGAACGCCGCAGGCGACAGGATGATGAGCACCCACAGGACGACGATGCGGTACAAGAACACGAGCACCATGATGCCGATGACCGCGAGGATGGCGAGCAAGAGCGCGAGCTGCAGGTATGCGCTTGCGAGGAGCTGGAACGCGAGCGCGGCCTCCCCGTCCAAGTCGGCAAAGCTGCCACTAATGTTGAGACGCAACAATTGTGCGAAGTTGCCGGCGCCGACGTCCAAGATGGCGTTGACGAACTGGAACATGATGACGTTGCCGATGTCGAGCAGGAGGCCGCAGATGGTACGGCTGAAGTTGACCGCGATGACGTAGATGAACAGGCGCGGAATTTGCTGCTCCCAGTTTGCACGCGGGCTGCCGACGATCGTCAGCACGGCGATGACGAGCAGGATAACCACGACAAACATGTTCACGACGTCGCGCACCAGCGACCACCCCAGGCCGATGATGCGGCTCGTCGAGAACCCGTCGTAGTTGAGAATGGGGATGAGGATCACCTTAATAAGGGTGATGATCATCCAGCCGACGCCGCTCGCGATGGCGTTAAACAGCGCCGCCATGAGGAGCATGATGGTGTCGAGCGGGTTCGTCAGCGCATTCCATGCCGTCCCCACGTCGTCCGTCGTCACCGCGTGCGCAACATCAAACCATGCGAGGCTTCCCGCGACCGCAACGCAAAACACGGGAAGGATAAACCTCCCATGTCTCTCAACACACGATTTCCCGAAAGCAAGCGCTCGGGCAATGCGAGACATAGCTTGTGACAGTATAGCACACGCGGAAGAATCCGTTCGCACGTTTCCACACCTCACCGGTCGTCTGAAAGGCGGGCGTGAACCATCCCGACGCCAGGAGGGACCTCGCAAACGTCGTGGAGACCGATTTCTTCCGACAGATCCTTCCAGTGCGGGTTCATCGTTTCGATAATGGCGACTTTCTTGAGGCGTGACCAGCCTTTTATCTGCTTTTCTTTTGTCAGGGCCGCATCGCGATCGGGAGCAGGAAAGTAATAGACGAGTTTGATGCAATTATATTTTTTCGTGAACCCGTCGACGAGTTTCAACTTATGTGCCTGAACGCGGGCAGCAAGATCTGCCGTCATGCCGGTATAGATGGCGCCGTGCGAGAGGCTCGCCATCATGTAGACGCAATAGCTCATAGGTCGTAGTTTTTCTAGGTCCCTCGGCATCCGCCTCGGGATGGTTTGCTACTCTCTATTTCTCTATTCAAGTACTTCTGAAAATGAAAGTGGCGCCTGCATCGCGTCTCGATCCTCCGATCCTACCGGAGGAGAAACACGATGCAGACGCCGAAGGTCACTCGGACACGGTGACGACAAGGCCGCAGCCGTCGCTCGAAGGGTCATCCGCGGCCGTCACGGCCATCGCCGACCCGTTCCACGACGCGGCCACGCTGCCCTGCACCGTCCCGGGCGGGTACGGCGCGAGGCACGACCACGACACGGCGCCGCTCGCCTCGAACTCGACCGAGAAGCGCAGGCGGTCTCCCGGCGCGAAGCCCGGCACGGAGGTGAGGATGGACGCGGCGTCCGCCGTCTCATCGATCGTCGCCCAGCCGCCGGCCGCGCCGCCGCGCGTCGTCTCGCCCGAGAGCGTGATGCGATCCGCGGTCATGCCGCCCGGCGTCTGCCAGGCGATGACGAGCGCACCGTCCGCGCTCCCGCCCACGTCGCCCTCTTCGTCGTCGCTCGTCGTCTCGTCGTACGTCGCCTCCACGCCGGAGGGGCCGCCGCAGGTGAGGATGTCGTCGCGGTCGACGCAGTACGCGTTCGTCGCGCAGTCCCCCACGCGGTCCATGACCGCATCGACGGTGCCGTCGTCGACCTCGATGACCGTGCGGTCTTCGAAGCCCATGAGGAGGTACGCGTCCCACGTGGCGACGGGCATCGCGATGCCGCCCGAGACGACGTACACCGCCGAACTCGAGAGCTCGGAGACGAGCGCCCCGTCGCGGAACACCGCGTCGTCGCCGACGATGCGCGCGCTCGTGCTGCCAACCGGCAGGTCGTCGTACGTCGCGGCGGTGATGCCCCACGACTTCAGGACCGCCTGCCACCCCGTGCTCGGGACGCGGTGCGCCTCGCCCGACTCGTCGGTGACGATCCAGACGCTCGTGCCGTCCGTGAAGGCCTCGACGGCGCCGTCGTCATCGATCGCATCCCCCGCGGCGTAGCACGCGAGCTCGTCTTCGTCGATGAGCGCGACCTCGCCGAAGTCGTACCCCCGGCTCCAGAACGCCTCCTCGTCGATGAACGGACGCAGCACGCCGGCCTCGAGCAGATAGACGGTGGCGGCGTCCGGCGTCTTCACCAGGCTGCCGTCCGGGTGCCACTTCGGCGTCGCGAGACGCGAGCCGTAGACGTGGCCGCCGGGCAGGTCGCAGGTGAGCTCCGTCGTGTAGCGCGTCACGCCTTCCTCGCCGTCGGTGCTCGCGTCGAGCGTGAACGCGAGGCCCTCGAGCGACGCGCCGTCCTCGGCGTCGGCCGCGGCGTCGCCGTCGTGGCGTCCCACGTGGACGTGGTCGCCGGTCGAGGCGCCGGTCGTCCCTTCGTACCCGAGGAGCTGGCCGGCCGCGACGTCGCTCTGGTCGTCCACGAACACCTCGCTCATGTGGCCGAGCACGATGTACGTGCCGTCCCCGATGTCGATGTTCACGTGGATGCCGAACCCGTCTTCGGGGTCGGCGTCGTGCACGTAGGCCGTGCCGCCGACGGGCGCGTACAGCGGGACCGCGGCGTCGTTCGGCGTGTCGAAGTCGACGTCGAAGTACGTCGAGTCGTAGTGGTGCGAGTACTCGCCGCCCGCCCCCTGCGAGCAGACGACGCGGTAGCCCTCGGTGAAGGGCATGTCGATGGTCACGCTGTCCTGCCCACCGCCCACGCCCTCGAGATCCATGCAGTACGGACGGGTGCTGGGGCAGCAGCCGTCCAGGATGGACGCGAGGAACAGGATGGTGAGCGTCGACGTGACGAGCGGGACGTACGCGAACGGACTGACGGAACGCATGGCACACTCCAAGGGAGGTTGGACCGGGATTGGCCAACGCATCCCTTGGGCTTTAGGAGTGCCGCGCACGGCGGACAACCTGAGGGCTGCGTTGGCGCAAAGAGGCGCGCGGGCCCGGCAAAACCACTCCCCTGGGATCTTGCCGGGCCCTTGGAGCGACCCGTGTCGGCGTTTCCCCGTTCTCTCTCCTTAGGTTGCGGGGTGGCGCGCGGCGCAGATTTGCTCCGACCTCTTTCGACGTCGTGCCTTCATCGTAAAAAGTATTTTGGCATGCGCCAAACGAAAAATCGGCGTGTGCCGCCGATTCCCGTCGCCGTGTTCCGACGAACGATACTGTCGTGTCCGCTTCGCCCCGTCCTTGTCGCACAAGTCGCGTCGACGACCGGCGACAGAAGGTGTGGATGACTTCATTCAATCGTCGCACCGGCAACCGCCATACACATAATCACACCTCCACGATTACCGCTGTGTCTCTGAAATCAATACAATAACTGCCGTGACACCGATCAGCGCCAGGAATGATATGACCGTCGTCCAGAGAATCGTCCTCCAGAACCTCTTACTCACGCGCTTTCTCTCTTCGCTGGTAAGTACTCGTCGCTTTGGTAGTTCTGCCGGCGGTTCAATTTCGCCAATGATAATTTTTAACGGTTTGACTAAATCAGTATAAAACCAAAGCCAGGAAACCGGTGCGAAAAGGAAATACCAAATGATGTGCGCGCTTGTTACATCGCGAGTTCGACGGATGAGTCGAATGCAATGGACGAGAAGATAGAAAAATAAGAAGAGGTAAATGACGCTTACCACGCCATCGTCTATGCTGGCGGAAGTGCCGTAGTATGCAAATTGCATCGCGACGTAGAAACCGATAGACGCGATGAACAGCATCCTCGTCGATTCAAGCCAGGACTTCGCCTCTTCGGCTGATTGGATTTGTGTCACCGCGCGGTATTCTTCCCTCGTCATAATTTCATCAGTTCCTCTCCCAATAATCTGAGCCGGTCTTCGTATATCGGCGTGTCATCGCCGAAACTGCGCAAGAATATTTTGCGCACCTCATCATACGCATTCGTTGCGCTGAGTTCTCCTCGTTTTTTCTTGAGGAAGATCTCATGTGCCTCCTGATCGTATTCATCCCCCGGTGCGCCGCCCTCAATGAGCCCAACCGGATCTGCCGAGCGCACGAGATCAAGAATGTACACAAGCGATGATTCGAGGTTGTGTGTTGAGAGATGATCCATACGCTACGCAGCCAGCAGCAAGAAGCCACCGAGTGCGATGAGCGCGATGCCGATGACGCAGGCAAGCGGAGCAAACACGCGATGCAGGAGCTTGATAGCGCGCTCTTCACCAAATAGTTTTCTCCATAGCCATGCCTTCGGACTTTTCTTTATGTACTCTTCGCGGAATGCAGCATCAGTCGCCAGCTTGTACCCGATGCCGGCGTTTACCGCGCCGATTGCAACAACAATGAGCCCTTCGATCATACTCTAATCTTACGGCAAATTGATTCTAATGTTTCTGAGCTGCTTTACTGGATCCCAATGTTCCGGAGGCAGTCCTCCATTCGAGTCCCACAGCATCCCCTTTTTGATCCAATCCTCCCTCCATTTCTGGTAGATCGCTTTTCTTTTCTCCACGTCGCCTCCTGCAGCATCAGTATAACCAAACTGGATGCCGCATGACGGGCAGATTTCCTGGGAACCCGATCCGTGGCTCCATGGCTGAAAGCCCAGATCAAAACCACATACAGGACAATAATGCTCAGTTTGCATAGAAAGCAAGCTTACTTTTGGCTATCCCAATACTCTCGGTTTGTCGCGTATCCGTGATCAGCCGGATCGGGCTTATAGAATGTCGCGGTAGTACCGTCAGGATTATACACACCAAATATATTCGTTGACTCGTTATACATTCGGATCCTGCCATCCTGTCCAACCTTCACTTCGATACCACTCCTCGCATCTGCCATACCTCGCTGGTAAAAATCCTGAGCCATTTTGGCGTAGTCTTCTGCCGAATCGGTACCGAAGTCACTCCCATGATCTATAACATGCCGCTTCAGCGAACTCGAGTCCGCCCATCTCGTGCGGGAGGCGATATCCTTCATGTTATCCGCAGCGCGAGTCGCATTCTTTACGCCATCAACTACGTCATCAATTTTCGAGTACCCGGCTCCCGGAAGAACAAAACCCAGTCCATAGAGCGCAAATGCCTGAACTTTTTGGTCTTCCGTGGCGTTTGGATCGAATATAGTTTGTGCAGTATCTACCGTATCAATAGCCGTCAACGTCGCTTCGATGATGACATAGACGACCAGCACGACGAGCCAAGGGAATTCACCGTTAACATCGATGTAGGATACCGGGTTATTTCTTGCGTATGAATAGCTATTCAGAACTTGTGGATCCCGAAGCACCGATTCCGGCGTTGCACTCCCCATCCCCAAGTACACCGGATCCTGGCTCGTGAACCTCCCATACGTCCCCATGTAGTAGCGGGCGCCGTAGTAGGAGTAGCCGGTGTCGGGGTCGAGTTCTTTTCCCGTGTATTTGTAGTCATTCTCGTACGTGCCCGACTGCACGTCGCTCAGGACGCCGCCGAACGGCTTGTAGACGATGTATTCGAGCACCGCACCCGTCGAGTCCGTCTCCACGTGCGTGCCGCCCAGGTGGTCCTTGTGGTGGTACACCGTCTCGGCGGTCGAGTCCGACGAGTCGTACGTCGACGTCGCAATGGTACCGAGGCTGCCGGCCGGGATGTGGCGGCGCAACTCCGTGCCCTCGATGTCATAGTACGAGTTTGCGTACACGACGGTGCGGCTCGCGCTCGACTGCTCCACGCGGTTCCCCTCATGGTCGTACTGGTACGACACGGTCGTCGTGCCGTTCGTCGACTGCGTCATCTCGTTGCGCCAGTTCCACGTGTTCGTCCACGTGCCGTCGCTCGTCATGTTGCCGTTGCGGTCGTACGTAAGCGTCGTCGTACCGATCTTCGTCACGGCGTGCGGGTTCGCATAGTTCCCCGCCTGGTAGCCGAGGTACTGGTACGTGCCGTGGTCGCTTGACGTGAGGATGTTGCCAATCGCGCCGTACGTCCACGTCTTCGTGTACGTCAACGCGCTGTCCGTGCTCGTCGCGGCCGCCTGCGTCAAGCGGTAGAGGTCGTCGTAGGTGTACGCGATCGTCATGCCGGCGTACAGGCTGGACGCGTCGACGAGGCTCGTGATGTTGCCGACGTTGTCGTAGGCGTACGTGAAGTCCTCGAGCGTCGTCGCGCCGGAGACCGTCGTCATGCCGTCCAAACGATAGAGGTCCGCAGCATCGTAGTCCCACACGGTCGTGACGCCGTTGCCATACGTGACGGATTCCATCTTACCGTTCGGCGCATACGTGATGCCGCTCGCGACCGTAAACCCGCCACCGGCCGATCCGTCGTTGAACATGACCTCGTCGATCTGCCCCGCGTCGTCAAACCCGTAATACGTCTCGCTGCCGTCCGGATACGCGATGCCCACGACGTTCCCTTGGCGGTCGTAGGTGTAGTCGGTCGTGTAGGCCGTACCGTCGATGGTCTTCGTTTCGGTATCAACGCGGCCGAGGGCGTCGTAGACGTACGCGGTCGTCGCGCCGCCTTGCACCACCACCGAACACAGGCGGCCGATGCCGTTCGTGCACGTGTCGTAGGCGTACGTGACATCCGTACCAGTCGTCGATGACGCGTCTTCGGTGAGGACACGGTTGAGGTCGTCATACGTGTACGTCGTCGTCACGCCGTTCGGGCTGACGGACGTCGAAAGGTTGCTCGAGCTGTCGAACGCGTAGCTCCAGCTGCCGTACGCGCCGTCGGTCGTCGAGCGCAGGTCGCGCGCGACGGTGCGGCGACCCATGTTGTCGTAGCTGAACTGCCGGATATTGCTCGCGCCGTCGGTAATCTTCGCAAGGTCGCCGCCGGCCGTCCACGTGTAGGACGTCGTGTACGTCGTCGAGGTGCCGAGGCGCTCTCCGACGGTCGTCAGGCGGTCGAACGCGTCATAATAGTAGAGCTTCGTCTCGCCGTTCGCGTCGACTTCCGTCGTCCACCAATCTTCATAGCTCTTCGTCGCCGTGCCTTCGACGTTCGTCGTCGACGACACGCGGCCGAGGGCGTCAAACTCGGTCGTCTGGTACAACGTCGTGTCGGTCGTTGCGCCGGTGTACGCCGTGCCGCTCGATTCGTACGGCAAGGCGACCTCCGCGGCGCGGCCGAGGGCGTCGTACACGGTATCGACGACCGTGGAGGTGCCGGGCGTTTCCGATTCCGTGCGCACCTGCACCGGCCGGCCGAAACCGTCCATGAAGGTGTACGTCTCCTTCGTCAACGTCCCGTCAATGTACTCCGTCGTGTGCACCGAGGTCGGCGAACTGGTGTCGTCGTACGCGTAGGTCTTCACCGGCACGAGCGTCGTCGGCGTCGTCGCGTCCGGCGCCCATTCGGTCGTCGGACGGTCGAGGCCGTCGTAGTCGGTCGCATACGCGTACCCGTTCTTATCGGTCATCGTCACCGCTTTGCCGGACGAGTAGTCGTACGTGAAATCGGTGGTGTAGCCGAGGTCGTCGGTCTCCGTCGCGACATACAGGTTGTCACTGTCGTACGTGTACGTCGTCGTCTTCCCCGACGGGTCGGCCATGGTCGCGACCATGCCGTACGTGTTGTACGTATAGGTCGTGTCGAGCGACGTCGTGCCGCTCACCCAGCGCGACACCGTCGTCGCGTTGCCGGTCGTGAGATACCCGAACGCCTGGTTGTCGTAGAACCATCGCGTGTGGCGCCAGCGGTTGCTGTAGTAGTCGCGCGTAATCTCCGCAGTCGCGTAGCCCGACGTGCCGCCGGTCGTGTAATCGGCGTAGGTGTAGCTCGTGCGGACGAGGTCGGTTCCGCTGTCGGTGACGCCGCCCGCGTCCGTGCCGGTGACGAGGCCGTAGTCGGTGCGCTCGCTCAGGTTGCCGGTCGTCGTGGAGTACGAGAACGCCGTCGCCTTGTCGCGATGGTCGCTATCCGCGTCGTACAAGAGTTCCAGCGTCTGGTTTTCGTAGACGAAATCGCGGTCGTTGCCGAGGTCGGTGTTCGTGATGCTGTGGATGACGGTGCGGTATAGGCTGCCCGCGTCGTCGTGCTGCTCTTCGCGGAAGGCGTGCCACAGCTTGCTGACGTCGTCGGTCGATTCGCCGATCGTCGACTGCGTGTCGTTGCCCTGGTGGTAATAGCGTTTCGTGACGTTGCCAAGCGCGTCCGTCACCGTGACGAGCCCGAAGCCGGCGAACTTCCGGTCATATTCGTCGGCATAGTAGTAATCGCCGTCCTCGTAGGCGTAGGACGTCGTCGCCGTGTTCCCCAGATCGTCGTCGGTCGTGACCGTGTCGACAACCGTCAGCGGGAAGAACAGTTCGCCGTCATATGTAGCGACGGTCCCGTACCCGACGGTCGTCGTGCCGCCGGTGTGTTGGGTGATCACCGAGAGGAGGTCGGAGCTTCCGGTGTCTGCAATATCGAGCGCTTCTTCCGTAGTACCGGTATTGCGCGAATAGAGAATATCGTCCCTACCGTCGGCGTCGAGATCGAGTTCGCGGACGCCGTAGTCGATGCCTCCGTCGTTCGTGAACGTCCGCACCGCGACAAACGACGTGTCCTCGGTCCAGCCGCTGCCATCGTTGATGTAGAGCGCGTCGTCCTGCGCCCCCGACGATTCGTTGCGGGCATACACGAGGTCGGTCAGCCCATCGCCGTTCACGTCCATCATGCGCACGCCCATATCCCGTTCCGCCGACGTCAAGAAGCCGATCGGGACGCTGATCGTCGTGTCTTCCGTCCAGCCGGTTCCGTCGCCGTCGTTGATGTAGACCGCCTCGTCGTGGCTGCCGCCCGACAAGTAACGGGAATACACGAGGTCGGTCAGCCCGTCGCCGTTCACATCGAACGTCCGGACGCCCATGTCCTTCGGATATGCCGTAACGAAATATACCGGGACGGTATACCCGGGATCCTCAGTCCACCCCGTCCCGTCGCCGTCGTTGATGTAGACCGCGGGCGTGAAGCCGCTGCGCGCATAGACAATGTCCTGCATGCCATCCCCATCGACGTCGAGCACGCGCACGCCGAAGTCTGTGCCGCCGTCGTTGCAGAACGGCTGGGGGACGCTGATCGTCGTGTCTTCCGTCCAGCCGGTTCCGTCGCCATTGTTGAGGTACACCGCGTCGTCGACCGTCCCGGGACCAGAGAGATAGCGCGCGTACACGAGGTCCTGGTGGCCGTCGCCGTTCATATCGAGGACGCGCACGCCCATGTCCCGGCCGATGCTCGACGAAAACGCAAGCGGCACGGCGATCGACGTGTCCTCGGTCCATGTGCGGTCGCCGTTGTTGATGTACACCGCACGGTCGGTGTCGCGCGACTTCACGACATCGGGGTATGCGTCGCCATTCACGTCGAAAAGGTACACGCCAAGGCTGCCGCTGCCCGACCCTGCGATGACGACCGGCAGTCCGCCGAAGGACGTGTCCTCGTCCCAGTCGCGATCGACCGATGAATAAGCGAACGTCGTCGCCGGCAGCGATGTTGCCGCGCCCGCGTCGTCGTAGCCGGTCTCCGTAACGCTTGTGAGGAGCGAGCGCACGCCGTTGTCGCCCGTGCCGTATCCGAGGTCGTAGCTGCGCGCGGTCGTGCCCGACACCGCAACGTCGACACGATCGATGCGGTACGCGGTCGTCACCGCGAAGCCCGCCGCATACGACGTCTGCGCGTCGGTGCGGGACTCGAGCGTGAACGAAATGGCGAAGATGCCGGACGTTGCGCCGTTGCCCGTGTAGTTGATGGCGGACGGGTATACCTGGCTGCCGCTTTTCGTGTAGGTGTACGTGACCGTGTTGCCGTTCGCGTCCGTGATGCTCGACAGCATCCAGCGGAAGACACGGCTCGTGTCCGAGGGGTCGGAAACGCGCGCGTCGTCAGTCGCGCCGAAGACGTACGTCGTGCCGAACTTATCGGTGACCGTCCACGTTTCGTCCGTCGCGTAGTCGTACTCGAGGAAGCTGCCGTCGTCGACCTTCGCGCCGAAGCTGCCGTGCGTCGCATCGGTGAGGGTGATGTCCTCGAGTTCGCCCGAGAGCGCTGAGGTGAAGTCGTGGTTGTCGTAGAGGTCGTCCGTGCCGTAGCGGTTGATACGCTCGATGGACGGGATGTCGAGCGTCCACCCGTACCCGACAACGCTCGCATTGTCGTTATTCGCGCTCGAGTAGGACAGCGCAAGGGACGGCTGCACACCGTTGCGGCCCGGCGGCACGGTGAGCGGATAGGAGTACGTGAACGCGCCGGTGCGCATGTCGGGCTCGAACTGGCTTTCCACAATAAATGACGAGCTGTCCAGGTCGTCCACCGCCAAGGCCGAAGCCGCTGTCGAGAACGCGAGGATGCTCGCCACACCGATCGTCACCGCACGAAACGCCGTACGCAAACGCATAAGGAAATGGATGAGGTGTTTGTATACGCGATAACACGGCACGGCTCAGCCGTCAAAAACCACCTCGTCAAGGCTAGGCCTACCCCAAGGCCTAGCCTTGTGGAAGGCGAAGCCTTGACATAGGGTGCGGACGGTCTTATGTTGAAATCAACACTCCCCTGCCTTTTGCCGGGGGGTTTCTTTATTTCCGGCGCATACCCACATCTATGCGTCCTCACATTCTTGCCACGGGAGAGTACTACCACATTTACAATCGCGGAGTTGATAAGCGGGTGACGTTTTCTGACGTGCAAGACTATCGAAAGTGGCTTTATGCGATACTCACGGTCAATAACGGAGGGGAGAAGCCTCTGGTCAGCATCGTCTGCTATGCGGTGATGCCCAATCATTATCACTTTTTGATGCGCCAAGAAGTTGACGGCGGCATTACCAAACTCTTTCATCGTGCGGCTACGAGCTACAGTATGTACTTTAATAAACGTCACCGGAGGGATGGGCGACTCTGGTCCGCGCCCTTTCAATCAAAACATATCGATGAAAACGCCTATCTCCAGCATCTTATGCGCTATATCCACCAGAACCCACTTGATCTAGCCGATAGGCGCACAAGCTGCGACCCCATCGAGTTTCTCAGAAAATATCCATGGACCAGTTTTCCCGCCTACAGCGACGGGGGGTTTGATCCGATTGTGAATGCAATGATGCCTGCGCTGTTTTCTTTGGCCGACTACCAGACCTACCCGTAGGCCAAGCCTACAGCAAGGCTTGGCCTGTGGGTGAATTTGTCATTTACAGTTAGCCAAATTTTTGTCCACAGACCACGGACAGTTTTATCCACATTGTTGACTTTTTGACCTTTTTACGCTAAGGTTAGCATGCACGAGGCTCATCCTCTTTTGCAGAAGCTCTTTCAATTTCTCGCTGTCAGTCACGTGCACCACCCCTCAGCCCGCCACAGCAACGGCGGAAAGGACATCCCCATGACGCGCTTCGCGCTTCCGGTCGTCCTGCTGGCCCTGGGGGCCTGCACGGACGGCAGCACCACCATCGGCAACAACGGCCAGGTCGGCGACACCGACGGCAACCCCCACGGGACCGGCGACACGGTCGAGGTCACGCTGAAGGTCACCGAGCTCGGCGCCCAGGTCGACTGCGACTCGCTCGCGTTCGACTATGTGTCCGACCGGAACGACTTCAGCTACGAGGAGCACGATGTCCTCGACGAGGCCTCGCCCGGCGAGACGCTCGCCCTCAAGGACGAGTGGCCGTACTTCATCGCGGCCGGGTCGCTCGAGTCGCCCACGGCGGACGGGCTGCCCACCCACCAGGACGGCAACGGCCTCTGGGTGGCGGCTCCGATCGTCGTGACGTACTTCGCCAGCACCGACACCGTCGAGGCCTACCACAAGGACAGCCCCGTGGACAGCAACGGCGACGGCGAGTACGAGCCCACGGTCTACGAGGTCGTCGACGGCAACGTCACGATCGAGTCCTCCCTGAACCTGTACTTCGATCTCGGCGGGGCCACGTGCCACATCGAGCGCGGCGAGTACTCGGAGGACTTCGAGCATGACGACCTGTTCGTCGAGCGCGGCTACCGTGCGGATCTCGAGGGCGACTACGACCTCAAGATCGTCGGCAACCAGCTCGCGTACGAGACCGAGGACACGAACAAGCGTATCACCTCGTCGGAGATCGACCAGGAGGGCGCCCGCATCGCGTACGAGGTCAACGACGGAACCGAGGTCGAGTGCCGCTGATGGTGGAGACCCGCTGTGAGAGCAGCGGACGGGACCCCCGACTTTGGAGAAAGCCGGGGGTTCCTCATATTTACCCCCTGGCCCCCCATGAATGGGGGTAACCACGGGATCAAGAATATTTGCAAAAGAGACGAGCGCATGCTCGTCTCTTTTGCTCCAACCCCATCCATTTATGGAGGGGGTTAGGGGGTGGTTGTTACGGACTCACGTAGACCGCGCCCTCGTAGTAGACCCATGGATCGGTCGATGAATCGGGCGGCGTTTCCCAATTACACTCACTGTCTCCATGATCCGAACTAATGTCACCCGCCCCGTCAAAGCAACCCTCCGTATCATCGGTATTTACCGCAGAGCTCGACGAATCACACATCCCCGTGCACCAACCCCAGTTGTCACGGACGTGGACCTTCGGGACATAGACGCAGTAATCACCGTCCGCGTCACTCGCGACACACGGCGAGGCATCGAATATGCCGTCATTATCGTCGTCCGTGCACGTACCGTTCTCATCTTCATACTCCTCGATGAGCCCCTCCGTGCAGTTGTACACGTGGTTGTAGCTGAAGTAATTCGGATCGCAGCTGTCGGTCGTCATGCCCCATTCGTAGTCCGCACTTCCGGGTTCCGTGTCGCAGATGGACACGGTCGTGTCCTCCTGGAAGCCGCGGTGGTTCTTGAAGTAGTTGTCGTCCGTACTCGACCCGGTGGTCTCGCCGTCGCCCCAATCCACGATAACGCGGCGGATGGGGAGCTGCTCCTTGTAGGCTGCGGCGTAGAACTTGAGGTATGCGCGGAGGAACCCGCCGTCTCCGCTCACTTCGCCTTCGTTCGTGTCGTTCAGCGTGAGGTGATGGTTCTCGTCTTCTTCACACTCCGTGCCATCGCAGTCCGCGAGGTCGAGCGCCCAGACGCTCGGTGGCGTGCCCTCGCTTGCGCGAACGTCGCTCTGGAAGCTCCGGTCGCTGCCGCCGAGCGTCGTAATGTTACTATCGATGTCTTCTTCTTCGTAACTGCCAAGCGATCCGACTGCGGCATCGCTCCCCGCATCGGTGTCGAACAAGAACGCACCGACAAGTCGCGCAAAGAGGTTATCAATACGACCCAGCACAGTCGATACCGACTCTGCTGTCGTGCCATACGAGCGCGCCGTCAGATTATCCTCATCGTCAGGGATAAACGGGTATGCGTCGGAGTAGTTGATGACGCTACTCGGGTCATCCGTCGCACCGAATGGAGAAGGCTCGGTAGTGACGGTATAGGAGTTGTACGGACTGTATTCCGAGTACTGGTTTAGAAGACGATCAGTCCAAGCGTAGTTATGATCCGTGACGCTTTCATCGACCGGCGCGACAAGTACCGTACAGGCGTCATACGACAATGCGTTGTAACCCAGCGTGAGGTCGGTGAAGTAATCCGGGTCGTCAGCGACAGCGGTATTCAGCGAAACTTCACTGCCGTAGTATGCCTCTGCCTCGTCGCTTGAGAGGCCGCGGACCTTGCAGTCGCGCAACCAATTGTAGACCTGCAGGAATTCATTGAAGTCGCCGTTGTGCTCGAGCACAGCGTTCCCACCGCTCAGCACAGAGCCCGCCGATGTGCCCGTTGCGCTTTCGTTGGCGACATCGAACCCGGCAGCGACGAGCGCTGCGGTGCCACACTCTTCATCGGTCGTGTCGTTCCAACTCTCCTGCGGAACACAGATGTAAGGGCAGTCGTTATCGCCGGCATCTATGAGACACTCTGCCGCCGGAGTCCCGGCTGCAGCCGAATCATTACCATCCTCCACGCAGCCACCGACCACGGCGAAGAACCCATCAGGGCAAACTGCATTTTCGTCGCATTCGTCCGCGCTCTCGGACGAGCAGTCCCCGCCCCAGGTTTCCTGCTCAGCGCACGCGACGAGATACCCGGTTCCGCCTTTGCCATCCCAATCGCTACCAATTTCCCATTCGCCCTCCGATGTCGTACCCGTCACAGGGACACCGCTCGGGCCCACGTCATACACCGTCTCCTGATACGCGCAGTACTGCACGTCGCCGCCATTCCACCCGGCATTCAAGTACTTCGCGTACAAGTCCGTCGATCCGGCGAGCTGGTCGACCGGGAGCCAGCTCACGCATGCGCCGTGGTCTTCGTCGTTATTGCCGTGAATATTGATACCGGTATCACGTTCCAAACAGTACCCATCAAGGCCGAGCAACATGTCTTCCTTTGTCGGATATTGACACGTGCCGCCGCCCTTCACATCCGTTGTGCCGTCATAACTCCCATCCTCGTCTTCGTCGTACCCGTTTTCGCACGTGCTCTCAAGAATCGCGGTAGAGTCATTTGTTGAACCCGTGCCTCCAGTCTTGGAGCAATACGCGCCCTCAAAACCGCCCCCAATACAGATACCAACTGACTGAATTGGGAAATCGGAATCAAGCCCGTAATACCGTGCCTTTTGGTCGTTGTCCCCGTATGACACCATCTTGTAGCTGCATACGCAGTCTTCGCCTCCGGCGCACCAATTCACGTTGTCGTACCCCGTCACAAATGAGTACGGAATCATGTCCGGGACATTCTCAAGGTTTTCGTCGACGCCCTCAAACGGCGACGTAACGCTCGTTTCGCCATCGTCCGGATCCAACCATTCGCTCACCACCTCGTTCGGGAACGGGCTGTCGACTTCTGGGTAGGCGCGGCAGGACTTCGCTTCGGTGTCCGCGATGTCGACCGGTTGGCCGTCCGGCGTCACCAAACATTCGTCACGGATACACGTGCCGTTCTGGACGACGGTATTTTCGTAGAGCGTTTCGCCGCTGCCGCACGAATCGCCGACCTCAAGGTCGCCTTCGTCTTCGGCGCAGACGGTGCCAAGGCACACTTCGCCGTCACCACATTCAGCGTCGGACGAGCAGTCCGTCGTGCTCACGGTGTAACACGTGCCGACGATACAGTCCGCGTCGCCGCACTGGTCGCTGTTCGAACAGGTTGCGCCCGTGTCTTCGCAGTACCCCACTGTGCAGGACGCGCCATACGGTTCGTCGCACGACCCGGCGTCGTACACCAGGCGGTAGTCGTCTTCCGCGATGTTGTCGCCGACGCCAATGCAGTAGCCGCTCGCCACGCCGGCGCCGCACTCCGCATCCGTTTCGCACTCGTCGCCTTGGTATTCGTCAAAGAGCTCGTCCCCTTCCGCGTAATCCGGCGTCAGGTCGCAGTAGCCGCTCGGCGGCGCGACGTTCTTTTGGTCAAGCATCTGCACCGGCAAGAGCTCCGGGATGGCAAGACCGGAATACTCGTGGCCGTACCAGCTGACATCGCGGTCCGTGTAGCGCTCGTTGCCGAGAACCGACGCGATATCGTCCCGATCCCATTCCGAACAGAACGACGTATCGCCTGCGCCGGAATAGCTGGTGCAGAGGTCGATGTCTTCGCAGATGGTGCGGTAGCTTCCCGTGCGCTCGTCCCACACCTCCTGCGAATCCGCGCACGTCAGCCATTCGCTGCACTCGCGGTCGCGGTTCACCTTGAGAATGCGGTTGCTGTCATCGTCGAGCCGCGGCACGTCCGCGCCGACGATCGTCCCGCTCGAACTCGACCACACGATATCCACGCTCGATGCGCAGTAGCCCGCCATCTCGTCGCCGTAGATATCCGTCAAGCTCGGACAATCGCTGTCGTCGTAGCACGACTGGCCGAACTGATACATGTCATCGCGTCCGTACGAATACGTCCCATTCGATCCGTATTCAAGGCCGTTCGCAAACAACATCCCGGCCGCGCTGCCGTCATATTCCGCATCGTACACGCACCGCTGCGCGCACAGGTCCACATACTCGCCGTCCGGCGTCGTGATGGTCGAGCCTTCCTCGTCGTCACAGCTAATCGGGTCGACGAGCGCAAACTCGTCATCGCCGAACAGGACGTCGGCATGGACGCTCGCGACGTAACTCGCACTCGCGTTGTAGTCCTGGCCGCTGTCGGTGGTGTCGTTGAAGAGCACGCAGCCCTCCTTCTGGCTTACCTCGCCGTCGCACTGCTGGCTCGACGCCAGCGTCGACTCCTCCAACTGGCTGTTATCGAGGTAGACGTACGACTCGCCGTCGCTCTCGCCGTAGATGTCACCTTCGGCAAGCTGCATGAGGTCTTGGAACTCCGTGCACGTGCTGTACTCCTCGTCGCACGAACCGACCCAGCCGTCGTAATCGTCGTCGCCGTTGCGCCAGATGCCGGACTCTTCGCCGCCGATGACGTAACTGCCGACGTCGATGACGCACTCCCCGCCGTCCGCGCCGCAATCCGCGTCTTCGTTACACGACGCGCCGCTTTCGCTGCAACCGCCGTCGCCGTAGCAGAACTCGTCCGTGCCGGTGCGGAACCAGCCGTCGTACGTGACGTTGTTGATGGTGACGTCCGTGCGGTACTCGCACGTCTTCTCGCCCGGGTCTTTGAAGTAATACGTGCCCTCGTCGTCGCTCTCCCACGCCTCGCAGAACAGGTCGGCGTGCGCGCAAAGGATGTCGGCGTAGTCGTCCGGGTCGTTCAAGAGATACGTCGATTCCGAGCTCGTCACTTGCGTGCGGTCCTGGCTGAAGGTCGGGAGGCCGACTTCCATACAGCCCGCTTCGGCCGGCAAACACTCGTCCTCTTCGTCCACCACAAGATACTTCGACGTATCCGCAGGGACGATATGCGTCGATGGGCCGTAGCTGATATGGCTCGGCAACTCGTCGTCCGGAACGTACCACTCCATGTCGAACGTGCAGTCGGTCTCGCCGATGCCGATGGTGCAGAGGTACGGCGTCGTCGTGTCGAATGCGCCGGACGACGTGTTGTAGTAGCAATCGACCGCGGTCGAGGTATCGGTATCGAGGCGCTCGCAGGTCGCGCCGTAGACCTGCGCGTACGGCGACTCCGACTGCTCGGTCGTAAAGTACGCCTCACAACCGACGACCTCTTCCGAACACAGCGAGGAGAACGACTTCAGGTAGGCCGTGTCATCCTCCGCGGTGAGGTATTCCTGGCAGCCGAGGTAGTACTGCGCCGACGCCGTGCCTTCCGGCGTCTCGTCGCACTCGTCCGGCGTCTCCCACGAATCCTTGATGACGGTAATGCTGTCTTCGCCTTCGCGCAGAACGATGTTGTCGATATAGAAGTCGACGCTGCTCGAGGCCGGGATGAATGCGAGAACGGTGCCGGCGCCGAAATCCGCGTAGTCTTCGTCCGTCATGTTGAGCGGGCCCAGGCGGTACTCCTCCCAACCGGACGCGGAAAGGTCAATCGTGTCGAACTGCGCGTCTCCGGTGCCGAATGCGATCGACGACGTGTTGGCATCGATATCGAACCCGACGGTCACGCTGCCGTCGCCCTTTGCCCAGAAACTCAACGTGTAGGTCTTGCCGGCGTACAGTTCGTCTTCGAGCGTGCCGCAGTACGCGTCGCCGTCATCGACGGTACAGGTGCCGCCGAGCGACACGGCGCTCTCCTCACAACCTGCGCCTTCGGTGGTTTCTTCACATTCCGTGCCGTCGCCGCCCAAGAACGTCCAGACGGTCTCGCCCGTCGACGCGAGCGAGTGGCCGTCGGTCGCGATCGACTCGTTGCTGTACTCGACAGTGGACGACGACGCCGCGTCCCACGCGGTCAGGTCGCCGTCCTCGAACGTTTCTTCGAGCGCCACGCGGCTGTTGCCGCTCCTGCCGCCGGTGTAGGCGCGGCAGCCGTTCGCCCGTTCGTTACAGGTAAAACTCTCCTCGGAGTAGCCGTAATACGTACACGCGGAGGTCGTGCTATCGAAGTAACCGCCGGACGCTTCGCAGTTCGCTTCGCCGTCGTCGGTGCCGTCGCTGTCGTCATCATCGCCAAGGCCGACGAGGTCCGTCTTGCGGTAGCTCGCGCAGTCGTCGTTGACGGTCACGGTCAGCGACCAGTCGCGATAGTGGATGTCGCCGTCCGCGTCGTAGAACTCGCGGCAATTCGGGTTCGTAAAGATGTCGTCGTGCTCGTCGCAATCCTCGCTGTCCGTATCGAAATGGCCGGACGAGTCCGCGTCCGCGTTGTCGTTGCATTCGATACCCGCGGATGTCGTGGTCCACGTCGTGCACGGCGCCTCGCCCGGGCTCGTCTCCGTGTCGCCGCTCGCGGTATATGTGGAGGTCGAATACGCATCCAGATCGGACTCAAGGAGCGACCACGTCACGAGCTGGTACCCCTCGAGGTCCGAGCCTTCCCACGTGTAGAACACCTCGCCCTGGTCGCCGTTCGTGTTCGCGTCCGCCTGGTCTTCCGTGACGCAGGCGCGGAGATAGGTAAAGTACGCCAACGACTCATCGTCGAGCTTCGTGAACTCGTCGCACCCGACCTCTTCTTCCGTACACAACTCCGCGCTGTCCGGAATGAAGTACACCGGGAAGTCGCCTTCCGGCTCGTACAGCGTCTCTTCCTGCTTGTACGTGTCATAACCGACGCAGGTGGACGGACACTCGTCGAGCGAGGAAGCGACGCCGAACACCGCCGGGTCGCCGTTGGTCGGGGTGTATTCCAAACAGCCCACGTCGGTCTCGCTGCAGACCTGCGCGTAGTTGTCGCACGCCTCCGGATCGTCGTCATCGCCGGTGCAGCCGAGATACGACGGCGCGACCTTGGCGTACGTGTAGGTTAACGTCGCCTCGCTGTACCCGTCATGGTAGTCCGACGCGTCCTCGCCCTGTTCGAGCTGCACGTCGTCGACCCAGAGGTCGCCCGAAAGGACGTCGACGAACGCGACGATGTTTTCCGACGCGTCCGTCAGCGAGGGCACCGTAAACGTACACTCGAAGCGCTCGAAATCCTCGCTCGTCGGTGTACCCAAGAGCTGCATGATACTGTCGTCGGTGCTAAAAATGTTGCAGTCCGACGTGTAGCTCGTACCGGAGAGGTCAACGGTCGAACCGTCCTCGCCGCTCATGGAGACGATGACGTTCGCCTCGGCCGTACCGCTGCTGTCGGTTTGCCGGGCGTAATACGACAACGTGTAAAACGACCCTTGTTCGAGCACGATGCCGGCCTGGTATGCGAGTCCTGATGCCCCGGTGTTGATGGCCGCGCCGCCGCTCAGCGAATAGGCCTCCGTTTCGTCGTACGTAATGCTCCCGATGACGTTCCAGACGTCCGGGACGTCGTTGCCGTCCTCGTCCGAATCAAAACTTGAGTTCGGAATGACGTTCAAACGGAGGTCGTCGGTGCGCTCGACGAGCTTGGCGCAACCGCCCGCCTCGTCGTCGCACGTTTCCACCTCGTCCGTAAAGTAGATGCGCGACGCGTAGGTGCCACTCGCCTCGTCTTCCGACGCCACGTCCGCAACCGTCGGCCAGTCGAACGACCCGTCGCTCCCCTCTTCTTTTTCCGTCGCGTACCACATGCAGCCCGCGTTCGACTCGTCGCAATCGGCGTAGTCGACCGTATTCGTGAGCATGCTCGCGTCTTCGCCGGTCGCGGCTTCTTCGAACGTCAAGCAGGACGAGGCGTACTCCGGGCAGGACTCGCCGCGGAAGCGCCAGACGTTTTCTTCGCGGACGCAGTACCCGTAGCCGCCCGAACACGTGCCGTCGTCGTTTTCGTCGATACAGCTCGGCATGTCGACGCACTCCTGCTTGCGCGAATCCGCGGCCGACGACTCGAGGAGCTGGCCATACGCAAGGTTGCGGCACTGCGTCTCGGGGTATTTCAGAACCCAGTTCGGGTCGACGAGCTTGCACCACGGGTGCGACTCGTCCGGTTCGCCGTCGTCGCCGCAGTCGTCGAAGCCGTCGATCGCTTCCTGGAGCGTGACCGGATCGTTTTCATCGTTGTACGCCGACTCGGCCGCAAGTTCCCAGCCGACCGGAATAATGCGCGCCTTGCGGAGTTTGACGAGGTTGGAGTGGCAGAACCCGTATGAATAGCAGTACGGATCCTGGTTGCGCGGCTTGTCTTCCGACGGGATGAGCGGCCAGGTGCCGTCGAGGAGTTCTTCTTCGATCGCCTCTTCGATGGTAAGCGGGGTGTCGGAGTCGGCACGCGCGATCGCCGAAGCAAACGAGGCGTCGAGCACGCAGTTGTACAAGCCGCGGCTCGTCGACGGACAGCTTGAAAATTCGGACAGCAGGCTGTAGTTCGTGACTTCAAGCGGCGTGATGGTCGAGAGCGAACGGAACCGTTCTTGCGCCTCCTCGCGGCTCGACGTCGCAAGGAGCCCGTCGTCAAATGGGTTCGTCGTGACCGCATCGAAGTCGAAAAGGCCGCTGTAGAGCTTGTTCGTGAACTGGCTGATAAACGTGTTCGTGAACATCGAAAGGCCGTTCATGCCGAGCGCAATGAACGCGTCCTCGTTATTCGCAAACATCTCCGCCAGCGTGTAGTTGCGGTTGAACTGCGCGCCCCACACGCTCTCCTCCTGATAATTGATGTACTTTGACGGCGTC
Source organism: uncultured Gammaproteobacteria bacterium (assembly GCA_964552565.1). GTDB lineage: Bacteria > Patescibacteriota > Patescibacteriia > UBA9934 > UBA9934 > UBA11707. The sequence goes on from CAZKGL010000001.1 coordinate 732,503, forward strand.
TGGACGTTGCCGGTGATGACGTCGACGACGTCCTTCGTCGCGCCCTGGTACAAGAGCTTTTCCTCCGCGAGATCCGCGTCGCGTCGCGCCTTCCCGAGGATGTCCGTGTACAGCTGGACGCCGACGGCGAATTCGTTCGTCGTCGGGTTGAACGCGTCCGCAAGCTCCGTAAGCACCAGGTCGTTCTTAAAAATGCCGCTGCCGCCTTCGTAATCCGCCTCAACCTGGGCGAGATACCCGGCCCAGTTCGACTTGAAATCGCCCCAGTCACAGCGCGGCTCCGGACGGTCGAAGGCCGCGCGGACGCCCAGACGGAACGACAGGAGGATCTCCGGATTCGACGGTGCACACAGGTTGAAGTTGCTCAAAATGCCCCCCTGCGCAGTAATCTCGTCCGAAATCAACCCGACCGCCTCGCCCGCGACCGCCGCGGCGTAGTCCTCGCCGTAGTCCCACACCGTGCGGTACTCGACGAGCGGGTCTTCGCCCGCAGCGCCGGACGCAAGCATGACCGCGAGGTCGTACGCCGCGCGGTTGATGGCGAAGTTTGTCAGGTTGATGAGCGACGTAAAGACCGCCGCGGAAAGCGAGAGCTTCCCCACCTCTTTTGCCGCATCGACACCGACCTTCGCCGCGTCGCTGCCGACGACCATGGCACCACCCGCTGCGCCGTCGACCGCATACGCCGCATGGGGGAACAGCAACGCCCCTTGCACGGAAAGCGCGAGGGTAAGGAAACCGAGGAGGATGCGGTGGACTGCGGTACGGACGGTCATACGCTACTGCGCCTGCATGTCGGACGAGGCGGCGCCGAGCAGCTGGTCAAGTTGGCCACTCGCCTCCAGTTGGTTAAGGATTTCTTCGTACGTCGCCATGACCTGTTCGTCGGTCATCGCATCGACTTCAGCCTGCGTTGCGCCCGAATCGACCAACATGACGCGGACCTCCGCGGGCGAAACGTTCCGCAAACTTTCTTTCATCGCCTCGATTGCCGCTACTGCACGCGCGTTCTCTTCCGCCGCCGCGGCGGCGTACTCATCCGCAAACGTCTCTTGCTGCCCGATGTCATCGCTCGCGTCTTCGCAAGAATCGCCCGTCGCGCACGTCGGGTCGCCGCCGTCGTTGATTTCGATATCGTCCGACAGCCCGTCCGAATCCGTGTCCGTCAGGTACGGACTGCTCTTGTAGACGTACAGCTCGTCGTAGTCGTTGATGGTGTCGCCGTCCGTGTCGCTGCGTTTCTGCTCGGCGATCTGCTGCGCAAGCCGTTCGTCGGACGTAAGCATCTGGTTTCCGGTGTACGTGATTTGGAACGGCGCATTGAGGTGCCGGCCCATGTACAAAAATCCCAGTACAACACTAAGGACGCCGCAGCCGACGACCACGGCGTACCCGACTTTCTGTTCACGCGAAAACACCGGACGTTGTGGTGGGGTTACTTCGACGCGTTCCGGTTGCATAGATTCCCGCCACGCAAAACGTGACGCAGCTTGTCACGGACCTAGTATACCAAAAATGCGCACCGGCTGGGAACGCGGCGCGCACTATTTGTGCACATGTCAGGCTCGTCATCGGATCCTATTTCGCAATGGTGTCGGCAAGTGCGATCCAGTCCGCCACCGTGAGCTCCTCGGCCCGGGCCTTGTCTGAAAAACCATGCGTCGTGAGCCACGCAACGACTGCGTCAGCGGGGGCGATGCCTGCAGCGGCGATATTCTTTGCCAAAAACTTCCTGCGGTTCGCGAACCCCGCTTTTGCGACGGCGATCACCTGCTCGGGTGGGACAGTGGACGGTGCATAGGGGATGGGCGTGAGTTTGAGTGCCATCGAGTCCACTGCGGGCGGCGGGGTGAACGCGCCCGGCTTCACGACACACACCCGTTCCACGTCTGCGTACACCCCGACCGCGACGGACAGGACGCTCATTGCATGCGACAAGGCGAGCATGCGCTCCCCCACCTCTTTCTGCACCATGACGACCATGCGCGCCGGAGGGCGCTCCGCAGCAAGCACCCGCATGACAATCGCGCTTGCGGCGTTGTACGGGAGGTTGCTGACGAAGAGCCACGGCGCATCCCCTACAAGCGGGGCGTAATCAACGTTCGCGGCATCCGCCTGAATTATTTCCGCATCAGGAAAACGTTCGCGCAAGTCCGGGATGAGATCTCGATCCGCTTCAATCAGCACGAGTTTCTTCCTACTCACTACTGGACGCTGGCTACTCGTTACTATTCTCTCCGTCAACGCCCCCCTCCCCGGCCCGACCTCGACCACGCACGAAAAATCTTCCGGCCGGGCGGCCGCAAGAATCTTGTCGATGACATGGACGTCGTGCAGGAAGTGCTGCCCGAAGGATTTTTTCGCCATTACCATACTTCGCGCACCACGACGGTCCCCTGGCGAAGCACGTTGATACCCTCTGCGCCGACCTCGACGATGGTGGACGGAGGAGTTTCCGGCAGGTCGCCGGCATCGATGAACGCGTCGGGCGGGAGCGCGGCGTGTTCGTACGTGGCGAGGACGTCGGCGGCGCGGTAGAGGTCCCGATGACCGGAGAGGTTCGCGCTCGTCGCAATGATCGGGGCGCCGAGCGCTTCGGTGAGCGCGGCGGCGAAGGGATGCGAAGAGATGCGCACCGCGTGGCGCCCCTTGTTCGTGCAGCGCGGCGACAACGGGGAGTCCGGCATGGCCGCGGCGACGATGGTGAGCGGGCCCGGCCAATGGTGCACCGCAAGCCGCTTCGTATACGGCCGGAGGTAAATGTACTTCGTCGCGTCCGTGAGCGACGGCAAAATGACCGACATGGCCTTGGTTTCCGGACGGCCTTTGATGGCGAACACGCGTTCGACCGCGGCATGGTTCGTCGCGTCACACCCTAAACCGTACGACGTTTCCGTCGGATAGACGAGAACGCCGCCACCCCGGAGGATAGCGACCGCCTCCGAAAGATTGTCCAGGGTGAGCCGTTGCATAGGCCGCTACGTCCCGCGTCCGCGGAACGTTTCCATGAACCAATCGTACGTCGCTTTCAGGCCGTCTTCAAGCGACGTCATCGGCTCCCAGTCGAGGTGGGTTTTCGCGGAATCGTACGACAAGACGCTGCGGACCGTCTCGCCGTGGCGGTACGGTTCGTGGGAGAGCGGGTGCGGGTCGCCATGGATGCCGACAAGGACGTCATAGAGCGCGCGGACCGACGTCTCCTTGCCCGTGCTGATGTTCACCGGGCCGACATAGCCCGTGGACAGCGCGCGCACGAACGCATCGACCGCGTCGTGGACGAAGACGTAATCGCGTGACGCCGTCCCGTCGCCGTAAATGATGACCGGCCTGCCGTCGAGCATGCGGTGGAGGAACACGGAAATGACGTTGCCCTCGTCGCCCTGGCGCGCGGCCTGTTGGCGCGGGCCGTACACGTTCGCAAAACGCAGCGAGACGTACGGCAGCCCGTACTGCTCCCAATACTGCGCGAGGTAGTGCTCGAACATCTGCTTGCTGACGCCGTACGGGGTGTTCGGGAACGTGTCGTGGAGGAGCGGGGTCGGGCGCACGGGGTGGTCGCCGTAAATGGCGCCGCCGCTCGACGAAAACACGAACTTCCGCACACCGGCGCGGTGGGCGAGGTCGAGGAAGTGGAGCGCGTCGATAATATTGCGCCGTGCGTCCGCGATCGGGTGGGCGATCGAGTGCGTCACGCTGATCTGCGCGGCGAGATGGCAGACGGCGTCCGGGCGCTCGTTTGCGAGGATGTCGCCGACCGCCGGGTCGCGGAAATCGCACTTGTACGTCGTCGCCGCGGGGTTGGGATAGCGGAGCTTCTCGCGCTGGTAATGGTCGACGACGATGACCTCGTCCCCACGCGCAACCAGCGCATCGACAAGATGCGAACCGATAAACCCCGCGCCGCCGGTGACGAGAATCTTCATATTACCCGCGCGCCTTGTACCACGCGACCGTCTTCGCGACGCCGTCCGCAAGCGCGGTGGCGGGCCGCCACCCGAGCTCCTTCGCCGCCTTGCCGACGTCGAGCGCAACGCGCTTCACCATGTCCTGTACGTCCGGCTTCCGTTCGACCGCCGGCGCCGCGCCGAGCGCGCCGGACACGAGCGCAAGGACCGCCTCCGTCGTCGTCTCGACGCCGGTCGCGATATTGAAGACGCCGACCGAGTCGTCGACTGCGGCAAGGAGCATCGCGTCGACGACGTCGCCGACGTAGACGTAATCGCGCGTCGTCTTCCCGTCGTTATGCACGAAGACCGGCTGCCCGTCGAGGAGCCGCTTCGTGGAGATGGCGATGACGCCGCACTCCTTGCTTGCGTCCTGGCGCGGGCCGTAAAGGTTGCCGATACGCATGGCGACGTACGGCAACTTGTAGAGCAACCAATAAAAATGCAGGTAGCGCTCGCCCGTCAGCTTCGAGACGCCGTACGGGGTCATCGGCCGCGGCGTCGCGTCTTCGCTCGTCGGGACCTGGTCGACGTTCCCGTAGAGGATGCCCGTCGAGGCGAAGATGATCTTTTTTACGTTGACGAGGCGCGCGGCCTCGAACACGTTCAGCGAGCCCAAGATGTTGTCTTCGGCGTTTTCGACCGGCTTCACGACGGACTCGCGGTCGTCGATGTGCGCGGCGAGATGGAACAGGACATCGGGCTTCACGCGGCTGAACACGTCGCGGATCCCGTCCTCCTGGATGTTCATACGGACGTACTCGGCCGCATCATTCTTGCGGTCGGCCGGCGGGTCAACTTTGTCGATGACCGTGACCGACACGCCCTTTGCCACGAGCGCGTCGACAAGATGCGAGCCGAGGAAGCCCGACCCTCCGGTCACGAGTGCCGAACGGTATTGCATAGAGACTTCACCCTACCACTAGTTATTCCCGCTTCGCAACCCGGTTGCGGTTCTCCGCGTCTTGGCGCAAAAAGGCCTCCATAAAGGGCTCCAACTCCCCGGAAAGCACCGCCTCCGTGTCGGCAGTTTCCACGTCGGTGCGGTGGTCTTTCACCATCTTGTACGGGTGGAGGACGTAGCTGCGGATCTGGTTTCCCCACTCGGCGCTCTTGTGCGCGCCCTTGATGTCCGAGAGCTTCTCCGCGCGCTCCTTCACCATGAGGTGGTAGAGCTTCGACTTCAGGATGCGCAGCGCGGTGTCTTTATTCTGCGACTGGGACCGTTCGTTCTGGCACGAAACGCTCAAGCCGGTCGGCAGGTGCGTGACGCGCACCGCCGAGTATGTCGTGTTCACCGACTGGCCGCCCTTCCCCGATGCCATGAACGTATCGATGCGCAGGTCGTCCGAATCGATGGCGACCGCTTTCTCGTCGACCTCGTCGAATTCCGGGAGGACTTCGACAAGCGCGAACGTCGTGTGGCGCATCTGTTCGGCGTCGAACGGCGAAATGCGCACCAAGCGGTGTACGCCCGCTTCGCTGCGCAGCCAGCCGTACGCAAAGCGTCCGCGCACCGCGACCGTCGCCGACTTGTACCCGGCCTGTTCCCCCGGCGACTCGTCGAGGGTCTCCACCTGCCAGCCGTGCCGTTCGGCAAACCGGGTCAGCATGCGCATGAGCATCGCCACCCAGTCCATCGCGTCCGTGCCGCCGGCGCCGGCATGAAACGACACGATGGCGTTGCGCGAGTCGTATTCTCCGGAGAGGAGCATGAGGAACTCCATCTTCGCGAACCGCGCGTCGAGCGCCACAAGCGCGTCCGCGATATCTTCGCCGAGCTCCGCGAGCGCGGCGAGGTCCTCAAGGTCCTTCTTGACGCCGTCCCACTCCGCGAGCTCCTTCTTGAGCTCTGCGGCCTCCTGCGCCATGGCGCGCGCCTTCGCCTGGTCGCTCCAAAAGCCGGGGTCGTTCATGTCGCCCTCAATCTCGACGAGCCGTGCGCGCGATTCCTCCAAACGCAAAACCGACCACGCGGCAGCGAGGCGGTTTTGGAGGTCGGTGATGCGACTGGTTGGGTGGGACATTTAGCCGACGATCTTTTTCGCCCACGCGCCGAGCACCGGCATCTCCCACATCTCGGATTGGATGGCTTTGATGATGCCAACGATGGCGAGGATGAACATGACGAGATTGACGATCATCATGAGCCCGCCGCCGCCCCACATCATGCCCATCATGCCGTACCCGTACCCGTAGGAGCTGCCGGAATACATCACCATGTACAGAAGGCCCATCGCCACGCGCAGTACGATAGCGGCGATGAAGAGCACAAGGCCCTGTGCGGCGTGGAACTTCACGAACTTCGAGCCGTTCGCCGCGAGGTACGAAACGATGAACAGCGGACCGAGGTACGCAATCGCTCCGAGCGCCTTTTCGCTGTCCGTGACTTTGCCATGCATGACTTCCATAAAAATTGCTTACGATTTGCTCAAACAATAGCAAGGACGGGTGGCGGAATCAAGGAAAACAATAGCCGGGGTGCGGGGACCCCGGCTATGGTTCTTTCGGGACGAGGGTGCGTCCTGGAGCGGAGACGTCTGCGCCCAGTCGTAGGCGAGCAGCGCGAGCCGTCACGACGTCGCGCAGCTGCGGAGTGGAAGGACGCACCCGAGTCCCGTACTAGTACCCCATGTCCATCCCGCCCATGCCGCCCGGCATTGCAGGGGCTTTTTCTTCTTTCGGGATTTCGGTAATCGCCGCTTCGGTCGTGAGGATCATCGTCGCGATCGAGGCCGCGTTCTGGAGCGCCGAGCGCGTCACCTTCGCCGGGTCGACGACGCCGCTCGCGACAAGGTCGACGATCTCGCCGGTCATCGCGTTCCAGCCCTCGTTGCCCGTCGCGTGCTTCACGCGCTCGACGATAATGCCGCCCTCTTTGCCCGCGTTCTCGGCGATCTGGCGGAGCGGCGCCTCAAGCGCGCGGTCGAGGATCTCGGCGCCGAGCTTTTCGTCGCCGACGAGGTTCAGGCTGCCCAGCACGGCTTTCGCGCGGATAAGCGCGACGCCGCCGCCGGCGACAATGCCCTCTTCAATAGCGGCCTTCGTCGCCGCGACCGCGTCTTCGATGCGGTGCTTCTTTTCCTTCATCTCGACTTCGCTCGCCGCGCCGACCTTGATGACCGCGACGCCGCCCGAAATCTTCGCCATGCGCTCGCGCAACTTCTCGCGGTCGAAATCGCTTTCTGTCACGTCGAGCTGCTTCTTGAGCTGGCTGACGCGCTCGGCGATGACCGCCTTGTCGCCCGCGCCCTCGACGATCGTCGTCGTATCTTTCGTCGCAACGATGCGACGCGCGTGGCCGAGGTCGCTCAGTTCGACGGTTTCAAGCTTCATGCCGACCTCCGGCGTCACGAGCTTGCCGCCCGTGACGATGGCGATGTCCTCCAGCATGGCCTTGCGGCGGTCGCCGTACGCCGGCGCCTTCACCGCGAGAACCGAAAGCGCGCCGCGCAACTTGTTCAATACCAGCGTCGTGAGCGCCTCGCCATCGACGTCTTCGGCAATAATGACGAGTTCCTTGCGGCCGGTCTGGAGCAGCTTTTCAAGCAACGGCATGATGGTCTGGATGCTCGAAATCTTCTCCGTCGTCACGAGCATCGGGACATCGGTATACTCGGCCTCCATGCGCTCCGTGTTCGTCACCATGTAGTGCGACACGTAGCCCTTGTCAAACTGCATGCCTTCGACGACCTCGACATCGATGCCGAACGACTGTCCTTCCTCAACCGTAATGACGCCGTTCTCGCTGACTTTCTTCATCGCCTCCGCGATCGTTGCGCCGATCTCCGGGTCGTTTGCCGAGATGGACGCGACCTGCTGGATGGCGTCGCCGTGCACCGGCGTTGCGATCTTCGCGATCTCGTTCACGATCGCCTCGACGCCTTTTTCGATGCCGTGGCGGAGCCCCTGCGGGTTCGCGCCGGCCGCGACCACGCGCAAGCCGTCGGCAACCATCGCCTGGGCGAGCACGGTCGCGGTCGTCGTGCCATCGCCGGCGACGTCGTTCGTCTTCGACGCGACCTCCTTCACGAGCGTCGCGCCAAGGTTCTCCACCTTGTCCGCGAGCTCGATCTCCTTCGCGACCGACACGCCGTCCTTCGTCACCATCGGCGCGCCGAAACCGCGGTCGACGACGACGTTGCGGCCTTTGGGGCCGAGCGTCACCTTCACCGCGTCCGCGAGCTTGTCGACGCCGGCCTTGATTTTGGCGCGCGCCTCCTCGTTGAATATGATCTGCTTTGCCATAGGGTTATTCGACAATTGCCATGACGTCGTCACCGTTCACGACGAGGTACGTCTTGTCCTCAAGCTTCACCTCGTCCGGTGCGTACTTTTTAAACACGACCGTGTCGCCGACCTTCACGTCCATCACCTGGCGGCTGCCATTCTCGAGCAACTTGCCCGGGCCGACGGCGATCACCTTGCCCTGCTCCGGCCGCTCCTTGTCGCCGGTGTCCGGCAGAATGATGCCCGACGCGGTCTTATGCTCCTTCTCGAGCACTTCAACAATGATGTGTCCTCCAAGGGGTCGCAGTTGCATAGGTACCATCAAAGTTAAAAATATCTGAGCAAATATTGCCAAAACTAGCACTCCACGTCAAGGAGTGCTAAGCCTGCTTTTTTTCTACGCTTTTTCGCCCAACCGCAGCGTCATCGCCATGACAAACGCGATGAGCGCGAGGCCGGCCCAGGAGGACCAGATGTAGTGGTCAAAAAAGAGGGCGACGAGGACGACGTTTCCCATGGCAAAGGCCATGAGCGCATCGCGGTTCGGGAACCGCGCGAAATTCACGCGGTCGATGGACGACGACCAGGCGAAGACCGCGAGCGCGCCGATGACGCCGATTTCCGCGATGATGAGGAGCGGGACGTTGTGGATGGGCTGATACTCCCATCCGTCCCAGCCCGGGAATGCGTCATAGAGCGCGAAGACGTAACTGCCGACGCCGTTGCCAAACAGCCACGACCCGCCCGTGGCTTCCGCGTACGTCTCGTACTGTATGCGGCGCTCGATGACCGACAGGTCTTCGGTCGGTCCCCCGCCCCGCACCGACGCGACGACCTCGGGAGCGACCAGCGTCGCCGCGAGCGCACCGCCGATGACGACGATGGCGATCGGGACAACGAGGATGCGCGCGACCTTCGTATTCTTCATGTGCGCAACGAGCGCAGAAAGCCCGACGCCAAGGAACAGGCCGAGGATCGCGGAGCGCGATGCGGTGAAGACGAGCGCGGCGATGAGGACGAGCATGCCGATACTGACAAACCGTCGCATGCGCTCGCCTCCCTTGTCGCTGAGGAGCGCGCGCAGCGCAATGATGCCGACCGCAAGGTACCCGCCGAACACATTCGGGTGCGAGAAGCTCCCGTATGCCCGCAGTTCGCGCACGCCGTCGTCGACGACAATCGCGTCGCCAAGCGTCGCCGCATCGCGCCCCGCGAGCCCGAGGATGGTGGAGGCCGGCGAGCTGTCGACAAGCACCTGCCAGAACCCCAAGAGCGACGGGGCGAGCAAGCCGGCACCGAATGCGAGGAGGAGCGGCTTCGTCGGCACACGGCGGTCAAGCAAGAGGACGAAGAGGAGCGCGGCAATGGCAAGATGCGCGATCATGCTCATGCCGTGGTACGGGGCGCAGGCGGCGCTGTTGGCCCCTGCGGAAACGGCCTCATCAAACTCACATGGTGCCACATGGAGCGAAAGCAGGAGCACGCATGCGCCGAAGAGGAGCGGCAGCCAATAGACGCGCGGGATTGCCGGGAACCGCTTCGTACGTACGCATGCGATTACGAGCGCGACGACGGATGCCGACGCCGCGACGAGGACAAGCGCCTCGACCAAAAACAGCTTCGCCTCGGTAAACGGGGACTCCACGCCGCCGAGCGTTGCGGCATGCAAAAAGAGGTTGGTCTGCCACGGCAGGAGGAACAACGCCGCCGCGAGGAGCCACGTCTTCGCCCTTACGAGATATTGCATAGCCGTTCATCATGGGCGCGCTTAATGTCGTGGCGCCGGTCGTTTTCATGGAATTTGAGCATACGGTCGTTGACGACGACGCGCGTGTCGACGTTTTTGAGCGCACGGATGGATGCGGGGAACTTGCGCTCTTGGAACGCGCGGGCGGCGTCTTCGGGAAACAGGGCCGCAAGGTTGTCGCGAATGAACCCCCGGCGCGGCGCGCCATGGCGCAGCCGCGGCGCCCGGCTGACCGGACGCGCGTTCGGCAACACGTCGCGCACCCAGCCGTTCATGACGTGGACGCGGGAAAAGACGTCTCCGCGGTCGACGAGCGGGACGAGCGTGTGCGTCCAAAACGCGAGGTACGGATCGTGCTCGTCGTCGATCTTCAGCCGCGCCATGTCGAGCGCGTTGCGGTCGGCGAAGAAGCTACAGCAGACCGGGTCGCGCCGCGCCTCCCCCGGCCGTTTCCGCAGGGCCGCCATCGCCGAGACGGCGAGGAGCCGCGCGCTCCATACGCGTCCTGGCGCGGTGACGATGAAGAGGTCGATATCGCTCGCCGCGGTCGTGTGGTGGAACGCGAGCGAGTTGCAGACCGCGACGCCGTCGATGAACGGGAGCCGCCGCAGGTACGCGACGACCGGCGCGAGCACGCGGTATTTGCGCAACGCGTCGAGCAGGCGCTCATGCCGGTCCGCGACCTGCACGTCGACGTCGCCCACGCCGTAGAACCCCTGTGACGCGCCGACGCGCTCGCCAAGCCACGTCGATGTCGCAAGCGCGTACGTCACGTCGGCGAGCGTCCACCGGCCTTCCGGCGCGTAGAGCCACTTCCAGACTTCGAAGGCGGTCAACGGATACCGAAAATACGCAAAGTACGCGATGGTGCGGTAGCAGTCCCATTCGAGCACGGACGCGAGCGAGATTTGCTCGGGAGCGCCTTCCATACTAGGTCGGCTTCGCAAACAGCTTCTCGCCATGGCGCACGGCATGCGTGACGCCGAGCGCGATGAAGACGAAGTCGCGGATGCGGATGATGGCGGTATACGCGACCGCGTTCAGCTTCAGGCCGAGGAGCGAAAAGATCGCGGCGTTGCTGCCTTCGTACACGCCGAGGCCGGCCGGGACCGGGAGGAGGAGCACGATGCCCGGCAAGGTCGCGAGCAGGAACGTGTCGCGGATGGACAGCGTCACGTCAAAAAAATACGCAATGAAAAACGCCTCGACCGCCTTGAACGAGACCATGACGACGGACAGGAGCACGATGCCGGCGAGCACCATCGGCTTGCCGGAAAAGAACTTGCTCATGAGCTTTTCCGTCTCGGCGGTCCACTCGTAAACGGGGCGCAGCCGATCGAACCTGTGGAACCGCGCGCCGCGCATCATGGTCGCAAAGAAACCGCCGCCGCGCGCGATGCGCCAAAAAAACGCGATGAGCACCACAACGAGGAACCCGATAAACCCGACGGCGCCCATGAGGGCGTCGCCGCTGCCGAGGCCCTCGCTCACCGCAAGGATAATGCCGGAGATGATGAACGCGACGACGGCCGAGATTTCGAACGCGAGGTCGAGAATGACGGACCCGGTCGCCTCCTTGAGCGGGATGCCTTCGGCGCGCAGCATGGCGACACGGACCGGCTCGCCCGCGACCTGCGACGCGGGCGTGAGGTACCCGGCCGCGAAGCCGCTCATGCGGTGCATGAAGATTTTCGCGAGCGGCACGCGCTGCGACGGGAGCACCATGTCATTCACAATGATCTGCCATCGGAGGCTGTAGAGCGTGAAGTTGGTGAGCGAAATGAGGACAAAGCCCGCGCACGGCAGGACGCCGAATGCGAGCAGGCTTTCGTACGTTTCCGCGGCGCCCGACTTCCAGATGAGGAAGGCGAAGAGGGCGGCACCGAGCGCGAGCGCCACGAGGAAAAACAGGGTTTTGGCGATGCGCCCTTTCATACGCACCCCATTGTACGACTATTTCCCGCCTGCGTCCCCCTTCTTTTTCCCCAGGAAAAAGTGGTAGAGAAGGAACGAAATGACGGTGGAGACGAGGATATAGAGCGTGAGGCCGCCTTGGAGCGTCGTGACGCCGATGAGGAGCGTCATGAGCGGCAGCATGATGAGCGTCATCTTGTTCATGCTCGCGGCCATGTCCTCGTCAAGCGAAGCGGAACCGGTGCGCGCCGCCTTCGGCGGGCGCTTCGCGACCATCTGGCGCGCCTGGAAGAATTGCATGACC
>CAZKGL010000001.1:744651-838942 GCA_964552565.1 uncultured Gammaproteobacteria bacterium
ATATGCGACATGCGTTCCGGGTTCGCCACGATGCCGGACAGGATAGCGCCGTGCACCGTCGTGATGCCGGCGCGCAGCACGCGGTAGAGCGCGATGAACACGATAAGCTGCACAATGGTCGGCAAGCACGACGCGAACGGGTTCACGTTGTGGTTCTTGTAGACGGCCATGAGTTCTTTGGCCATCACTTCTTTGTCGTCCTTAAACTTCTCCTTGATCTCCGCGATGCGCGGCTGGATCTCCTGGAGCTCCTTCTGCGCCTTGAGCGACTTGAAGGTGAGCGGAAGAAGGAGCGCTTTGACGACGACGGTGAGGAGGATGATGGCGAGGCCCAGCCCGCCGCCGGGGATGAGGTTGTAGAAGACGACGAGGAGGTTGTAGAGCGGCTGGTAGAGGATCGCGAAAAAGATGTCGCCCATATTACTCGGCCTTCGGCTCGACCACCCCCGACCCCTCCATCAATGGAGGGGTGTCTTCACTTTTCGCCTCTTCCTCACTGAGGTCACCCCCATTCATGGGGGCTGGGGGGTTGGCGCCTTCCTCCTGGATGTTCAACTTCCATCCGGTCAGTTTCGCGGCAAGGCGGACGTTCTGGCCGCCGCGGCCGATGGCAAGCGACAACTGGTCGGTGGCGACCATCGCGGTGGCGGAGCGCTCGTCTTCGTGGAGCGTAATCGACACGATCTTTGCCGGGGCAAGCGCGTGGCGAATGAACTCCTTGTGGTCGTCGCTCCATTCGATAACGTCGATCTTCTCGCCGGAGAGCTCGGAGATGATGGTCTGGATGCGGGTGCCGCGCTGGCCGATACACGCGCCGATCGGGTCGACCGATGCGTCGGTCGAGGTCACGGCGATCTTCGTGCGGGCGCCGGCTTCGCGGGCGATCGCCTTGATGACGACGAGGCCGTCGGCGACTTCCGGGATTTCGATCTCAAACAACCGGCGCACAAGCCCTTCATGGGTGCGCGACAGGAGGATCTGCGGTCCGCGGGTGCCGAGCGAGACTTCGCGCACGAACACCTTGATGCGGTCGCCGGACTGGTAGCGCTCGCTCTGCATCTGGTCTTCCGGCTTCAGGATGCCGGCGGTGCGGCCGATGTCGACGAGCACGATGCGGCCTTCGCGGCGCTGCACGGTGCCGACAAGCACCTCGCCCTCCTGCCCCTTGTATTCGCTGAACACGATCTCGCGCTCCGCCTCGCGGAGTTTCTGCGTGATGACCTGCTTCGCGGTCATCGCGGCCATGCGGCCGAACTCGCCCGGTGTCGGGAGTTCGGTGCGGAGCACGTCGCCGATCTTCGCGCCGAGCTTCAGGATCTTCGCCTGCGAAATCATGATATCGGTCTTTGGGTTGAACTTCGGCCCGTCCTCGTCCACGACGTCCTCGGGTTCCGGGCGGTTGTCACCGATCGCGCGCGCCGCTTCCCGCGCCGCGGCCTTCTCGGCCTCGCGCTTTTCCATCGCCTCGCGCTCTTCGTCGCTGATGTCTTCGACCACGGTCTTTACGTCAAACACGCGGACGCCGCCCGTCTCCGGGTCAAACTCCGCTTCAAGGTTGTGGTAGCGGTCGCCGTAGTCTTTGCGGTACGCGGCCGCGAGCGCAGCCTCGATGGTCTCGAGCACGGCTTCGTACTCAAGGCCCTTTTCGTCGCAAATCTGGCGGATCGCCTGTTCGATGACACTGGACATATTCGATTGTTCTGAAATTTTTTAACAGACGAACCCGGCCGTCAGCCGAGTTCACTAAGAAAAGTGTACCAGGGACGCCGCGTCTTGGCAAATGAGAAGGCCCCCGCCCGCCGCCGCATGACGCGGAAGCGAGACAGGGACCGACGGGCGCGTCACGAGACGCGGATCTTGCCGTGGTAGACGAGGGTGGCCAGCGCCTGGTCCATCGTAGAGACGCCGAGGTCGTTGCGGATGCGTTCGGCATGGGTGCGGACCGTGCTCTCGGAAATGCCGAGCTCCTGTGCGATCTCCCGATGCGTCATCCCTCGCGCGTACCGGCTGGCGACCGCGATCGTGCGCGGCGAGAGCTTCTCCGCCGCCGCGGCCTTGCTTTCAAGACGTTCGCGGAGACCTCCGGCGAGGATGCCGGGCGCAAGGTCGGCGTGCGTGATGGCGACAGCGACCGCATGTCCGCACGTCTTCGCGAGCAACTTCTCGCGAATGTGCATCGCGTGCGTACGGACCGTGGCGAACGTGATGCCGAGACGGATGCCTGCACGCTTCGCGCTAAGCCCCCGGGCGAAGAGGTTGAGCACCTCGACTTCGCGGACGGTGAGCGGACGACGTGCGAGGGCGTATGTGGCCTGCGGGTTATCGGCAAGCATGACGAGACTCCGACGAAACGCACCGGTGCCACGCGGCGCGCGTGCATGGGACCCCATGCCGGTTGCGCGTCACCGAGCGGACGCAGCAGCGGCACGGTAGCGAGTGCACAACCAAACGTCAACCTTTTCCTCCCGTGCTATGCTTTCTGCAATATGAAAGTCCTCTTCCTCGCACTTGCGCTTGGCGCAGCACTCGTCGTCCCATCGTCCGCCCGTGCGGATATCGCCCCAGACCCGCTTCCCTATCTCGACGTCGACGATGGACGGTGGAACTCCTCCTCGGATAACGATGTCCTGACGTGGGAAGAACCCCGGCTTACTGAAGACGAACAGACGCTCCTCCAGTTTCCCCGCGCGCTGTACGTCTCGATCCTCATCGAACTCATCGTTGCCGCCATCATCATCGCCGCGCTGAAGCTGCCCCGCCGCGTCCTCCTTTCGGTACCGCTCGCGACGCTCGTAACGCTTCCCTTCCTCTACTGGTGGTGGGTTCCTGAGGCCGGAAGCGACATGACGACGCTTATCGTCGGCGAAATCATCATCGCTGCCGCCGAGACCGGCATCCTGTATGGCACCCAACGCCCGCTGCGCCTCAGCCTGAAGCACGCCGCCGTCATCGCCATCCTCATGAACGCTGCGAGTTTCGCGCTCGGTTTTGTGCTCGTGTAATATGCGCCCCTACCGACTGGCGGCGCTCCTCGGACTTTCGCATGCCGCAGCAGACGCCGCGACGGGATTTGCCGTCGGCATGCTCGCCGTGGGCGGCCTGCGCGAAGCCGCGACCGCCATCCTTCTCTACAATATCGTCGCATTCGGCCTCCAGCCGCTCGCCGGCCTTTTGGTCGACCGCCGCGCCGCATACCGTCGCGGGACGGTCGCCGGACTGCTCGCAAGCGCGCTCGGCCTCGTCGTGGCGTTCATCCATCCGGTTGCGGGTATCGTCATCATCGGCGTCGGCAGCGCATGTTTCCATGTCGGTGCCGGCGTCCTCGCATGCCAGGCGACGCCGGGCAAGGCGCTCGCGCCCGGCATCTTCACCGCGCCCGGCGTCGTAGGGCTCGGCTTCGGCGTCCTTGCCGCGTTCCGCGCGTGGCCGATCGCTCCCGTCGTCCTTGCCGCGCTCGCCGCGTGTGCATACGCCGTCCATCGCCGCACACAAGACACGGCACGACCAATCCCATCCGCACCCTCGAGCAGGGTCGCGCTCGCCGCACTCGCCGTCCTCGTCATCGCGATCATCATTCGCTCGGCGACATGGACCGTCGTCGGCGGCGCGGCGTGGAGCGAATGGAGCGTCGGGGTGTTCTTCGCGATCTCCGTCGCGGCGGGTATCGGCAAACTCGCTGGAGGCTACCTCGGCGACTACTTCGGATTTGGGAGCACGACACTTTTCAGCATCTTCCTCGCGTTCGTCATCCTGAGCGTCGAATCATCGGCGGCGAGCACCGCCGTCGCCGTCTTCGCCCTCCAGTCGTCGACCCCCATCCTGCTCGCCGCACTGGTCGGCAAGGCGCGCCGCCCCGCGACCATCGCCGGCCTCGTGCTCGGCCTTGCGGTCGCACTGGGCGCCGTCCTTGCGGCCGTCACCATTGCCGGCGACGCGCCGGGTACGATGGAGTTCTGGCATCTCGGCGTCCCCGCGCTCTTCGCCTTCGCATTCGGATTCTGGCTCCTCGGCCGGGTTACCCGACGCCAACAAGGTGTGTCAGGACCGGCGGGTCGGCCGTGAATTCAATGGCGACGACGTCGATGCGGTACGGTGCGTCTTCCCGATGCGTCGACCGGAGGTACCACTCCCCTGCCCGCATGATCTTCTCGAGCTTCGTCCGCGTCACCGCTTCTTCCGGATACCCGAAGTCGTTGCTGCGCCGCGCCTTCACCTCAACGAAAACGACCTCGTCGCCATCACGGGCAACGAGATCGATTTCTCCAAATGTGGTTTTGTATTGCCGCGCAAGGATGCGCATGCCCTTGCCTTCAAGATGGCGCGCCGCGAGCGCTTCGGCGTTGTCACCGAAGATCCTCCGGACGTCCACCATACTTAGCGGCGGTTGCTGCGCGGAAGATATTTGTTCGCCTCCACGCGCGACTGGTCGCGGTGGCGGAGCGCCGGGACCTCTTTCTTTGCGTAGCGGACCAGGCGCACGACGCACACGACGAGACCGATGAACCATGCAAGGAACCAAAAGCGCGAACCGAAGAACTGGATCTCTTCGAAGGTGAAGAAATAGAGAACGTACCCAAGAAGGCCGAACACGAAGGCGAGCGTCGCCGCGCGCATCGCGACAATGCGGTCGTACGCGTCGCTGAAGCGGCTCTTGGCCACGATGCGGCCGGCCGCGCCCGCGAGCACCAGGGCGGCGAACATGACGAAGAACGTACGTTCGAACGCCGGGCTCATTGCGGTCGGCGTAAGGTCGAACCAGAACGACGGCTGGAAGATGGGGCGGAGGTCAAGCATAGTTGGCCGCATGGTACGGTCGCTCCACTGCGCGCGTCAAGCGGCGTACACCCTGCCCCAATGCCACGCGCTTGGCGAAAACTCCCCGTATTTTGCACAGCCGACGTGGGCAAACAACGCGTCGGCGATATGCGACGGCGGGCGGACGTCGGTGAGCGTCGCGACGGGATGGCGCGCGTCGGGCTGCCAGTCGATGACGACGATTTTCCCGCCCGGCTTCATGCAGCGGCGGATCTCGTTTGCCGCGTCCTCATGCTGGCGCAACGCTCCAAGCGCATGAATGAGAAGCGCGATATCGAGTGAGGCGTCTGGGACGGCGACTCCGCCCGCGCGCTCCACGTCGCCCCATACCGGGACCACGTGCGCCATGCCCCGCAGGGCCGCGGCGCGCGCAACCATGCGGACGGCGTCAGGAAGGATGTCAATGGCGTACACCCGGCCATCGCTCCCGACCGCGTCCGCTGCAGCAAACACAAAGTGGCCGGAGCGCCCGGCGCCGACGTCGGCGACATGCGCGCCGCGCGGGACGTCGAGTGCCGCAAGGATTGCGCGTGCATTGAGGAGTGCGCTGCCGGCTGACATACTAGCGTCCAAAGAGGCCGCCGATAACCCCGGCGATAAACGAATTGAAGAGGTCGGTGATAACCATGAACCCGATGATGATGATCGCCGTGCCAAGCAGCTTGTAAAACAGGCGCGTCCCGCCGCCACCGAACCAGCGCTCCGCCCAATCGACGTACCCGATGATGTTCAGGAACCATTCGGTCTTCCACGCGAGGAGGAACCCAAGTGCGGAGATGGCGAACCCGATAAGAATGCGTCCAAGCATAAAAAGAAATGGTGCTGCGCCTATTATCGCATTCCACGTTTCGCTTGTCGACTCCGTGATTGACCGAGGGCCGGACGCGTGCTATCTTCCCCCCTCGGCTCACTCCGCTTGGCGATGCGTACGCCTCGGCAGTCGGAGTCAGCCGACGGTGAACGGCACCCGCGCGGGATTCCCCCGCGCCGACTCACTGGAGCAATCGTGCACAATACCGAAATCCCGGGCCTCCTGCTCAAGATCGACAAGATCAGGTCCGTGTCCGAAGGCGACGTCGCGAAGGCGCGTCAGCTGGCCAAGGGAATCGCTCTCTTCACGCCGCCGGTCGTGGAGATGATCGCGCTCAGCGTCGACTGGCGCAACAACCGCGACGCCTTCTGGAAGGCGTGTCGCAAGGTCCAGGGGAGCCAGGGAGCTCCCGTCCAGATCCTCGCGAAGGCGGTCGAGCATCGTGCCGCAACGTGCGAAGACCCGGACGAGCGCGTCCAGCTGTTCGGCTTCGCGCTCGACCTCGCCCACCGGCAGCGCGTCACGGGCATCGACCGCGAGTACATGCTGGCGTGCTGCATCACGGGCGTCATGGAAACCTCGGGCGAGCACATGAACCTCAACATGTACCTCGGTGCGACGAAGTGGATGGTGGAGCACGGCGCGTTCAACGCCCCGGGGCGGGTCGCCATCGCGGCCGAGGCCGTCGCGCGGAAGTACACGCGGGAGATGGCAATGGATCTCATCAAGCACTGCCTGGCCCGGCAGCACGAGCCGGACTGCTTCTTCTCCGCGCGGCAGCTCGCGGTCCTCGACGATCGGTACAGGAGAATCGAGGCCTGGGCGCAGTAGCGCAACACTCGTCGAGGCTGGCCCCGTGGCCAGCCTCGCACTCTTTTTATCAAAAAAACAAAACGACCTCCCGGTTGGGAGATCGGTTTGTGGTGGACCTTAGCGGGCTCGAACCGCTGACCTCTTCCATGCCATGGAAGCGCTCTACCAGCTGAGCTAAAGGCCCCTCTGGTGGACGCCGAGGGATTCGAACCCCCGACCCTCTCGGTGTAAACGAGATGCTCTAACCAGCTGAGCTAGGCGTCCGGGGTTTAAAATCTTCAGCGCCGGTATGCTAGCAAAAACTCCGAGTCTTTGCAACTATCCCTGTGGTATAATTGGTAGACGCAGAATATATGATGTGCTCGCCATGAAACCGAAAGGCAAAATCCGCATTGTCTGGTCTGCTACGTTCGCCTATGCGATCGGCCTTTTAACATCCGACGGAAATCTTTCGCCTTCAGGGCGACATATTAACTTCACCACAAAAGATGAGGAGTTGGCTCGACATTTTCTTACTTCACTCGGAATACCCCATCATCACATTGGTCGGAAGGCTCGCGGAGGCAACCTCGCGGAACGGAAATATTTCTGTGTCCAGTTTGGCGACGTGCTCTTTTATCGTTTTCTCGTGGAGATGGGTCTCTGTCCGAATAAATCCAAGCGGCTCGGGGTTCTTCGTATTCCCGATGAGTTTTTTTCACACTTTCTTAGGGGGCTGTTCGACGGCGATGGCACGACGTACTCCTATTGGGACAAGCGATGGCGCTCAAGCCACATGGTCTATACCGGTTTTGCATCGGCAAGTCCCGTTTTCCTCCGTTGGCTGCAAAGCAAAATTGCCGATCTCTACGGCATCCAGGGAGCGATAAACGGCTATCAAAAACCCCACGTCGAACAACTCATTTTTGCGAAAAACGCAAGCAAAGCCTTGGCAACCGTTCTCTATCACGACGCCGGAGACCTCTTCCTGACGCGCAAGCACTTGAAATTATTCCAAGCATTGTCTATAGTAGCCCCGCCAAATAATACCAATGCGCGGGTGGAGAAACGGTAGACTCGCTAGCTTGAGGGGCTAGTCCCAGCAATGGGGTGGAGGTTCGAATCCTCTCCCGCGCACCAGAAAAGCAGCCTCTCGCGAGGCTGCTTTTCTTGTTTTGCTTACTCTTCGCAGACCAGGCCGCCGGTCGCATGCGAGTAGCCGGGGATGTCCATGCTGTCGCTTGGGTAGACGACGTTCGTCTTGGCTTCCTCCGCGTTGTATTCGGCGGCATCGGAGATCGGCGTGCCGAAGGTGTAGTTGCCGAAGAAGGCGTCCGAGATGTCGTCGATCTTCGTGTTCCAATCCTCGCCGTAAAGCGCAGTCGCGAGTTCCTCCGTCGCCACCCAGCGCAGTACGCCAAGGCGGTCGACCGCGTAGACTTTGGGGCTGGTCTGGAACTTCACCATGCGGTAGCCCGGGCGGTAGGTGATGTTTGCGCCGAACTCGATCGCCGCGAGGTCTTCCGCGCTCACGATCTGGACATTGCTGAAGTCGCAGAACCAGCTGAAGTAGACGGCGGGATTCGGGAAAGCGTGGCGCTTGCCGTCCGCGCCCACGTAATACACCGCGCTGTCCGCCTGCGTCGTCGAGTCACCGTCGTCGGCGAGCTTCACCAAGCCGTGGATGGCGACTTCCTCCGGCAAGGACGCGACGCGTTCGGCAATCTCTGCAACTTCGACCGGGTCGGCGACGACTACCTCTTCGTCGTCGGCGATCTCCTCGTCGTCCACCGCCTCATCTTCCGCAACCGCAGACGCGACGATCCAGAACGCCGCCGCGGACTGGTCCTCGGCAAAGACTTCGACGAGGTCCGTTCCTTCGATCTTGATCTTCGCCTCGCTCGTCACGGCAAGCGGCACGGTCCAGACGTAGACGTCCGCATTGAGGACGTTGTCCGCAACCGCGTCCCACGTTGTGCCATCGTCATCGGAATACTCGATATTCACGCGCTCAACGCTTCCGGTCGTCGTCCACTGAATGAGCGTGGTGGACCCCGCCACCACTTCTTCCCCGCCGTTCGGCGTCAAAAGGGTCAACGCGCGCGACGCACTGGCAGACCCGTCCGACCCGACGCCCGCGTTCGGACCGGTCGATGACGGCGCCGTGGAACTCCCGGTATTACGGAACTTCCAGAACGAATGGTTGTTGCCGGAGTCGACACAACCGTTCGGTGACAACAGGCAGGTCAGCGTCGCGGTCGGTTCGCTGTCTTGGATGTCGAGGTAGCTGTACGAGGTCGCACGCGTCGGCACAGCGAGCGTGTGCCGCTGGCCGTTCGTGCTGCTGCGGATGGAGAGCAATTGGCCGGTCTGGCCGCTCAAGGTGAAGGTGTTGCTGACGGTCGTCGTGGTGCCCGACGGGAAGGTAAGCGTCGCCGCGGACGTCACATTCTTAATGAGCGTATACCAGCTCGTCGCGCCGGAGAACTCTTGGTTTGTGCCGTCGAGCGTCACCGAACTCGTCCCCGGCGTCATGGTGCCTGACGAGTACGTCGCGTTGCCGGCGAGCGTGACCGTTGCCGAGCTCATATTGAGCGTTCCGCCGCCGACCGTGAGGTTGCCGTTGAGATCGATGGTGCCAGTACTCAAGTTGAGGGTTCCGCCGTTTGCGGCGACGTTGCCCGCGACGGTGAGGTTGCGCGTGTTTGCCGAGAACGTGCCGGTCGTTACCGTAAGATCCTGTCCTGCCGCGTCCATGACGAGGTTTGAAGCGAGCGAGACGGTGTCGGCGCTCTTCGCGACTTCGATATCTCCGTCGTACTTGCCCGTCGCACCGGTAAGATCAAACGACTGCGCTGCGCCGCCGGCAAACTTGAGCGGTGCGTTGCCGCCGTCGTACGTCGAGGACACCGTGACGTTGCCGCGAGCATCGAGCGTGCCGGTTCCCACGGCGCCGTCGGTGAGCGTGATGGTGCCCGACGCGATGAGTGAATCGCCGGATGCGACGGTGAGCGTCTGCCCATCCGCCTTATTGATCGTAAGGCCGTTGAACGTCTCGCTGGTCGACACATCAATCGTCGCGCCGTTGCCGGTAAATGTGACGACGCCGTCGTTGTGCGTGAACGTACCGCCGGCCGTGTGCGTCCAACCGCCGCTGACGGTCATCGTGCCCGACGTTGACGTGAACGTACCGCCGGAAATGCCGAGCGCGCCGGAGAACGTTGGCGTCGACGTGTTGCCGTTGTAGGCGCCGCTCGAGAGCGTGAAGGCGCCGGAAATCGTGCCGGTTGACGTGTTGCCGTTGTAGGTGCCGCCTGCGATCGTCAGTGCTCCAGCGATGGTCATCGTTGATGCTCCTGCACTGAGAGCGCCACCGTTGATGGCGAGATCGGCTCCGGCTGACGTGGTGACGGCATAGCCGCCGGTCGCGAACGAACCAGAGGTGATCGTGAGGTCACCCGTCGAGTCCATAACAAGGGCGGATCCCAGCGTCACCGTTTCATCAGTTTTTTCAACAGTAATGTTCCCGTTCCACTTGTCGGTTGCGCCGGTGAGATTGAATGTCTGGCCGTTGCCGCCGCTAAATTTGAGCGTCGCATCTCCGCCGTCAGCGTTTGCGCCAACCGTGACGCCGGCTTGGGCTTCGAGCGTTCCGGTGCCGACCGCACCATCGGTGAGCGTCAAGGTACCGGTCGTAATGAGTGCGTCGCCGCTTGCGACGGTAAGCGTTTGGCCGTCCGTCTTGTTGATCGTCAGCGCGCTGAACGTTTCCGTGGACGCGACGTCGACGGTTACCGAGTTCCCGGTGAATGCGACCGTGCCGGAGTTATGCGTAAAGGCGCCGCCCGCGGTATGCGTCCAGGCGCCGGAAACCGTGGTCGTCCCGCTCGACGCGGTCAACGTGCCGCCCGAGATGGTCAACCCGCCGGAGAACGTCGGCGTCGACGTGTTGCCGTTGTACGCGCCACTCGAGAGCAGGAAGGCGCCCGAGACGACGCCGGTCGAGGTGTCGCCGTTGTAGGTACCGCCAGCCACGGTCAGGGCACCCGCAACAGTCATCGTCGACGCGCCCGTATTGAATGTGCCGCCGTTCACGGCGATATCAGAACCGGCCGATGTCGTGACGGCAAAATCGCCGGTCGAGAACGTACCGAGCGTCAGGGTGAAGTCGGCGTTGACGTGGTCGAGCGTGTAGGCGCTGGCGAGCGTCAGGGATCCGCCGGACTTGTTCACGACGAGGGGATTATCGAGCGCAGCAGTCGCCCCGGTGAGGTCGAGCGTCTGCGTCCCGCTCCCCTGGACGTCGAGCGTTCCCGTGCCGCCCGCGTCCCACGTCGATGCGACCACGACGTTACCAAGCGCGCGGACGCTGCCAGTCGCCCAGGTGCCGTTCGTGAGCGTCAGCGCTCCGTTCGCAATCAGCGTGTCGCCGCTTGCGACGGTGAGCGTGTTCGCGTCGGTCAGGTTGATGTTCAGGGCGTTGAAGTCCTCGGTCGACGCGACGTCGATCGTTGCCGACGTTCCCGTATACGCCACCGTACCGCTGTTGTGCGCCCAGGTGCCGCCAGCCGTATGCGTCCACGGGCCGACCACCGTGAGGGTGTTCGACGTGGATGTGAACGTGCCCGAGCTTATGGTGACGCCGAGGGAACCGGTCAGCGTCATTGCGCCGGAGCCACCAGTGAGCGTACCGCCATCGACGTTGATCGAGCCGACGTCGAGCGTGTAGGTCCCTTGCGAAAACGATGAACTCGAAACGCGAAGCGTGCCGTCGCAATCGAGGTTAGCGCCGATCGAGAACGTGTCTTTCGTCGCCGAGGTATCGTTAATGCGGAGGTTGTAGTAGTCGACGCCGACGCCGAAATCCTTGATGGTGCGCGGATCCGCGCTCCCGTCGTTATTCCCGACGTATACCCACGACCCGGAGTTCGTGTCTTGCGTGAGGCTGATCGTTTCAAGGCCCTGGAGCCGGATGGCATCGTCGTTCGTAAAGGTCCCGGTCACCGTCAAGTTCTTGCCACCGAGGTTGAGCGTGCCGGACGTAATCGTGAGGTTGCCGCCGAGAATCTCGTTTGCCGCGAGCGTGAAGAGCACGTTTGTCGTCCCCGCGATCGTGAGATGGTGGTACGTGTAGTCCTTTATCGTAATGTTCGATCCGCCGTCATACGTCACGGTCGATCCGCTGTCGAGCTGGGGGTAACTCGCGCTGTCGGCGGTAATCGTTTCGCCGCCCTGGAGCTGCAGGTTGCCCCCGGTTTCTACGATGATTCTTTCCGTTCCCGCACCGGTGACCGACAGGCTGGAACCGTTGAGGTCAAACGTACCTTCCTGGATGGTGAGGTCTTGATTGGCCGCGTCCATGGTGAGCGTGCCGCTGAGGTTCACCTGGCCGCCGCTCTTGTTGACGGTGATGTCGGCGTTGAATACCGCTGCACCGGTCATGGTGAGCGTCTGGGTCGCGCTGCCGGAAAAGAGAAGCGGAGCGGTATTGGCGGCATACCCGGTGCCGATCGTCACGTCCCCTCGAGCCTCAAGCGTCCCGGTCTGGAAACGGCCGTCGTACAGCTCGAGCAGCCCGACTACGATGAGCGTGTCGCCGCTCGTGATTGTTACCTGGTTCAATCCCTTATTGATCTTCAGGTTGTTGAACGTGATCGACGTACTGACGTCGTACGTTTCGTCGCTTCCCGTATCGAGAACGACGGAACCGCCATTGTGCGCGAAGGTGCCGCCGGATTCAGTGAGCGTATCGGCAAAGTACGTTGTTCCTGACGTCGCGGTGTACGTACCGCTGGAAAGCGTGAATACGCCGTTATGGTCGACGGTCGTGCTTGATCCGCCGTTAAACGTCCCGCCGCCTTGCGAAAATGCAAGCGTGCTCAGGTTGAAATTTCCCGTTGAGAACGCGCCATTTGTCAGGGTAAAGGTCTGGCTGCCGCTATCGAGCGTAAGCGCTGACCCGAGGGTGAGGCTGCCGCCGGATTTATCGACGACAATATTGCCGTCGAAGTTGTTGACGCTCGCGTGTTGCATGGTAAGCGTCTGCGTCGCGGTACCGGAAAACTTGAGTACTGCCGTGCCCGAGTCATATCCGCTCGCCACCGTTGTTGTCGCTCCTTGCATGTCGATCGTCCCGGTCTGGAAACGGCCGTTCGTCAGGTTGAGCGTGTTCGTAATAGCGATGGTGTCGCCTGACGTGATGGTTTGTTGATTATTCCCTTTGTCAATGGTGAGATCGTAAAAGGTCTCGCTCGTGTCGACATTGATGGTTTGATCAGCGGCGGTATCAAACGTGAAGGAACCGCTGTTGTCGTTAAACGCCGCGCCGGCGGAAACGGTAAGGTCGCCGCCAACGATCGTCGAACCGGTGGACGCGTTCCAGGTACCCGCGCTGACCGTGAGGTCATCGTCGATATCCACGGATACCGCGCCGCTCGTAAATGTGCCGTTCGTATGGGTGAAGTCGTTGCAGCGTAGCGCGAAGCCGTTGAGGTTAAACGTTCCTTGCGTCAGGGTCACGTTCGCCCCAGTCCCTCCGCCGTCGAGGGTCAGCGCCGATCCGAGCGTAAAGTTCCCCGACGCCTTGTCGATCGTCAGGCCGCCGTTGGGATCCCATGAAGACGTGTTGATGAGCGTCAGCGACTGGTCGGCCGTTCCGGAAAACTTGAAATTCGCCGAGCCCGAGTCCCACGTGCTTGGGATCGAAATCGCCCCTTTGAGGTCGTACACCGAGGTGCTTGTGCTCGACATGAGACGGCCGTCCGTCAACGTGAGCGTTCCGTTAATTGTCGCCGTATCCCCGGTGGAAAGGATGACCTGCCAGTTCGTCGTCTTTTCCTCGATAAAATGATAGAACGACTCGGTGGTGTTCACGTCGATCGTCGTGTCTGGGGTGCCGCCGAAGAACCGCACCGTGCCGTTATTATGCGTAAAGGTCCCGCCTGCCGTATGGGTCCAGTTGCCTTGCACGGAAAGGTTCGCCCCGGTCGGCGCGGTAAACGCTCCACCGGACAGGACGAACGCGCCGTTGATCGTGATCGGCGCATCGCTTCCCGTGAACGTGCCTGCCGCCTGGTCGAAGTTCGACGTTCCGACCGTAATCGACACGCCGGTATTCTGCGTGATGATGCCCGTGTATCCGACGTTGATATCGATGCCTGCCGGAGCGGTCCCGCCAGTGAGCGTGGTGGCGATCGTGACGTTGTTCGTGTTGGTCGCGTCGAAGGTTGCGATATCGATCGAGGTCGGACATGTATTGCCCGACCAGTTCGCGCAGGTGCCCCAGTTCGTGTCCGCGCCACCGCCGCCGTCCCAGGTCACCACCGCGGCATCCGCGGGATGCGCGTAAAAAAATACCGCCGCGAGGGCGAGGGCAATACCAAATACCGTACGGCAAAGAAACGTCTTTACCACGTGCAGAGAGAGAAACGACATAGGTTCAATAAAGTATACCCTATCCCGTCCCATGGGTCACCGACTTTTCCACATAGAAACAAAGCGAACACAGCCGTTTTCCGTGCACACGCAACCCGCGTCCGAACTAGCCGAAACCGCAAGAATGCGCTAGCATAGGACTACCTATGACTGACAACCACGCCCACGAGGAACGCCGCAGGAAAGCCATCGCCCGCCGCATTGTGAAGTACGTCGCCGTCGTCGGCGTCCTGGCGCTTGCGGTCGCCGGCCTTGCCGCGCTCTCGAACGCCACGAAGCTCACCGTCCCCGTCCCGCTCGCGACCGAAGTGTCCGAGGGCGACTGGATGAAAGGAAACCCGGAGGCTGAGGTCGTCATTGTCGAATACAGCGACTTCCAGTGCCCCGCATGCGCCGCGTACGACCCGGTCATGGCGCAGCTGGTCGCGGAGTACGGCGACCGCATCTTGTTCGTGTACCGCCACTTCCCGCTGAAAGCGATCCATCGCAACGCCACGGCCGCCGCCGCGTCTGCGGAAGCCGCGGGTATCCAAGGCAAGTTCTGGGAGATGCACAACATCCTGTTCGCAAACCAGGACATGTGGGCCAACCTTCCGGACCCGAGCACCGCGTTCGAGCAGTACGCCACGGCGCTTGGGCTGAACATGGACCAGTATCGCGCGGACTACACCTCGAAGGCGGCAAAAGACCAGGTTGAAGCCGACTACCAGAGCGGCCTTGATGCAAACTTGAGCAGCACGCCGTCATTCTTTGTGAACGACATGCGCTTGTCGGACAACCCGAACGGCTACGAACCGTTCGCCGCGCTCATCGAAGCCGAACTCGCGAAAACGAGCCAAGCGCCAGCCGACACAGAAGAACCTGCGGAAGAGGCGGATACCGAAACGGTCGAGGAAGAGTCCGTCGCTGAGTAACTATGGCGAGCCTGCTCCCCAACCATCGCTGGCTCCCGTACGCCTTCCTGCTCGTGAGCTTCCTCGGGTTCCTCGATGCGAGCTACCTCACGCAAAAGCACTATTCGCAAACGGTGATCCCCTGCTCCATCACGCATGGCTGCGAAACGGTGACGAACAGCGTCTATTCGCAAGTTGCCGGAATCCCGGTCGCGTTGCTTGGCGCCCTGTTCTACCTTGCGGTGTTCCTCGGTACGTTCGCGGCGATGGAAAGCGGCAACCGCCGGCTGTTCGGCTGGGTTGCGAAGTTCACGCTCGCCGGCCTCCTCGCCTCCGCATGGTTCGTGTTTGCGCAACTCGTGCTCATCAAGGCGATCTGCCAGTGGTGCATGGCCTCCGTGCTCACGTCGACGACATTGTTCATCCTCGGGTACGCGGTCACTCCAAAGGCGCTGACTTCTCCCCCAACACCCGACCATCAACAAAAAAACCATCCCGACGTAAGGAGGGACCCAGAACGCCCATCAGCGTTTTTCTAGGTCCCTCGGCATCCGCCTCGGGATGGGTTTTCTTTTTTCGAGCAACGTGATGTACCAAATCTCGTTATGCATACTTCCGATCCTTCCCGGTGACGATGCGGATCTGTTTCGGGAGGACGCGAATCTCGAACTCGTTTCCTTGGACCTCTTCGCCATCGATGGAAAGCGTCATGGGTTCGCGCGACGAAAGAAGGAGGTGCGCGAACGGGACGAAGGTCTCCGCGTCGCCGCGTTTGACGATCCAGCTGCGCCGCGGCGTGTGCATGATGAACTCCAGCTTGCCGTCGGTCGGGTCCGCAGCACCGTGCGCCTCTGACTGCGCAAGGTTGCGGACTTCAAATTTGCTCTTCCTGACCGGCGTAAACGTGTACGCTCCCTCGCAGCGGCACGTCGGCTGGACGTCTTCCGCAGTGACCGCATGCAAGAACCGCATGCCGTTCACGCTGCCGGTATCCAGCTCCTCGACCAAGCGGGCGGAAAGGACGTCGCACGCGGCGACGCCGGTCGGGACGCCGAGGATTTCGGCGATGCGGTTGCCGGGCCCAAGCGGAAGAATGGCGATGACGATTTTCGGGTCCGTCACCGCGTCGATCACTTTGCGTAACGTCAGATCGTTGCCCACCGCGACCACCGTCGTCGCGCCCCGGCGGATTTCGTCCCGGATGAGTTCTTGCGCATCGCGAAAGAGCGCGAGGCGTGCGATTTTGCCCGCGATGCCAAGGTCGGTAAGCCGCGTTTCGATGAGCGCGAGTTCGCGCTCGTACCGCGGCCCCTGCACGAATTCATCGTAGACGTAGAGGTACACAGGACTACGAGCCGTCCTCTTCCTTTCCCTTCTTCGCTTTTTCGGCGGCGGTGCCGTCCATCGTCACTTTCCCGTTCACCTGCGCGCCGGCCGATACGGAAAGCACTTCCGCCGACACGTCGCCGATGATTTTCGAGGATGCCATGAGTTCGAGGCGTCCCGCGACGTGCAGGTTGCCGCGCAGCTCGCCGGCGATAACCGCGTTTGCCGCAGTGACGTCGGCCGTGATCTTCGCCTCTTCGCCGACGCGCAAATCGCCGCCGGCATGGATCTTGCCTTCAACGTCCCCCTCGATGACGATGTTCCCCTGGCTCACGAACTCCCCCTCCACCCGGACGCCGTGTGCGATGATTGTTTCTTCTCCGCTGTGTTTTGCCATAGATTGCATGCCAAATGCCATAACGGGGCTATCTTACTACATCCGAGCCCAAAAATAGGCGGTTTTCCACAGTACGGAGCGGCCGGGTGACGCCGAGCAGGTCCCCTGTTTGGGCGCGCAGACGCAAGTCGAGCACCCAACAGGGTGCGAAGGCGGCAGGACCCGGCCTATGCATAAGGTGCCGATGGGTGTTCTAGGCCCCTCCTGGCGTCGGGGTGGTTGCAGGGCAGCTACATCTCCTTAACGGTCTGGATGCCAAGCAGCTCGCACGCATTCGTAAGCGTCTGGCGGACGACGGCGATAAGCGCCAAGCGGGCGCCGCGGCGGTCGTGGTTCTCGTCCTCGAGGATGCGGACCTCGTGGTAATACTCCGCAAACTTCTTCGCGAGCGCGAACGCCTCTTGGGCAACGGCGGAGACCTGGAACGTCGCTGCGGCCTTCGCGACGACGGACGGGTAATCGGCGACGATGCGGAGCATCGCCTTCTCGTGCTCGTGCGTCAGGTGTTCGCCAAGGAGGATGGGCGGCATGTCCGCCTTCGCCTCGATGCTATTGATGCGCGCAATCGTGTAGAGAAGGTACGGGCCGGTAAAGCCGTCGATCGACATCGCTTCGTCCATGTCAAACACAATCTGCTTGCCCGGGTCCTGGCGGAGCATCGTAAACACCATTGCGGCCTGCGCGAGCGCCGCCGCGTTTTTCTCTACCTTCTTTTTGCGCCAATCCGCATGACGCTTCGCCGTCTCTTCCACAAGTTTTTCCCGCATCGCGTCGCGGAGGTCCTCGTAGCGGACAATATTGCCCTTGCGCGACGACATGGCGCCTTCCGGCAGCGTCACCATTTCGTAGCCGACATGTACGAGCTCCGGCGTGAAGCCCATGCGCTGCAAAGCCGCGAACAGCTGCTTCATGTACAGCGACTGGCGGACGTCGATGACAAAAATCTGCCGGTCGGCGTGGAACTCCTCATCTTTTCGGAACGCGAGCGCCAAGTCCTTCGTCGCGTACAGCGACGACCCGTCCGACTTCAGCACGAGGAAGACGCCGAGTTTCTCCTCTTCAAGATCCACGATCGTCGCCCCCTCGCTCTTGCGCGCAATGCCGTCAGTGAGCATTTTTTTCACGAGCTCCTTGCCGGGCTTTTCTACCTGGCTCTCGTAGTACCAAACGTCTGGTTTTACGCCGAGCTCACCGAAGACGTCGCGGAATGCAGCGAGGCTCCACTCCCGCGTCTCGCGCCACAGCGAATACCACGGCTCTTCGTCGGCCTCAAGCTTGCGCTGCACCTCCGCAATCTCCTCCTTCGCCTCCGGATGCTCGTCCACGTAGCGCGTCGCCTCGGTGTAGACCTCGCCGAGCACGCGGGCGCGGTCCTCTTTGGGTATCTCGTCCGCTTTCACGAACTTTTCGAGGCCCCACACCGCCTTCGCAACGTGCGCGCCGATATCGCCGATATATGACGCGGCGACGGTTTCGTAGCCGTTCGCCTTCAGTACGTTGACGATGGCCTGGCCGAGGACCGCGTTGCGGATATGGCCGACGTGGAATTCCTTGTGCGTGTTCGGCTGGGCGTATTCGACAAGCACCTTCTTGCCCTTGCCCGCGGAGCCATGGCCGTAGCGCTTGCGCTTCGTGGCAACGTCGCGCAGCACCGACGAGGCGAACGCGGCATCGTCAAAAACGAAGTTCACGTACGGCCCCGCGGCGGTGATTTTTTTGATAAGCGGCGACGGGGCAAGCTGGGCGGCGAGCTCGCTCGCAATCTCGGCCGGGTTCCTCCCCTGCCCCTTTGCGAGCTGGAAACAGGCGAACGACAAGTCGCCGAGCGCGAGGTTCGGCGGGGTGACGAGCATGTCCGGCGACACGGGGAATTTCTTCCCCAGCGCCTTCTTCAAACTCGCGAGCGCTTCTTTCCGTGCCTGTTCTTTTGTGTACATATCAAACCAAACGGACAAACTGACGCTTGCCGCGGCGGAGCACGCCGTGCATCCCAGGCTGCATCATCTGGAACGCGTCGGACAACTTCGTGTCATCAAGCGTAATGCCGCCTTGTTCCACAAGCCGGCGCGCCTCGCCCTTGCTCTCCGCAAGCTTCGATGCGACCAGCACGTCAGCGAGCGCCATCGGGCCTTCGACGCGGAAGTCCGGCATCGCATCCGGTGTCTCTTTCTTTTGGAAGACGCTGACAAAATGCTTTTCGGCACGCGACGCGGCGCGCGGGCCGTGGAACATCGCGGTGACGGTCTTCGCGAGCTTCATCTTGATGTCGCGCGGGTTTGCGCCGCCGGCAAGCTGTTCACGGATCGTCGCAACTTCCTCTGCCGGCATGTCGGTCACGAGCTCGAAGTACGGGACGATCATCCCATCCGCCATAGCCATGATCTTGCCGTACATCTCTTCCGGTGCGTCGTTGATGGCGATAAACCCGCCCTCCGACTTGCTCATCTTCTTCCCCTCG
Source organism: uncultured Gammaproteobacteria bacterium (assembly GCA_964552565.1). Classification (GTDB taxonomy): domain Bacteria; phylum Patescibacteriota; class Patescibacteriia; order UBA9934; family UBA9934; genus UBA11707. The sequence continues at coordinate 763,578 of CAZKGL010000001.1, forward strand.
TCGTTCGTGAGCAGCTTGAGTGAGAGCACGAACTTTTCTTTCTGTTTCATCGCTTTCATGAGCGTCCGGCCTGCGAGCATGTTAAACAGTTGGTCGTTCCCCCCGATCTCGAGGTCCACGTCCATAGCGACCGAATCGTACCCCTGCATGAGCGGGTACATGAATTCGGTGATCGAAATCTCTTTCTGTTCGTCCCACCGCTTCGCGAACATGTCGCGCTTCATCATCTGCTGCACGGTGAAATGGCTTGTCAGTTCCAACACGTCACGAAACGACATCTTCGCAAGCCACTTGTGGTTGTACATGAGCTTTACCGGATTCTCGCCACGAAAACGCAGGAACTTCGACGCTTGTTTCTTAAACGTCTTCGCATTTTCCATGACTTGTTCCTGCGTCAGCGGTACCCGCGCGGCCATTTTATCGGTCGGGTCCCCGATCATGGCAGTGAACGAACCAATCAACAAGATAACCTCGTGCCCGAGATCCTGGAATTCACGGAGCTTTTTGAGCTGCAGCGCATGGCCGAGGTGGAGATGCGGCGCCGTCGGATCGATACCGACGTACAGACGCAACCGCTTGCCGTTCGCCAAGACGTCGGCGAGCGCTTCTTTCGTAGGGAGCACGGTCTCGACCCCGCGGGTCAGGACGCGTTCGATAGCGTTTCGATCGGTGACGGGCATAAGTTTCCTCCGTTATTGCAATGAAGCCAATTGGTATTCGAGCTTTTCCGCCTTTGTTTTTGCGTCTTCGAGCTTCTTCCGCTCCCCTTCGATGACCTTCTCCGGTGCGCGCTTCACAAAATCCTTGTTCGCAAGTTTCTCCTCCTGAACACGGATGTAGCTCACGGTGGACTCCAACTCGTCGCTAAGACGCGCGCGTTCCCTTGCGGTGTCGACGAGACCCTCGAGCGAGACATGGACCTGCACCGTGCCGACGACCGCGCTTGCCGCCTGCGCCGGACGGTCGCCGGTTGCGAGGTTGCGGACACGGCCGAGGGCATTGATGACCTCAGTATACGCGAGGAGCGTCGGGTCGGAGACCACGACATCAACAAGACGTTTCGGCTCGACCTTGTACTCGGCGCGGATGTTGCGGATAGCGCCGATCACGTCCTGGAGCGTTTCAAACTGTGCCGCGTCCGCCTCGCCGAGCGACGGGACCGCGTCCGCCTCCGGCCATTCGGCCACGATGCACATTCCCGCATTGAAACGGCGATAGATCTCCTCCGTCACGAACGGCATGAACGGGTGCCAAAGGATGAGCAGGCGCTCCAAGATGAAGCACAGGATGTCGTCCTTGCCCTTCTCCACCTTCGCGATCTCGAGATACCAGTCCGCAAAGTCGCCCCACGTAAAGTCGCGCAGCAGCTCGCCGGCAAGCGAGAGCTGGTAGGTTTCGTGATAAGCGGTGGCCTTCGCAATGACCTCGGCAAAGCGGCCAAGGATCCAGCGGTCCGCGAGCGTCGTTGGCGCAACGGAATCGACGTGCCGCAGCCCGCCCGTCGTCATGTCGACAAAACGGGAGATGTTCCAAAGCTTGTTCGTGAAGTTGCGGAAACCCGCGATCTTCTCTTCCGAAAGCTTGAGGTCGTTGCCCGGCGTCGAGCCGATGACGAGCGAGAGGCGCGTCGCATCGGCGCCGTATTTTTCGATCATGTCGAGCGGGTTGATGATGTTGTCGAGCGACTTCGACATCTTTCGGCCCTGCTCGTCGCGCACCAAGCCATGGAGGTACACCGTCGTGAACGGCACCTCGTCCATGAGGTACGTCGACATGAGGATCATGCGCGCCACCCAGAAGAAAATGATGTCATACCCGGTTTCGAGCACCGACGTCGGATGGAACGTCTTCAGGTCGTCGGTTGCCTCCGGCCAGCCCAAGGTCGAGAACGTCCAAAGTCCCGAGCTGAACCAGGTGTCGAGCGTGTCGGGGTCCTGCTCCCACCCGTCGCCCGAGGGCGCCTCACCGACCGCGACCTCCTCGCCGCGGTACCACACCGGCACGCGGTGGCCATACCAAATCTGGCGGCTGATGTTCCAGTCGCGGAGGTTGTCGATCCAATGGAAGTACGTCTTCTCGAACCGGTCCGGGAGGATTGCGACCGCCTTCGACCGCACCGCGTCCTGCATGAGCGACTTCAAGGTGACGGCCTTCCCGTCCCGCATGAACTCCTTGTTCACCGCGACGAACCATTGCATCTTCGGCAAGGGTTCGATGACGCCGCCGGATCGCTCGGCGGTCGAGAGGTTCTGCATCGTCTTCTCTTCGCCCTCGAGCAGCCCTTCGCCGCGCAGCCATTCGACGACTGCGGTGCGCGCCTCCTTCGTCGTCATGCCCGCGACAAGGCCGCCGGCCGCCGGCAGCATGCGCGCGTCCTCGCCGATGACCTGCGTCATGCCGAGGCCGTGGCGCTCCGCAATCCCGGCGTCGATCGCGCTGTGCGCCGGCGTCACGCCGAGCGCGCCCGTGCCAAACTCCTTGTCGACCGATTCGTCGGCAACGACCGTAATCGACAATGCGGCGCCGGCGAACGCGACGTCGAACGTCTTGCCGACAAACTTCTTGTACCGCTTGTCGTCCGGGTGCACGGCGACCGCGGTGTCGCCCACTTTCGTTTCCGGGCGCGTGGTGGAAACGGCGATCGGGAAATCCTTGCCGTAGCGGAAGGTGTAGAGCGTCGTCTCCGCCTCCTTGTAGACGACCTCATCGTCGGCGATCGTCGTCTGGCCGACCGGATCCCAGTTCACGACGCGGTACCCGCGGTAGATGAGGCCGTCGTCGTACATCGTTTTGAAGGCGGCATTCACCGCACGGTTGCGCGCGGCGTCGAGCGTAAAGGCCTCGCGGGTCCAGTCGAGCGACGAGCCCATCTTCTTGCATTGGTTCACGATGGTGTCGTGGCTGTGCTGCGCGAACGCTTCGACGCGTTGCAAAAACGCTTCGCGGCCAAGGTCATGGCGCGTCTTGCCCTCCTCTTTAAAAAGGATGCTTTCCACTTTTGACTGCGTCGCGATCGCCGCGTGGTCGGTACCCGGCAGCCAGAGCGTCTTTTTTCCGCGTAACCGCGCGAAACGGACCATCGCGTCTTCAATCGCGAGCATCGTCGCGTGCCCCATGTGGAGCGTGCCGGTGACGTTGGGCGGCGGAAGGACGATGCAAAAAGGCTCGGTACGCGCCTTGCCGGCAACAGGGGGAAGGTTCTCCGGCGTAAAGTAGCCGCTTTCGAGCCACTTCGCGGAGATGCCGTCCTCAACCTTTTGCGGCTCGTAGGCTTTCAAAAACTCGTCCATAGATGCCATGTAGCGTAGCAAACGCTGGGGAAAAAGCAATGACGCGCCTTGACGCTCCCGCCCCGCCTGACTACACTTCCCCCCTCGACTTTTCCGCCCGCCCCTGACGCTGTGTCGCTCCTCCCCCACGAACAATTCCTGGCGACCCTGAAGCGCGCGGAGCGTCCGGTCATCATGTTGCCGGAAATGGCGCACACGGACGACTTTGCAACCGCGTTCGGGCTGGCGAAGCTCCTTGCGAAGCTCGGCAAGACGCCCGAGATTGCGACCTCGGGCGGCGCGGCGCCCAAGCAGCTGGCGTTCCTCGGCGACATGCCCGTGCGCGGCGACCTCCCCAACATCCGTTCGCTCACCATCACGGTCGACGTCGCCGCAGCAAAAGTGGACGAGCTCTCCTACGCCGTCGAGGATGACCGGCTCCGCATCCACCTGACGCCGAAGAGCGGCGCGTGGTCGGGCGAAGACGTCGAAGTCATGACGACGAGTTACCGGTACGACCTCATCATTACGATCGGCGCGCATGACCTCGCCAGCCTCGGGACGCTCGGCGGGACGTATGCGGACTTTCTTTTTTCCACGCCCATCATCGCCATCGACCACGGGACGGCGAACGAACACTTTGGCGCCTTGAACATGGTGGACATGGGCGCGGTTGCGAACGGCGAGGTCTGTTTCGAACTCATGTGCCGCGTGGACGAGAGCCTCATCGACGAGGACATCGCGACCTGCTTCCTGACCGGCATGATTGCGAAAACGAAGAGCTTCAAGACGCACAATGTCACGCCGAAGACGCTGAAAGTCGCCGGAAGCCTCATGAACAAGGGCGCGCGGCGCGACGAGATTATTGAAAAGCTGTACCGCACGCGGTCGGTGGAGACGCTGCGCCTGTGGGGCCGCGCGCTTGCCCGGCTCAAGGTGGACGAGGAGCGGCACATCGTGTGGACGCTCCTGACCCGCCAGGACTTCGTGAACGCGGGCGCGGACGAAGCGGCGCTCGGGGACATCGTCGAAGAGCTGCTTGCAAGCTCGCCCGAAGCGCAGATTGTCGTCATTTTCTACGAACACAAGGACGGGTACATCGCCGCGACGCTCCACGCCGAGCGGCCGCACGACGCACTGCAGCTCGGCGCACCGTTCAAGGCAAGCGGCACGCGCGAGGCCGTGCGCCTCACGGTCGGCGAGGCGGACTTGGTCGGCGCGGAACGGATCGTCATCAGCCATTTGCAGAAAGGCTAGGCCTACCCCAAGGCCTGACCTTTGTCATTGCGAGCGACCGGAGGGAGCGAAGCAATCTGGGTTTGCTATTACAGAAAGAAGAACGCCCCCGATGCACCATGATGGTGCCGTCGGGGGCGACGTGTTTCAGGGCGCAAAGAGGAGTACGAGCAGGACCGCGGTCACGGTCCACTTCATCCCCCACTTGGCCCACGCGACGGACGGACGGCTGAGCAGCATGTACGCCTGGCTCACCATCATGAAAGGGAGCCCGGCGAACGCGATCTGCCGGATCGCCCCGTTGGGATGCAGTGCCATGCCCGCGGCAGGGACGAAGATGAATGCGATGAGGAACGCGACGGCATGGACGTGTCCGAGCCGAACCGGGATCGTTGCCTTGTACCCCGGATCGATGCGCGCGTCCTCGATGTCCTTGTACACCTCGCCGATGAAGATGAGGGCCGCAAGGACGAAGAACGTGCAGGCGGCCTGGTGGTCAAATGCGCGCGACCATACCCCGCCGAGCAGCGCCGGTGCACCAGCACACACGGCGACGAGGATGTTCTGCACAAGGTACCAGTGCGGTACGAAGGAGTAGCCGACGCCCACGAGCCAGATGCCCAGGCAGAAGGCCGCCGTTCCCACGTCGTACACCGCCACTCCGATGATACAGACCACGGTCGCCGCATTGAGCCGCATCCAATAACGCCAGACCTCTTCGGGGTGCTCGCTCGCGAGCAGCTTCCCTTTCTTGCGGTCGTGGTGCCGGTCTTTCCAGTCGTTGAACACCATGATGGACATGGTGAGCCCGGTGACGACGAACGCGGACAGGATGCGCAGCCCCCACGGAGCCGCGGACTGGGCGAAACTTGCGAGCGGCAACGCGAGGCCATAGAGCCCCGCCGTCATCGGCCTCCCCATGGCGAAGAGCTGTCCGAGTTCGGGCCGGGGCGCACCGAACCGGCGGAGCGTCTTTCGGGCCATCCGGTCGATGGATCGGTACACGCGCGAATGCGCCGCCAGCCGACGGAAAAACTCCTCGCCGAGGAACGACCGCGCCTCATCCGCGAACCTCTGCGCCCGGTCCGGCAGCAAGAAACAGTTCGCATCGCCGGTGAGGTAGTCGCGGTCAAGGTCGATGAGGTCGTCGACGAGCTGCAGACCCCGGCCGAACCGCGCAATCTCATCGTCACGGTAGACGCGCATCCACGCGCTGTCGATGACGAGGCGATAAAACGCCAAGGCGGCAGACCCTCGTTCGAGACCCTCCTCCGACAGGGTGCGACCGACGTCGCCACGGAACAACCGGATGGCCATCGCCCGTGCGGCAGGCGGCACGTCCTCCCGTGCAAGCAACGCCAGGAAGTTCCTGCCGTCTCTTCTCCCCTGCTCCCAGTCGCTGTCGTAGTCGTACACCGCAGAGAGCACGGCACAGACCATAGTGCGGCGAAGCTGGTCGGCCGGCCGATGCGGATCGGTGAACGCAAGGAACGAAAGGTACAGGTGCACGGATTTCCACCAAAGGCGGATCCGATCCGGCGGCCAGACGATGCCATCGTGGTCCCAGAGCACGCGCAGGGACCAGATCGCTTCACGAAGATGCGCGGTCATGCTCCCTCCGAGTGGGCAGAACCAGCCTACATGAACAAGACATGGCTGTGAACGGTTGTTCTCGTCGTGGTACACTATGCGCATGGCGGAGGACCTCTTGCTTCACTACGCCAGTCACTCGTCACGTCCGCAGGATCGCGTGCGGCGTTTTGTCGTTGAAGACCCGCGGTTCGCGTGGGCGAAGGGCGTGCTGCGGGACTATCCGCGCGCCGACGTCCTCTTGTCCGGCGCCGGCCTGCGCGACCTCCTGCTTGGCGCGCTGCCGACGACGCTCACCGCGACGGTGAGCGGCCTTGACCCGCGCGACGTACGCCGTGCCCTGGCCCCGTTTGGCAATGTCGACTGCGAAGGCGGCGAGTGCGCGCTTACCTTCCGCCCTCGTGGCGGCGATGCGCCGCTGTATGTCCTCGTCGGTTCGCTGCCGCCGCGCGACTTCACGATCGATTCCCTCTTGTACAGCCTGCGCCGCAGCATGTTGTCCGATCCCAACCACGGTCTCGACGACCTCGCGCACCGCGCCATCCGCGTCATGGGCTACCCGCTCCGCACCTTTGCCGAAGACCCGCTGCGCATGCTGCGCGCGCTCCGGCTTGCGGCGCACCATCGCCTGACCTTTGCGGGTGAGACATGGCACGCACTCCAGTGTGCACTGCCGCGCCTGAACCGCGTCCACTACAACGACGACGGCCGTCCGGAATACGCCCACCCGCGGCCGATGCTTGGCGCCGCGCTGCTCGAGACGCTCGCCGCAGACCCGCGTTACGGCGCCTCGCTCGTTGAAGCAAGCGGGCTCGGCGACCTTGTTGCGCCCGAACTCTTCGCGCAAAAAGACGGCGTCTCCGCGTGGGACAAGGCAACACGCGCGCTCGACATCCTCGTCCACGACGATACGCTCCGTGCGTTCAAGCTCGCCGGCATCGGCGTCGGCGTCGTCATCGCTGCGCTCCTCGTGTACCACGAACGCAACTCGGCGCTTGCGCGCGACCTCATCCGACGCTTCCACCTGCACCAGTTCCCCAAGGGCCACCATGCGCACCTCAACGCCGAGGACGTCGTCTGGCTCATCGAAAACCTGCGCCACTTCCATGAACACGACCCGGCCAGCATGGCGCCGTCCGCATTCGAAAAGGTCTTCGGTTCGGCGCGCGGCAAGGCGCTCCTCGCCCTCATGCATGCCGTCTTCCTCGCCGACGGCACTCACCATGTCGCTCGCGAACGGCTCCACGTCGCCCGACGGCTCCTCGATGCGCTCGAGGAACGGACAGCGGGGCTTCCCAAGCTTGTCCGCGGCCGCGACCTGTCGACGCTTGGCGTCAGTCCGGGGCCGCTCTACCGCCAGCTCATGAAAAAGGTCCGCGACGCGCAGCTCGCCGGGCACCTGGCCTCGCGCGACGACGCGCTGAACTTTATTCGGCTCCACATAGCGAAAATGTAACGGGACGGCGGCGCGCAGCCGCCGTTTCGATTTGACGGCGTTTTCCTGTTGAGTATGGTCGGAAGTTCCGCCGCACCACAATGCACCACCGCGGCGCGAACAGGAGAACGGGGTACATGGTCACGACGGCGGGGCAGAAGGAACGTCGGAAGCAGCAGACGGCCGGGGAAACGGCTGCGGGAACCCGCAGCTACGCGGTGGGGTACGCGACGGTCGGGACGTCGTACGTGCTCTCCACGTACGAGCTCGCGGAGGGCGCCGAACCGACGCTGACGCGCATGAAGGACCCCGCGGTCCTCGCGAAGCAGCGCGGGAAGACGACCGCGAAGGACAAGAAGGACTTCCTGCGGGGGCTCACGCCCGGAGACCACGTGTACCTCGAGCTCGGCGGCCCGGGGGACCGCCTGGCGCTCGCGGCGCTCGCGTACGGCGCGAAGGTCTACCGCTACCCGAGCTACCGGCTCGGCAAGGAGGACGTCGACCGCATCCTCATGGAGCACACCGACTGGGTCATCCCGTCGGAGCGCGCCCGCGACGACGACACCGGCGACAAGCTCACGGCCCGCAAGCGCCGCGCATACGCCATCATGGCCCTCGCGCGCGTGGCGGCGGAGGAGTTCCTGCCGGTCGAGGAGCGCCATGTCGACATGCTGCGCCTCGCGACCGAGTTCCGGGCGTTCAAGAAGATGCAGCGCCGCGTCATCGGGACGATCCGCGGCCTCATCGCGAGCTACTACGACCGGAGCATCGTGGAGCTCGGCCTCGCCCGCCAGTTCGCAGCGCACGCCGAAGAAGGCGAGGCGCGGCGGCGGGAGGACGTGTACAGCATCGTCCTCGAGCAGGTCATGCAGGACCTCCTCGGCGGCGAGATCTCGGCAGAGGCGCGGGCGGACTTCCTCGCGGCGCTCGGCGCGCGCTTCCCGGAAGGCATTCCGGCGGACGCGACGCACGAGGACATCGAGGACCTCGTCGCGCTCATCCTGGAGAGCGACCGGTTCGAGTCCACCATCCTCGACCGGCTCAAGGCGCAGCAGAAGCGTATCGAGAAGCTGCTCTACGGCGGCAAGGTGCTCGTCTTCGGCAAGAAGACGACGCTCCCGCCGAACGCCATCTGGGAGCAGGTGTTCGAGCCCATCCCCGGCATGGGGCCGCTCATCGCCGCGCCCATCATCACGGAGGTCGGGGACATCCGCGCGTTCCGCAGCCGCCCGGCGCTCACCGCCGCGGCCGGCTACCACCACAACCCCGACGGGTCGCGCGCCCGGCGCGTGAAGGGCAAGGCGTCGCCGTGGAAGCCGCGCCTCAAGCAGGCGGTGTGGCAGTGGTGCCAGCAGACGGTGAAGATGCCGCAGTCGCCCTGGCGCGTGCGGCTCGACCAGCGCAAGGCGTACGAGCTGTGGAAAATCATGCGCGACGCGCAGGCCGCGGCCGACGCGGAAGGGCACCGCTACGAAATCATGCTCCCCCACTTCACCTCGGACGCGACGCCCAACGTCAACAGCTTCGCGGACAGCGACTACCTCACGCTGTGCGACCACGTGGACGACCTGCGCAAGCAGGCCGGCGTCACGGTCGACACCGACGAGGAGGACGAGGGGGAGAGCACGGTGAAGGACCCGGTCCTCGCCGGCTACGTCAAGGGGGTGAAGAAGAAGGCGCACGACCGCGGCCTGCGCTGGCTCGGCCAGCAGCTCCTCAAGCACATCTGGCGGGAGTGGCGGAAGGCCGTCGGCATGCCCGAAGACATCCCGCGCCCCGAGGCCGCGAAGTAGTTCTTTCGTCTTGCGCATGACTCTGTAGATGGAGTCGACTGACTCAGCTCGATGTGTCATGCGCTCCCTCCCTCGCCCTCGAGCCCTCGAGGCCGGCGGAGGGGGAAGAACTCTGGTAGGCTCGTCTATCGGACTAGTTCTGGGTTGTTCTCCCCTGCTCTTTGGCGGTGACTCTGGCAGGTCCGTCACACGACTCGCCGTACTCTGTTACTGCCAACCCTCTGCGCGCGACTACTCGAGAAGCGTCGAAAGACTTCAAGCGTCTCGTCGCGCGCCCTCCGATGTGTCCGATCTGAATCGGGAGCATCGGAGGGGAGACTGGGAGTTCACTGCCGCAAGGCTATGTATGTGGTGTCTCCCCTGCTCTTTGGCGGTGACTGAGCGGCGCGTGTCCTCGAGACTGTTACTCGCATGTTATCGCCATCACTCTTGCGCGCGACTGATCGTGTAATGTCGACGACTTTTACAGGCACGTCACGCGCCCTCCAGCGGTTTCGATAATTATCGAGATCGGTGGAGGGGAAGACTCCTAGGTCGATGTCGGTGACTCAACGACTGCCGTTTTCCCCTGCTCTTTGGCGGCGACTACGTACCAAGAGTCCACAAGGCTCACATCCCGATGTTTCCGCCACTTTTCTCGCGCGACTCGACGGGGTTTGTCGATGAGACGGCTTCCACCAGACTGTCGCGCGCCCCGTTGGCCGCAAGAACTTCACGAGAACTGTCCCTCGGGACTACCAGAGTGGTGTTCTCGGCCACGCGCGCGACTGGTTCTGCGGTGCCAGCAAGGCTCTCGCCCCTTTGTCGCGCGCCCTCCGGTGGCATCGAACGCAATTCGATACTAGCGGAGGGGACTATACGAGTGCAGTTCCTAACTCGTCGTTGTCTGTCCCCTACTCCTTGGCGGTGACTGTTGGCCCTTTGCTCACAGCTCAACGTCTCATGTCATCGCCATCCCTCTTGCGCGCGACTATTTGACCACTGGTTTACGCCTTCTTAGGCCATGTCGCGCGCCCTCCAGTGTCTTCGAAGTCTTCGAGGTCAGTGGAGGGGCTCGTGGCTGAGTGTCATTCAGACTTCATCGACCCTGCCCCTACTCTTTAGCGGTGACTCCACGAGTTCTGTTCGTTTAACTTGCTCAGGTTTGTCACCGCTATCCTCTCGCACGACTCGACGGCATCTGTCAATGAGACGACTTCTATCAGACTGTCGCGCGCCCTCCGATGAGATCGAGTGATCGATGGCATCGGAGGGGAGAGACTCACCGGTGTTCGCCCGAAAGGCTCTACATGGGCTGTCGATCCCCACCCTTTGGCGGTGGCTATAGTTGGTAAGTTACTTACTCGTGGAACGATGTTACCGCCAAACCTTCTGCGCGCGACTTGAGTACCCGTGGCGAACGCCTCACACGCCCATGTCGCGCGCCCTCCGATGCGTCCGACAAGTTCGGAAGTAACGGAGGGGGAGACTCGGAATCGTATGCCGTGAGGCTTTGGCCGTGGTGTCTCTCCTCGCTCTTTCCACGTTCGCGCGCGACTTTCCAGTCCTTGTCACACGACTGATCTCGGGGAGTCGCGCGCCCTCCGATGCATCTGAAGCGTTCGGATGTATGGGAGGGAAGGACTTCGTGAGCCGAGTCGACCACTGTGTGTCTCATGTCTCTTCCCTACTCTTTGGGCGGTAACTTTCCAGTAGTTGTTTCACCGACTCGCTACGGTTTGTCACCGCCATCTTCTCGCGCGCGACTGACCACGGGCTGTCATACGATTCTGTTACCGATGTCGCGCGCCCTCCGATGGATCTGAAATGTTCAGATGTATCGGAGGGAAGACTTAGGGGGTTGTGCCGAAAGGCTCACACAGGCACGTTTTCCCTACCCTTTGGCGGTGACTTTTGTAGCCTTGTCTTACCGACTTGATGACGCATGTTACCGCCAAACTCCTCGCGCGCGACTTTGCGACGAATGCCGGTGGCTCATGTCTCTGTGTCGCGCGCCCTCTTCTCATCCTGACATAGTCGGGATAAGGAGAGGGTGTGTGCGGCTGTTCTACCACTGTCCGCGACTAGATTCGCGTGTCGCCACACACCCACACCTTCTGCGCGCGACTGATCACGGTGTGTCCCTGGACTCCTACGGGACCGTCGCGCGCCCTCCGATGTTCTCGATGATTCGAGGCTATCGGAGGGAAGGCTGGTTGTAGATTGTTTTGGACTCGGAATGACCTGTCTTCCCTCCCTTTGAATGGCGGCTTTGGAACTACTGTCCACGGCTCCCACGTGAGTGCCGTCATCCATTCTTCTTGCGCGCGACTGATCATCAGCTGGCGTAAGCCTACCAGTCGACTGTCGTGCGCATACAAAAGCTCCCGGCCGAAGCCGGGAGCTTTTGGTGCGCGGCAGAGGACTCGCCCGCGCCTCTCGCCTCGCCGTCGCTCGGCTCGGGCTGGGCACCGCCTCGCGGTCCCGTCTGGTGACGGGACATCGCTCCGGCGTTCTCGTCCTCCCGGAAGCCACGCAGGTGGCTTCCTTGCCGATAAAGAAAAGGCCCCAGCCGAAGCTGGAGCCTTTTCTGGTGCGCGGCAGAGGACTCGAACCTCTGACCTTCACAATGTCAATGTGACGCTCTAACCAACTGAGCTAGCCGCGCAGGAATTGCGGCAGAAATATACGCGGTTATTGCTTCGGTGTCAACGGCTTCCCCTCACGCTGGGAGAGCAGCATGAAGAGAATGGAAAGCAGGACAAGAAGCGCAAACCACGCGCCGCCGGCAAAGAAAATGTCGCGCACCGAACAGCCGAAGATGGCCTTTGCGATCTCCACCGGCCCGGCAGAACCGCCGAGGCAGCGCACCGCCTTCGCCTCGCTCATCATGAGCCCGGTCGCAGCCGCGCCATACCCCGCCGCCGCGCTCGCCAGGGTGAAGAGGCAGCTGAACTGCGCCTTTTTGATGCGCAGGAACCGCGTCAGCGCGACGACCGCAAACACCACGCCGCCGCCGATCCAGTAGACAATGAACCACACGAGTGCCAAGACCCACGTCAGCTGCGCAAGTTCAGCAGGCATACTTATCGAAGGGCGCTCAGCGCAAAAAACTCCACGATGCCCGTCCCGATGGCCGCCAGCAAGAAACAGATCGCGAGGTAGAGCAACTCGTGGTTATGCGCCCGTTTGCTCCAGATATAAAACACGATGGTCAACACGATGAGGATGATCGTGACAAAAAACATAAGAAAAAATGACTGGTAGGCTCGGCAGGGTTCGAACCTGCGACCAAGCGTGTATAAGACGCCCGCTCTACCGCTGAGCTACGAGCCTTCGATACTCGCTCAAGCCTATCAAAATTGGCCAGAATTCGCAACATATGGAATAGTATCGCCATGCAAACGCTCAAACTCATCAATGACTCCCCCGCCCGGCTCGATGTCGCGCTCCAGAGCGTGCTGCCGATGAGCCGCAGCAAGCTCCAGAAGGCCATCAAGGACGGGAAGATCCTCGTGGACGGCGAAACGACGACCCCGCACGCGGCGGTAAGCAGCGCGAACGCGGTCACCTACGATCCCGAGCTGCTCGCCAAGCCGGACGAACCGACCGGTACGCTCCCCGCGCTCGACATCATCTCCGAAGACGCGGATGTCGTCGTGGTCAACAAACCCGCCGGCATCCTGTCGCACGCCGCGCCCGGCACCAACGAGTACACCCTCGCCGACGCGCTCATGGCGCACTGCCCGGGCATGGACAAGGTCGGCGACGACCCTGTCCGCGCCGGCTTGGTGCACCGCCTCGACCGCGACGCGTCCGGTGTTGTCGTCGCGGCAAAGACCCGCGAGGCGTTCCTGTTCCTCAAGCGGCAGTTTTCGGAACGCGCGACGACGAAACGATACGCCGTGCTCGTCCTCGGCGAACTCGCGGACGACGCCGGCACGATCTCCTTCCCCATCGCCCGGTCGGTGACGCACGGCCGCATGGCCGCACGCCCCGCGTCGCAAGACGGCCGCGAGGCGGTCACGCACTTCGACGTCGTCGAGCGCCTGCCGCACGCGACGCTGCTCGATGTCACCATCGAAACCGGCCGGACGCACCAGATCCGCGCCCACTTCTTTGCGCTCCAACACCCGGTCGTCGGCGATATGCTCTACACGCAAAAGGGGCTGAAGCAGATCGACATCGGCCGCCTGTTCCTCCATGCCCGCGAACTCACCATCACGCTGCCGAGCGGCATTCCGCAGACCTTCACCGCCCCGCTGCCGCAGGAACTGACGGAGGTGCTGGAACGGATGCGTCAAACGGGTAAAAAGCACTAATATGATCATCTCGCTTGCCGGGCTTCCGGGCTCAGGAAAATCCACGGTAAAAAACCTGCTCGCGGAAACGCTGGGGCTGAAGAAATATTCGATGGGCGACCTGCGCGGCAAGATGGCGCTTGAGCGCGGCATGACCATCGACGAATTCAATGCGCTCGGGCAGACGCAGGACTTTACCGACAAGGAGGCGGATGCCTTCCAGACGACCCTCGGGCAGAAGGAAGACGGCTTCATCATCGACGGACGGTTGTCGTGGCACTTCATCCCCCAAAGCTTCAAAATCTTCCTCGACGTCGACCTCGACGAAGCCGCTCGGCGCATCTACCAGGCCCGCATGCAGGACCCCGAGTCCCGCAAAGACGAGCTGGAGTACGGGAGCCCTGAGGAGGCGAAGCAGGCCATCGAAACCCGCCTCGCGAGCGATAGCGCCCGGTACCAGAAATGGTACGGACTGGACTACCTCGACCGCGGCAATTACGACCTCGTCATCGACACGACCCATATCCCGCCCAAAGAGGTGACAGCGCGGATCTTGTCCGCGCTGTCATCCCGAGTAGAAGCAACGCCATAACCATCCCGACGCCAGGAGGGACCCAGCAGACCTCGTATCGCCGTTTTTCTAGGTCCCTCGGCATTCGCCTCGGGATGGGGCGGGTCACGATGCCCGAGAGGGGCAGCCTTGACCAAAAACGATGATTCCGCTACCGTACGCGCATAAATTGACCAGTTATGACCGAGGCAACCGAAACGAAAGCAGCCGCCATGCCGGAAATTAAGCCGGGCATGGTCGTCCGCGTCCACGAAAAAATCGAGGATGTGAACGCCAAGGGCGAAAAGCGCATGCGCATCCAGGTCTTCGAGGGCCTTGTCCTCGGCGTCCGCGGCGCCGGCGCAAGCCGCAACTTCCGCGTCCGCAAAGAGACCGACGGATTCGGCGTCGAAAAGATCTACCCCCTCAGCTCCCCGAACATCAGCAAAGTAGAGGTGGTCAAGCAGTTCCGCGTCCGCCGCGCCAAGCTCTCGTTCATCAAGGACTTCGGCCGCAAGCTGAAAGAGGTCAGCAAAAAGTAAGCGACAGAAAAACGCCCGTACGGGCGTTTTTCTTATTAGTTACACGCAACCTCTTCGTTCCCCCGTCGTCCGTAGCACGGCGTGGCGGGCTCGGTCCAAAAGATGTTGCCCTGCGAATAGGTGTTCGTCGCCTGGTCATCCCGCATGCAGTTGAGCTTACTCGCGGTCATGTATCCCGACGTCAGTTCTGAGGGCTGGCCGAGCTCACACGAATGTCCGTCGCCGGCGAGACCGCACGGGTCACTCGTACACAACTCTTCAAAATACTCGAAGGACTCCGCCTTCCATGCGGCACTCTCGATGTCGGAAATTTTTACCCCCGCCACATAGAGATCAACGGTATCGTAGTCGCGGCAGCTCCCGCCGCCGGTCCCGCTACGAAGCACGGTGCAGTCGAGCGTCGCCACGCTCGTACCCGCCATCATGCATGACCCGCCTTCAAGCTCGTTGATCGTCACGACTGAATCCGGACGTGCGTTCGTCCAGCCGCTCGTATCCTCAATGTACGCGCAGAGCGTCTTGTTCCCGGTTTCGGTGCCTGGCCGCTCCTCGTACGATGCCCGCCCGCACGATGCATCGTTTGGCGCAAGCGAGGAGCCGTCATAAATATCGGAACAGCTGATGCACGTCGGCTCGCCGGCATCGAGGATGCACGTCTTCCCCGCATCGGCATCCATACAGGTCGAGTACTGACACGTGTCCCCGACTTCCCAGGCTCCCGCAATCACCTGAGGGTCAACGAGGTCGGTACTTGTAATCTCCCCCTCGGCGCCGCACCGGCCGACCGCCTGCCCCTGCCCGCCATCAATACCGTATCCCACGCTCGAAAGGTACTCGCAGGTATCGTTGGCGTTCAGCATGAGCACCGCCTTCACCTTCGGGATGCGCAGCTGTTTGATGTGCGTCAGACTGGGATCAAGAAGGTTGGCCAACGAATATGCCGAAAGGAGGAGCACCATGCCGATGACGGCGTTCTTGATGCGCTCCTTCGCGAGTTTGACCCCGTTCGCGCTGCCCCGCGACAAGATGTACTGCAGCCCGCCGACCATGAGCATGACCACCGCGACGATCGCCATGGCCGGAATGAGCAGTTGGTACAGCGCGCTGACGTAATCCGCGATCCCCGTGAACTTCGTCTCGCCGTTAATCGCCGTCATGACGCTGACCGTCCGCGGCGCGGAGTAACAGTGGCCCATGTGGTACGGACCCTCATCCGAACACTCCGTCACGTAGTCGTTCCATTCATTGTTTGCGTCGTCGTCCTCGCATTCACGTTCCGTCCAGCAGATGTCGCTGTTTTCTGGGTACTCGTCCTCATCTTCAAAACACCCGACGTACTGATAGTTGTCATACGCACAACCTTCACGGCATCCGGTCGCATCAGAAATGGATCCAAAATCGACCGCACCTGAGTTCGAATCTCCACAAAAACATCGGCAATCGGCCGCAAACGCCATTCCAGGAAGTGCGGAAAAAAGGATGAGCGCGGCAAACAACAATCGTCGCATACTAATTGATAAACGCTTCGATGATGGCGACGAAGATGTCGTACGGGATCGCGCCTTCCACTGTTTCTCCGTTCAAAAAGAACGTCGGCGTGCCGCGGACGCCTTCCGCGTACCCGTCCGCAAGGTCGGTCTCCACCTCATCCCACGCCGTGTCGCCGTTCACGCAGTCCGTAAACGCGGCGAGCTCAAGATCCGCCGCATCCGCCGCAGCGAGAATGGCGCCGTCGCTCACGTCGCCCGACAAAAAGATTCCGTCGTGGTACTCCCAGAACTTCCCTTGCTCGTGCGCGCAATAGCCGCCCCGCGCCGCCATTTCGGCGCCCGGGTGGAGGTCTTCAATCGGAAAATCGCGATAGATGTAGCGGATCGTTTCCGGGAACCGCTGCGCCAAGGCGCGCATGACATAGCTCTCCGACCTCGTGTACGGACACCCGAAGTCGCCGAACTCGACGATGGTGAGCGGCGCGTCCGCACTGCCAAGCATCGGATCGTCGTCGGTTGCGAGCGCCCCGCTCCCCTCTGCATTCGCGACAAGTGCGGCGATCGCGTCGGTGGTCGAAGGCCGCGACGACTGGTACGCCGCCTCGGCGGTCAGCGTCCCGTCCTGGATGCCGCGATAAAACCCGAGGACCTTAAACGCGAACGCCCCGATGAACACAAAAACGAGGCAAAGAAGCACGGTTGCCCCCCACGGATGTGCCCGTTTTTCGCGCACCACGGCGCTGCCTCCCGCAAGCGGTGTCCCCATAACGATGAATGCCCTAAGTGTAGCACAGTTCGGGGGTCGGCGCTTTACGCCCTTGTGTGCTTCTGTTATCTTGGACGCATTATGGTGCTCAACATCGTGGAAATCGTGCTCGCCGTGCTCCTCATCGCCGGCATCCTGCTCCAGGCGCGCGGCAGCGGCCTCGGCGCGGCGTTCGGCGGTGACGGCAACGTCTACCGCACCCGCCGCGGCATCGAGAAGCGCCTGCACGTCGCGACGATCGTCGTCGCGGTCGGCTTCTTTGCGGTCGCGCTCGCCAACTCCCTGTTCTAAACCACGGGGAGGAGGTCTCCTCCTTCGCCTATGCAACTTTTTTCCCGGTTGCGTGATTTCCTCCGCCGCGTCTTTGCGCGTGGCGGCGCTTCGCGCTCCCCGCTCCACCTGGCGCAACGCCAAGTCATGACGGTGCGCGGCAGCCGCGCCATCCCGAGCCTTGCGCAGTGGCGCGAACTCCCCCGCTATCTTTCGCAGGGCGAGAAGCGCATCTTTACGGTCGCCATCGCCGGCATCCTCCTTGCAGGCGGCCTCCTCACCTTCCGGTTCATCGCTTCCCACCAGACCACGGTCCCCGCGGTCGGGGGCAGCTACACCGAAGGGCTCATTGGCACGCCGCAATTCCTGAACCCGCTCTACGCCGTGGCGAGCGACACGGACACCGACCTCACGCGCCTCGTCTTCAGTGGTCTCATGCGCTTCGACCCGGCGGCCGGCCTCACGACCGACCTTGCCGAGTCCTATACCGTCTCGGACGACCAGAAAACGTACACGTTCACCCTCCGCCCGGAGGTGACATGGCACGACGGCGCGAGCGTGACGGCAGAGGACGTCGTCTACACCATTTCCGCCATCCAAAACCCGGACTACCGCAGCCCTCTGTCGGTGAGTTTTTCCGGTGTCGCGGTCCAGGCGGTCGACGAGCGCACGGTCGCGTTCTCGCTCGCCGAGCCGTTCGCCCCGTTTTTGTCGACACTGACGGTCGGCATCATCCCGTCCCACATCTGGCAGGAGATCCCGCCGTCTTCGGCGCCGCTCGCCCGCCGCAATATTGACGACGTCGTCGGCTCGGGCCCCTACATGCTGGAAAAGACCTCGCTCGACCAAAAAGGCACCATCCGCAGCATGACGTTCGTCCGCAACCCGGACTTTTCCCGCGGCGCGCCGTACATCGAGGAGCTGACGTTCAAGTTCTACAACGACGCGGACGCGCTTGCAGAAGCCCTGAAAAACCGCAACGTGGAAGGCGCGGGCTTCGTGCCGTTCGCAACCGCGGGCGAGCTCTCCGACGACCGTCTGCAGGAGGTCCTCCCGAGCCTCTCGCAATACACCGCGGCGTTCCTGAACGACGCGCACACGAGCATCCTCCAGGACGACAAGGTGCGCCAGGCGCTCGCGCTCGCCACGGACCGCGACGCGCTCATCGCCAACGCCCTTGCCGGCAACGGCAGCGCCATCACCTCGCCCATTCTCCCGTCCATGCCCGGTTACGACGCGGCAATTGGCGCGAGCACGTACGACCTCGCCGGCGCCATCACGCTTCTTGAGAGCGCAGGGTGGACGCTCGCCGAAGGCGCGGCAATCCGCACGAAGGGCGAAAGCGCGCTCGCTTTCACCATGACCACGGTCGACACGCCCGAGCTGACCGGCGTCGCCACGGCGCTGCGCGAACAGTGGGCGCTCGCCGGCATCGAGCTCACCATCGTCGCGGTCGACCAGACGACGCTGCACAACGATGTCCTCAAGAACCGCAACTACGACATCCTCCTCACCGGCGAGCTGTACGGCGCCGACCAGGATCCGTACCCGTTCTGGCACTCGTCGCAGGTCGCCTACCCCGGCCTGAACGTCGCCCAGTTCGCGAGCCGCAAAGCGGACGATGCCATCGAGGCGGCGCGCAAGACGAACGACGCGACGGTCCGCGCAGAGTCCTACACGACGCTCGCGACGATCATCGCGGAAGAATACCCGGCCGTGTTCCTCTACCAGCCGCGCTACACCTACCTCACGACGACGCGCATCAAGGGGATCGACCTTCCGACCATGACCGTCCCCGCGGACCGCTTCGCCAATGTGGAAACGTGGTACATCAAGACGAGGAGCGTGCTCCTGGGCGGCGGGGAGCCCGCGGAGGAAGAAGCGGTCACGGACGCGCCGGTGGACACAACCGAGACACCGGCCGAAACCCCTACAGAAACCACCGAAACCCCGACGGAGACGGCCCCGGCGAATTGACGCCCGGGCCGGAAAATGGTAGGTTGTTATCTTAATGGATGCTGGCAGCCCGAGGGCTTGCCGAGCACGACCGCATAAAATTTTCATATGCAAGGCGCGGGGCAGCGAGCCGCCGAGGCGACCTGTTTCCGGTCGGTGAGGCGGTCGCGGGGTCCCCGCAACACCGCAGATGGAAATTTTATGTGGTCGGGCGGATGTGGCGGAATTGGTATACGCGCAGGTCTCAGAAGCCTGTGCCTTCACCGGCTTGAGGGTTCGAGTCCCTCCATCCGCACCACCGAGCTGAGCTCGGTTGTCGATATTACGGCCAACGCTGAGCGTTGGCTGACGACAACACCGTGCTCAGCTCAGCGAGGGCAGACCCGCTCAGCGGGTCCAGAAGAAACTGGCGCTCGATTCACCTCGATGCATTCGAGATGAGCCGACTGTCAGTTTCATCGGAGTCTTTTGCACAAGATTCCAGGAGTCACATATTTTTCGATATCCGTGACTCACGAATTTAAGAAGTAACACGACAGTACATTCCTATGGGTAACTTTAAACCCCGGTCGTTCCGCCCCGGTCGCGCTGAGCGCGACCCGAGTCGCGCATCACGCGACGGACAAGGCGGCGATCGCAACCAGGGCGGCCAGCCCGGCCAACAGCGCCAGGGCGGTCGTCCGTTCCGCCGCGACCGTCGTGGCGGCGGCCATCCGCCGGGCCCGCGCGGCATCGGCGAAGGCGCGCTCAAAGCGCACGAAGGCATGCTGAGCACCCGCACGTTTACCGGACCGACCGGCGACCGCGTGCGCGTCATCGTGCTCGGCGGCCTGGAAGAAGTCGGCCGCAACTGCACGCTCATCGAATACAAGGATGACATCATCCTCGTTGACATGGGCCTCCAGTTCCCTGACGAAGACATGCCGGGCGTCGACTACATCATCCCGAACATGTCCTACTTGAAGGGCAAGGAGAAGAACGTGCGCGGCGTCATCATTACGCACGGCCACTACGACCATATCGGCGCCATCCCGCACGTCATCCCGCACATCGGGAACCCGGTCGTCTACGCGCTGCCGATCGCCGCGGGCATCATCAAGAAGCGCCAGACCGACTTCCCGACGAGCAAGGTCAACGTGAAGACGATCACCATCGACACCGAGCTCCAGCTCGGCGCGTTCAAGGTGCACTTCTTCCATATCAACCACAACATCCCGGACTCCGCGGGTATCGTCATCGAGACCCCGGCCGGCACCATCTGCCACACCGGCGACTGGAAGTTCGACTACCATCCCGTCGGCGCCCCGCCGGCCGACTTCCATAAGATCGCGAAGGTCGGCATGGACGGCGTCACGCTCCTCATGGGCGACTCGACGAACGCGAGCCACGCCGGACACCAGACCTCCGAGGCGGTGATCGGCGAGGAGATCCGCACCATCCTCGAGAAGGCCAAGGGCCGCGTCATCGTCGGTACCTTCGCCTCGCTCCTCTCGCGCGTAAAGCAAATCATGGAAATCTCCGAGTCGCTCGGCCGCAAGGTCGCGCTCGAGGGCTACTCCATGAAGACGAACACGGAAATTGCGCGCGAGCTCGGGTTCATCAAGATCAACCCGAAGTCCATCATTCCGATTGAAAAAGTGAACGACTACCCGCCGGAAAAGATCACCATCATCTGCACCGGCGCCCAGGGCGAACAGCGCGCCGCGCTGTCGCGCATCGCGAACGACGAGCACCGCTTCGTCCGCATCGAACGCGGCGACACCGTCATCTTCTCGAGCTCGGTCATCCCGGGCAACGAGGCCTCGGTGCAGCGCCTGAAGGACACCTTCTACCGCAAGCGCGCGAAGGTCATCCACAAGGACATTATGGACGTCCACGCCGGCGGCCACGCGAAGAAAGAGGACATCAAGCTTATGCTGTCCCTCTTCAAGCCGAAGTACTACATGCCGATCGAAGGCAACCACTTCCTCCTGCGTGAAAACGCCGAAGTGGCGTACAGCATGGGCTGGAGCGAGGAAAACGTCTTCGTCGCCGACAACGGGCAGATCATTGAGTTCTGGAAACAGGGCGCTGCATCGCACGGCGTCATGACGAAGGACAAGGTCCCTGCGGACTACGTCTTCGTCGACGGCCTCGGCGTCGGCGATATCTCCCAGGTTGTGCTCCGCGACCGCCAGGCGCTCGCCGAAGACGGCATGGTCGTCGTCATCGTCCAGGTCGAAAAGAAGACCGGGCAGATGTCGGCACCGCCGGACATCGTGAGCCGCGGGTTCATCCACATGAAGGAAAACCGCGACCTCATCGCCGAAGCGCGGACGCTCATCGAAAAGTCGCTGCGTGACTCGGACCCGAACTCGCCGGCCGACCCGGACGCCATCAAAGACGGCGTGCGTGAAGAACTCGGCAAGTTCATCTTCGAGAAAACCCAGCGCCGCCCGATGATCCTCCCGGTCCTCATCGAAGTGTAATGCAAGGAGCCCCGCAAGGGGCTTTTTGCTATACTGCCGACATCTGATACGCTACATGCCTATGCGCGCGCTTACCGGCATCCAACCCACGAACGTCATGCACATCGGCAACTTGTTCGGTGCGCTGAAGCCTGCGGTGGAGCTCCAAAAAGAGACCGACCTCGTCATGATGATCGTCGACCTGCACGCCATCACCGTCCCCCAGGACCCGAAGGCGCTCAACGACAACATCCTCTTCCTCACCGCGGCATACCTCGCCGCCGGTATCGACCCGAAGAAGACCCTCCTCTTCCAGCAGTCCGCCGTTCCGCAACACGCGGAGCTTGCGTGGATCCTCCAGACCATCTGCCGCATGGGCGAGGCGGAACGCATGACGCAGTACAAGGACAAGGCGCTCGGCAAAGGCGAGAAGGTCTCTGTTGGGCTCTTCACCTACCCCATCCTCATGGCCGCGGACATTCTCCTGTATGACACGGAGGTCGTTCCGGTCGGCGAGGACCAAAAGCAACACGTGGAGCTTGCGCGTGACTTGGCCGAACGCTTCAACCGCGACTTCGGCGAGACGTTTGTCGTCCCCCGGCCGCAAATCCGTGCCGCCGGCGCACGCATCAAATCGCTGCTTGAACCGGAAAAAAAGATGAGCAAGAGCGCCGCGAACGCAAAGAGCTACATCTCCCTCCTCGACGATGCCGACGTCATCCGCAAAAAAATCATGAGCGCGGTGACGGACAGCGACCCGCATATCACGGTCGACGACGCCCGCCCGGGGCTCAAAAACCTCCTCACCATCTCCCACCTCGTCACCGGGGAGCCGATGGTCGACATCGCCGCCCGCTATGCCGACAAGGGGGCGAAATACCTCAAAGAAGACCTTGCGGAGGCCCTTGTCCTGTACCTGACCCCGCTCCAGGCCGAAATCCAGGGTTACCTGGCAAATCCCCTCGCCCTTATCGACATGTTGCGCGCCGGGGACGAGCGGGCGCGGAACATTGCCGAAACAAAGATGCGGCTTGTGAAACAGCGGATGGGAATGTTGCTAAAATAAGCGAAAAAATAGCAAAAATGGCTTGACAGAAGGGCCATTTTTTGCTAGAGTAGAAGGCGTACACTGCTTCAAAACCAGAGGAGAGCGGGTGGGGTTACGAGACCCCCGCCTGTACGTAAAAGGCCATGAAAAGGCTTTTTGCAGAACCACCGTACCTTCGGGTATGGCGGCCTCCGCAGAAATACTTTTCATGGCCTTTTCTCTTCGGGGAGAAGCCGTGGTCCGTCCTCACCCCACACGCAGAGGTTCCCATGCGCACGCTGTTCTTCGTCCTCACCCACCCGAACGTCCTCGTCACCGAATTCAAGGTGATGTTCGACCGCACCGTGATCCTGAGCGCCCTCACCGGCGCCACGGCCACGAACGCCGCGGGTCTGGGGATGCTGCTCACCGGCGCCCCGGACCTCCCGATCTCGGCCTACTTCACGTCGGCTCCCCACCTGATCTTCATCAGCCTCCTCGGCGCCGGCCTGGGCGCCTGGGCCCGGTGGGTCTGGCGAGGCGACTTCGACAAACCGCAGGGCTAGCGCCGCTAGCCCGTCCGGTTCGCGAGGACCACACCACGCACGTCGTGGTCCTCGTCACCGGTCGATGCTGCAAGAGTCCACAACCACTCACCGGGGGTACGTACCATGTCGATTCAGAACCTCATCGCGCTTTTCATCTCCCTCATCATCACGCTCATCGGCTTCGCGTACACGAACGGCGCGGCCGAGGAGATCACGCTCTTCTACGCGTGGTTCGACGAGAACCACCTCACGTTCGTCCCGCTCGGCATCGGTTCCGCGTTCGGCATCGCCGTCCTCGGCGGCATCGGGCACATCACGACCGACTGAGCACGTGGGAGGATGGCACGCCATCCTCACCCACCGCATCGCGACGATTGATCTCCTCGATCGTCGCGAGCCGGAGGGCAAGCATCCCGCTTCCCCGAACTTCCGGGCAATCGCCCGAAGGAGACCCAATGACCCTGTTCCTGCTCTTCGCCTGCCACGTCGACCGCACCACCGACCGCACCGCGGATGGCTACGGCTTCGAGGTGAGCGACCCGCGCACCGACTTCACCCCGCACGAACGGGAGGAGGACATCGGTGACACGGGCAACCCCACCCAGGACACCGACACGACGATCGAGACCGGCGACACCAGCGCGAGCACGAACTGCACGTTCGAGCTGGTCGCTTCGGGGAACGGGCGGATCGAGGTCAGCAACGAGCTGCAGTTCTCGCTCAGCTCGCTGTCCCCGTCCGGCTCCGGCGTCCCCAGCTACCAGGAGGTGTTCATCTTCAACATCGCCTCGCTCCACACGGAGTGCGGCGACGTGACGGCCGACACCGCGAGCCTCGAGATCTTCGCCAGCGACAACAACGGCGGCGAGACCCACTGGGCCGTCGGTGTCGAGGTCGCGATGGTCGACCTCACCGTCGACCCCACCGCGGCGATCATGACCGGCACCACGGACATGAACAGCACCGACAACATCTACGGTCCGCTCTCGGGCACCCTGACCGTCCCGGCCGGCGAGGCCCACACGTTCGCGGTCTACATGGACACGAACGGTGCCTCGGCGAGCCAGGACGACACGCTCAAGCTGAAGCTCCGCCGCTACATGCACATCGTGGACACGCCCGAGACCGCCGCCGCGGTCATGATGGATGAAGAGATCGAGGGCGGCACCCTCACCTTCTAGCCCGGAGCTGCCGGCAACGGCAACTCCACCAGGGCTCGACCTGCGAGAACGCTCGCAGGCCTCCGCATCGTCATCATCCGCCGATGGTGACGAGCCGGAGGGCAAGCATCCCGCTTCCCCAAGCCCTTTCACGGAGGACCGCCATGAAGCGCGTCATCGAGATCCCCGCCGTCAAGATGCCATTCCTCAAGCTCACCTTCGACGACATCTGCGTTGAAGGAACGATCGACGGCTGGTACATCGACATCGGCGGCGACGCCGCGACGATGTTCGCCAGCTTCAAGCAATACCACGGGATCCGCATCGGCAACAAGCCGACCCCCGCGCTCGCGTCGATCCTCGAGGCCTTCCGCCTCGCCGGCCGTCCCGTGCTCAGCTACACCCTGTACACGAGCAGCCGGCCGGTGTGCGCGACGCACGCGATCCGCGACGGCTGCCTGTACAAGCCCACCGATGACTGGAGCGTGCCCGGCGGCGTGTTCGGCGAGATCTCCCCCGCCGATCCCATCGAGCAGATCGCGCCGATCGACCCCCGGTACCGCCAGGAGTACGACGATCGAGTCGCGCTCCGGGACGGCACGAATCCCGAACTCGCCGCAGAGATGGCGAAGTTCATGGCCTGGGCGAACAACGGCGCGGACGACCTCACCTAGCCCCGGAGCTGCCGGCAACGGCAACTCCACCAGGGCTCGACCTGCGAGATTCGCTCGCGGGCCCCGCAATCCGCATCATCCGAGACTAAGTCTAGACTAAGTCTCGGTCCGATGGTGCCGAGTGCGGGGAACCAACCGGTTCGCACCATCCACTAAAGACCAGGAGGCCACCCATGGCCTGGCAAAAGTTCAACCCCACGACTCCGCCCAAGGGCGTCATCGTGAAGGGCGACCCCGACGCGCCGCCCACACGGTGGTACAACCACCTGTGGCTCGTCCTGTTCGGATGGAAGACCCAGGCGCTCTTCGTAGTCCACACGGACGACAAGCCCTTCCGGATCGGCTTCCGCAATCACAAGGGCGACCAGTACCTGAACAGCACGGTCTTCTCCGGCCGCCGCCTCCACGAGGTGACGTTCCTGCCGGACGGCACGCCCAAGTTCCACTGGCCCGCCTTCCGCGCGAAGATCGGCCACGAGGCCTGCACCTTCTTCGCCATCGGACTCGACGGCAAGGAGATCAAGATCGAGCACCTCCACTCCGGTGAGGGCGACTTCTACATCGAGATCTACGACCCCCACCAGTGCCCGCTCCTCTAGAGCACAGGCAACGGCGAGCAGCGCATTCTTCGTCCGCGCTGCTCGACCCCCGCATCGTCACTATCTGATCTCCTCGGATAGCGACGAGCCGGGGGAAATGCCACAGTGGCAAAGTACC
The DNA here is from genome assembly GCA_964552565.1 of uncultured Gammaproteobacteria bacterium. Taxonomy (GTDB): domain Bacteria; phylum Patescibacteriota; class Patescibacteriia; order UBA9934; family UBA9934; genus UBA11707. The sequence goes on from CAZKGL010000001.1 coordinate 789,328, forward strand.
GACAACCACCTCCCAACCCCGGAGCTTCCGATGACCCTGATCCTGCTCTTCGCCTGCAACACCCCCGCCCCCGAGAAGCCCGACGACACCGCCGGGCACAACCTCGAGGACAGCGGCGGCATCACGGACACCGGCACGATGACCACGGATGACACGGCTACCGACCCGTGCGCCTACAGCGTGACGGTCTGGGACATCGACCGCGAGGATGGCGAGCCGTACCCAGAGTCGGTGGAGGACGAGATGACGATGGAGAACGAGCTCATCGCGACGCGCGCCGAGTCCTCGCCCGAGGGCACGGTCGCGCCGAGCGAGGAGCTCACCATCGCGCACATCGCCTTCACGGCCCCGCACGCCGACTGCCCGAACGACGTCCTGGAGCACTTCCAGTTCCAAGTGTCGGGCATGGACTACCAGCACGTGCAGTGGGAGGAAGCCATCCGCGAGGACGGCGTCACCTTCCGCACCCTCGAGGACAACGCCCTCATCGCCACGACCGCCGACGGCGTGTTCTACGGCGACGGGAGCGAGGACCCCGACTGGCACACCTGGTACTCGTCGCTGCCGCAGGACGTCGGCATCGATGCGGGCACGACGACGACCGTCGCCGTGTCGATCAATGCCTCGGGCGCCCAGCCCGGCGACACCGTCTACTTCCGGCTCTCGCCGGACAGCATGATCTACTCGGTCGCGGGCAACGCCCAAGAGGCGGAGCTCCGGCACGAGGCGGTCGCCGGCAACACGCTCACGTTCGAGTAACGTCACTCCTTCTCGGCCGGCACCTCCCCTCGTGGAAAGGTGCCGGACCCCGCAATCTGCATCACTGTCGAGGCTTAGGCTCGAAGCTAAGCCTCGACAAGACCGTCCACAGTGGTGCCGAGTGCGGGGAAATGCCACAGTGGCAAAGTACCGACCATCACCTCCCAACCCCGGAGTTTCCGATGACCCTGACCATGATCCTGTTCCTCGGCTGCCGAGTCCACTACTCCGTCGCGTACGACAAGAGCGACGGGGCGGACCTCGACAGCGGCAACGCGGACACCGACGCCGCCGACACCGGTACCGTGCAGGACACGGACACCGGCTCGGTCGACACGGGCGTGACGGACACCGCCCCGCCCGAAGACACGGGCGGCACCGCGACAACGCCGACCGGCCCCACCGTCGCGTGGGTCGTCGACCACGAGTACGTCACGCTCGACCAGGTCATCCTGCCCGAGCTGTACGTCTCCGCGGACGACGGCAACGCGTACGCCATCACGCGGGTCGATGTCTTCGTCGGCGCGACCAACGACTCGTGGCCCACCACGGTCGAAGACACCCGCGTCGGCGTCGGGACGACCGACCAGCACGTCGGCGTCTTCACCGCCAACGACGAGTTCTGCGGTTCGCACGACGACGGGAACACGTACTGCTCGCTCGAGTGGGACATCGACCTCACGAACTTCGCGTTCGTGGTGGACGACACGTCCCTCCTCGACTTCGGCTTCACCATGGCCTTCTTCGCCTACACGGAGGAGCAGGTCAGCGAGGTCGAGTCGCTGCACGACGCCGAGGACGACCTCATGCGCGTGTACGCGACCGTGGCGTGGGAGGCGTCGGACGGCACGTCCGGCGAGACCAGCGCCGACGAGTTCTTCACGATCGAGGCCGAGTAGCACCTTCCCCGACAAGTCCTGCGAGATTCGCTCGCAGGCCCCCGCATCGTCATCATCCCGCCGGATGGTGACGAGCCGGGGGAACCTCTGGCGCACATCGCGTCGGAGCGTCCTCTGCCCTTTCCCGAGGCCAACATGCTGTTCCTGCTCATCGCCTGCGCCAACCGCGAGGCCGACATCGCCACGCCGTCGCCCGAGGCCGCCCAGCTCACCGCGCACTTCAGCCGCGGAGCGGCCTGCCGCGAGGACGGCGTCCTCGGCACCCTCACGTTCCACACGAACCGCGAGGTGTCGCTCCACTCCATCTCCCTCGACCCGCGCTTCGGCTGCGGCAAGGGGTGCGGCGGCGCGGTCCCGGTCGATATCGCGTTCGCGGGCGTCACGGTGGGCAGCGGCCGGCCCGTCGCCTGGGGGCAGCACGGCTCGCGCCTCGTGCCTCGCAGCGATGTCCACGCCATCTGGATCCACCGCCCCGACTCCTTCGACGACACGCTCCTCACGGCGACGATCTCCGTCGATCCCGAGGACTGCGGCAAGATCCCGGACCGCGCGGTCATCCAGGTCGAGGCCTGGGACAACGTGGCCGGCCGGGACATCGTCGCGACGGTGCGGTAGCATCGGCCCTCCCGTGCGGCATGCCAGTACGCTGGTATGCCGCCGGCACCTCAGGTATCATGACTTCCCGGTCGTGGCCCCTGAGGTGCCCGACAACCCTTACCCACCGGAGGAACACCACCGTGTCTGACAACCCGCGGCCGCCGCCGCGCGACGAGGACCCGATCCTCGAGATGATCCGCCACTTGGACCGGCACGAGCTCGGCGACGGCACGCAGCCGTTCCTGAGCCCGGCAGCCTTCGAAGAGTTCGCCCCGCGATCCGAGGAGGAGCCATGCCACCGGTAAGCGACCTCATCGTCGTCCTGAGCGTCCTCATGCTCACGGGCCTCATCGCCTGGATTGGCCCGCCACGGCGCTCGTGACTCCAGCCGGGAACGCCCGGCTGTCCTTCCCCCGCCATGCGCATTGCGCGTGGCGGGTGGATGCTTTTTATTGACAACCCAGCAGATTTCTGAGTATCCTGTGGCTGCCTGCGCCGCTTTTGGCCCAGGAGTTCCGTCCACCACTCGCCCTCGAGGCTGTCACTCAGATGCACGCTGCCCCTTCGTCCCCCACCACCCCCCGCCGCATCGCCGGCATCTCCACCACCCCCGCCCAGGACGCGCTCCTCACGCGCATCACCGAGGCCTCGGAGCGCAACCCGCGCCTCGCCGGCTCGTTCGACCGCCTGTCGCGCTTCGCGAGCGGCACCGCCTGCCGCGACCACGAGTGCTGCCGGCACTTCGCCGACCGCCTCATCGCGAAGATCGAGAACCAGCGCATGGTCGAGAAGGACGTGGGCACGGAGATCGCGACGCACGTCAGCCAGCGCCACCCGACGCGCGAGCCCTCGCGCCGCCGCATCGGCCCGGAGCTCGACGCCAAGAACGCGCTCGAGAGGGAGCGGCTCCGCAACGGGAACCGCGCGAAGCTGCAGCTCGCCTAACCTCCCGCCGAGCGGGACTCGTCCGTACTGCCCCCGTCCCACCGGCCGGGGGCAGTCGACTTTTTCGGGAACGCCACTTCCGCTAGACAAAAACTTTAAAATCTGCTATATTTTTGACGCTCAGGGATGCCAGACGATCGCTGGGCCGCAAGGCCGAGAGGAAAGTCCGGACACCCGTGCGGCAGCAATGCCACACGACAAGAAGCGTCGCTAACGGCGACCAGGTATATTCAGACGATGAGGGATTGGCGAAAGTTATCCTTGACCGTCGGAACAAGCCTAGGGAAAGTACCACAGAGACAATACTAGTCCGCCCCTGGCGGATGAAACGTGAAAAGTACGATGAGGTCCGCAAGGGCTACATCGTTCGTCCCATGGCGACATGGAGACGTGGCAAACCCGCTTCGGTGCAAGAGCAAGTTTGGTCGCTCGCATGAGACGGTTGGCAACAACCGCCCTAGAGAGATGATCGTCACTCCTTCGGGAGGACAGAATCCGGCTTACCGGCTCCCCCTGGACACCATCACAAGGCCGCCCGCACAGGGCGGTTTTGTGTTAGAATGGTCGCAATATGAAACGTGTTGATTTGGTGTTCGCGGCTGCGGCCGTGCCGCTTGATTATGTCGCGCTCGTCGGAGCCGCGGCGCTCGCGTACTCCCTGCGTTTTGCGGACGCCTTCGAAACCCTGCGCCCCGTCGTGTTCGACCTTCCCTTCTCCTCGTACATGCAAGTGGCGCTGCCCGCCGCGATTGGGTTCATTGTCGTCTACGCGCTTGCCGGCCTGTACCGCCTCTCCCCCCGCGGCATCGCCGCAGAGGCCACCCGCGTCATCCTCGCGACGTCGACCGGCTTCGCCGCCGTCCTCGCGGTCGCCTTCTTCTCCCGCACCTTGTTCGAGTCCCGCTTCATCATGCTTGCGGCGTGGGCGCTCGCCCTTCTTTTCGTCGTCGCCGAGCGCGTCATGCTGCGCGGGCTCCAGCAGTCGCTGCGGACGTTCGGCATCGGCTGCCGCAACGTCGCCATCATCGGCAAGACGAAAAGCGGCAATGCGCTCCATGACTTTTTCCGCGACGCCCGCCGCCTCGGATATCGACCCGTCCTCCACGTTGCAAACTTCGCCGACGCCAAAAATAAGCTGCTCACCTTGCGCCGCCATGGCACGCTCGACATGGTCGTCATGGCAAACCCCGACGCGGACCGCCGCGAAGTCGAGGCGGTAAAAGCATTCACCGATATCGAGCACCTGACGTTCGCGTATTCCGCCGACCTCGTGCCGAGCGGCACGGCGCGGCCCATCATCCATACGTTCGCCGGCCGCCCGGTCATCGAAGTCCCGCAGACGCCGCTCGACGGCTGGGGGGCCATTTACAAGCGTGCGTTCGACATCGTCCTGTCCGCCATCCTCATCATCATCACGCTCCCGTTCCAGATCCTCATCGCGCTCGCCATCGTCATCGAAAATCCCGGCCCCGTCTTCTTCCGCCTGAACCGCGTCGGCCAGCGCGGCGAAGAGTTCCCGTTCCTCAAGTTCCGCACCATGGTCCGCGACGCGCACAAGCTGCGCTTCGACCCGGAGTTCATCAAAAAATACGGCAACGAGCGCGGAGGCTCCCCGCTGTTCAAGCTCAAGGACGATCCGCGCGTCACGCGGGTCGGCCGGTTCCTGCGCGCATCGAGCCTCGACGAAATCCCGCAGTTTTACCTCGTGCTGCTCGGCTCCATGAGCCTGGTCGGCCCGCGCCCGCACCTGCCGGAGGAGGTCGCCGTCTACAAGCCGGAGCACCGCCGCGTCCTCACCATCAAGCCGGGCATCACCGGCATGGCGCAGACCGGGGGGCGCGCGAGCCTTGACTTTGAGGACGAGGTTCGACTAGATATGTACTACATTGAAAACTGGAGTCCCTGGCTGGACCTGATAATTTTGCTGAAAACGCCTCTTGCGGTCTTGTTCCGTCGCGGGGCGTACTAACTATGAAGGTTGCGTTCGTCCACGACCATCTCATCCAAAGCGGCGGTGCCGAACGCGTCCTCTCTGCGCTCCAGGCCATGTGGCCGGACGCGCCGACCTTTACCCTCGCCTACGACAAGCCCGCCATGGACGCGGAGTTCGGCCACCGCGATATCCGCACCTCGTTCCTCCAACGCCTCCCCGGCGGCCTGCGCAAACTCCGTTGGTACCTTCCCCTCATGCCCACGGCGACGGAGCGGTACGACCTCTCGGCGTACGACGTCGTCATCTCGAGCTGCAGCGCGTTTGCCAAAGGCGTCGTGACGTCCGCGCATACCGTGCACATCTGCTACTGCCACACCCCGACCCGCTATCTCTGGAGCGATACGCTAAGCTACGTCGACGAGCTGCGCGCGCCGTGGCTCGCGAAGATGGTGTTGCCGTTCGTCCTGACGTATCTCCGCCTGTGGGACCGCGCGGCAGCAGACCGTGTCGACCACTTTCTTGCGAACTCCGAGGCGGTGCGGCAGCGCATCACGAAATACTACCGGCGGGAAAGCACGGTCATCCACCCTCCGGTCGACGTCCACCGGTTTGCCATTTCGGACGCCCCAAAGACGTACTACCTCATCGGCGGCCGCATCGTCGCGTATAAGCGTTTTGATATCGTCATCGATGCATTCACCAAACTCGGCATCCCGCTGAAGGTCTTTGGTTCCGGGCCCGCAGAAAAGGACCTCCGCCGCCGCGCCGGCCCGAACATCGAGTTCGTCGGCCGCGTTTCCGACGACGAACGCGCGCGGCTGTTCGCCGGCGCGATCGCCTTCCTCCATCCGCACGAAGAAGACTTCGGCATCACCGCGGTCGAATCCATGGCCGCCGGACGCCCCGTCATCGCATACCGCCGCGGCGGCGCGCTCGAAACCGTGATCGACGGCGTGACCGGCACGCTCTTCGATGAACAAAGCTGGGAAGAACTCGCCGACACCGTCCTCCACTTCGACGAACACACGTTCAACCCGCACGCCATCCGCGCCCATGCCGAGACGTTCGCAACCGAACGCTTCCGCACGCAGTTCCACGACTTCGTCATGCGCGCGTGGAACGAACACCGCCAAAAAACCCTCGGCGTGCTGTAGACTGGTACTCATGCGCATCGCCATCGACGTCCGCCACCTCACCCACCCCAACCTGTCGGGCGTGGGGCAATACACGCTGCACCTCGTCCGCGCGCTCTCCCGCCTCGCGCCGGACGACCGTTTCGTGTTGTTCGCAAGCGGGACGGCGCCGACGCTCGCCCGGCTCCCCGCACTTGCAGCACCGAACATCGAGGTCGTCACGAAGGCTATCCCGAACCGCGCGCTGTTCGCGCTCCTCAAAACGCCGGGCGGCCCCGCGTTGGAGTCGTTCCTGCCCGGCCGCGTCGACGCATGGCTGTTCCCGGACGGCAACATCATTCGCACCCGCCTGCCGTACGCCCTGACGGTCCATGATCTGTCGTACGACATCTTCCCCCAGTTCTTCACAGCCAAGGACCGTCTACGGAATCGCGTCGCCGGGCTGCGACGCCTTGCCGAGGGCGCGGATACGCTGCTCGCCGTGTCGCGCAGCACCGCGCTCGACCTCACCCACCGTTGGGGTATCGCGGACGACCGCATCGTCGTGACCCCGCTTGGGGTCGGTCCGCAGTTCGTCCCGTCCCGTGCCCCGTCCGACACTAACTACCAGCGCGGGTACGGCCTCAACGCGCCGTACCTCCTGTCGCTCGCGACCCTTGAGCCGCGCAAAAATATTGAAAGCGTCATCGAGGCCTACGGCGCGTTCCGGCAAGCGACCGGGCACAAGGTTCGTTTGGCGATCGGCGGCGGCAAGGGATGGAAATATAAAGAAATTTTTGCCGCGGCGGCAGCATCGCCGTTTGCGCACGACATTATCTTCCTTGGCTATGTGCACGAAAAGCACAAACCGGCGCTCTACCGCGGTGCGCGCGCCTTCCTCTTCCCCTCATTTTACGAAGGGTTCGGGCTGCCGGTGCTGGAGGCGATGGCCTCCGGCACTCCGGTCGTCACGAGCGCGACGAGTTCGCTCCCGGAACTCACGGGCGACGCCGCGGTCCTTGTCGACCCGATGAACGTCACGGACGTCGCCGTGGCCCTGGAAGAGCTCTTGGCCTCCCCCGGGGCCGATGCGCTGCGCGCCATGCTCGTCCGCCGCGGCCTCACCCGCGCCCGCCAGTTCCACTGGGACAGGACCGCGAGCCTGACGCTCGACGCGCTCCGTGCGTTGACGGCATAGCCCGGCCACGGTACCGTTTTCGCGCTCCCGGAGGCGCCGTGGATTACATCGAGTATGTACGGGGCGATGGCCCGATCGTTCTTACGGTGCCCCACGATGGCGGGCACACCGACGACTTCCTCCCGCGACGCCAGGTCGCGGGCTGGACACGGGACTGGCGGGACGAAGGGACGCTTGCAATCGGCTTCGTCGTCACGCATTTGCTGCACGCGTCTGGGCTCTCGCCCGCGGTCATCACCCAGTGCCTCCATCGCCGGTTCCTCGACGTGAACCGTCCCGAAGGCCACGACCCCTACCAGGACGCCCGCCTCGCCAAGCACTACCGCATCTTCCATGATGCGGTCGACGATGCGGTGCGAACGGCCTACCAGCGCCACGGCCGTGCCCTCCTCATCGACCTGCACGGCTTCGCGACGTCGCCCGGACCCGAGCGGTATGACCTCGTGCTGGGGAGCGACAGCGGCGCAACCTGCCCGCTTGCGAGCGACCGCGTGCTCCAGGCGATGCTCGATGCCCGGGGATGGAACGTGGCGTTCTCGCCCGACCCCGCCCGCGGCGTCAGCGCCCGCTACCGTGGCGGATGGACGGTGCGGCGCACTGCCCGCGACTTCCGGCTTGAGCAGGTTGAGGCCTGCCAGATCGAGATCGCCCGGCACCTGCGAACCGGGGAGGACTTCCTCACGGCCGATGCCGAACGCCTCGTCGTCGACCTCGCCGACACCCTCATGGCACTCATGCACCGCGCCCGCCGCGGCGTCGCCTGACACGTTCCCGCCCGGAAGCCGCCGCTCGGCTTCCGGGCGGCACTCTTTTCCGGACAAAACTTTTTCGCTTCACAACTTCACGATCGTGAACTTATGAAGCTGCGAGGTCCCTCCTCACGTCGGGATGATGAAAATTTTCTATTCCTCCACGTACCCCTTGCCCTCTACCAGCGCATCCCCTTCACATTCCGTCGTCAGCGTGTCCGCCGTCAGCTGGATGGACGATCCGGTCTCGGAATCGGTCGCGCGGAACGCGCTGCCGGAAAGCAGTTTCACGAACTCGCCGACGTCGTCATTTTCGGGCGTTGTCGTCACCATGAACGTCGCAATAGCCTCCCCTGCCGCAGCCTGGAGCCCGGCGATATCCCACGATACCGTGCGCGTCGCCGCGTCATAGCTGAGCGACCCGAGGTCGGCGTTCGTCGTTCCCTCCCATTCCGCCGACGGGGGCAGGGTCGCCGACACGCGGACATCGTCGAGGGCATGGAGCGCGTTCGTCACCGACCACACGATCTGGTACGACGTCGTTTCGCCAACCGACGGGGGCAGCGGGCCTTCGCCGACCGGCGCGCCGTCCTCCGTGTAGTAGCGCGACTGCGCCGTAAACGACGTGTCCGAGTTCAGTGTTACCGTGAGCGGCTGGCTGGAAATGGTCACGCCGCCGACGGTCGCATGCACGACGACGGTCCACGTCTGCGAGTCACCGGTAACAAGCTCATCACGTACTGGGAAAATAAGGTTCTTCAGCTTGTTGTCGTTCGGAACGAGCGTCCCGATGGTCGCCGCATCAAAACGGATGCCGTCGGCGGTCAACCGGCCGCCATCGAGGCTCGCCTCGCTCCAGGAAATCGGAATCTTTCCCTCTGCCTGGAAGTCGACGAGGAACGAGACATCGGCCATGTCCGACTCCCCCGTGTTCTCGTAGCCAAGCGTGATGCGGAGCGGATCGCCCGGATCGAGGGTCACGTCGCCTGCGGTACCATTTGCGACCAGCTGGATACTGAGGCCGTTCCCTACAACGTCGGTAAACGCGCTCGCCTCGCCCTGCACGCGCTCCTCGCCGTCCACCGTGATCGCCGCGGTCGCGGCGAGCTGCTGGACGTCCGAGACGTCCGCCGCAAACGACCCGACGAGCACAATCTCCTGCGTGGCGCCCGCCGCGAGGTCGGCGATGTCCCATCGGGGCTCCGCGCCCGCGACAAGCGGGGGCGTGCTGCTCGCCACAAAAAATCCGGTCGGGAGCTCCATCTCCGCCACCACGTCCGTCACCGCCATGGCCGAGGTGTTCTCGACCGCCATGGTGTACGTCAGCGCTTCGCCCGGCCGCGCCTCTTCCGGGCCCGTCATCGCGACACGGAGCGTGCTCGCCAAGGTCGTCACTCCGGCGGTCGCGACCGCGTCGAAGTCCGCATTAAAGTTTGCCGGACGGTACGTCGCAAGCGCCTGCACCGACGTGCTGCTCGGCACTGCGGCGATCCAGATGCCGGAAAGGACGATCGCCCCTTCTTCGCCTGCCGCGATGCTGCCGACGTTCCACACGAGATTCGCTTCGTCGGTCGGCATCGGGACCGCCGAGGACGCGGTGAGCGCGGACGGGACGTTTACGTCGATGGCGAGCGCGGCGAGCGGGACGCGGCCGGTGTTCGTATAGCGAATGGTGATGTCCGTTTCCGTGCCGCTCACAAGCTCCGACGGGACTTCGACCGCCAGCGTCAACGGATCGGCGGCCTCGCCGGCAAAAAACTTCACGTACACAAAAAACGCCGAGTATGCGAGAACTGCGGCTGCGGCGAGGCCGATGACCACGCGCATGAGGATGCGCGTCACCCGCGACCCGCCACGCTCGAGCGTCGCAAGGTCGTCACGCGTTTCCCCGTAAATCGCGGCGAGTCCTTCGTCCATCGCCTCTTCCGCGGCTTTCCGGGCCTCGTGCTGGTGGTCATGGTCCTTGTGGTGCGACGTCATACCTATTCACGCTCAAGGAGCACGCGGTAGAATTGGTCTTCCGCATTGTCGGCCGTCACCGTACCCTGGCCGAATGCGTCATGCGAGCTCCAGACCGCAGCGAGCGACGGCGGGAGGCTCACGGTGACCGACGTCATGCGAGACAGCACGCCGGGCTGCTTTTGGACAAACATCGTATACGGCGCAAGGCGACCGAGGCCGAGCTCGTTTTTTGCCATGCCGAGGAGGCCGGAGTCTTCGTTCGGCGCCACGGAAAACGGGAGGCGGTAGGTCAACCGCACGACTTCGGTCTCTCCCGGCGCCGTCTGCATCCAGTTGCCAAACACCGTCTTCCCTTCTTCGTTCCAGATGTCCGTTCCCGTCGCGAGGTCGCTATGGACATCCGTCATCGCGAGCGTCAGCTCTTCGTCGAGCGCAAGCGGAAGGTCCGAGTCCTCAAAGAGCTCTTCCGAAGGGATTTCAAATCCTTCCGCGGAGAGCAGCGTGCTCCCCTGCGGGACGTACAGTCGGAGATAATCGACGTTATTTCTTCCGGAGAACAACGCATCCGGCATGCCGGTGTGTACTTTGGTGATCGTCACCGTATTCGTGACCGCGCCGGCCTCGTCGATATCGACCGCGACATCGACGGTCTGCGCGATGACCGAGTCGGTCTTCCCGCCGCCGAGGTTCGTGTTCACGACCATGAGGTAATCGCCGCTCGTCGACTTGATGCCGCCCGACCACCCGAGGTCCTCAATGGCAGCCTCAAGATCGTTGTCGTCAAAGAACACCTGGATATCCTTTTCGTGGAGGCCCTCCCCGACGAGGTCGAGGATGGCGAGGAAGGTCGGAAGGTCGGCCTCGGTGATGCGCTCGAGGAGTTTCGGAGCAAGATCGCCGATGAACGCCTTCGGGGCATTCTCCTCTTTGTCGTACTCGAGCTCGACGATCTTTTGCGTTTCGAACAGGAAGTTTTCCGCATCGATGGTGCGGCCGTACTCCGGCATCTCGACCGGACCGGTCAGCGCCAAGAGTTTTACGACGAACGTCGCGTTGACCGCGATGACCCCGTCGGTCGTCGGGCCGCCGGCGTTTTCGTAAAACCACTGTAATTTGCGTGCGGACGACGGGAAATCGGGGAACCAGTTCGCGTCCTGCATCTCCCACCGCGCCTTCAGGAGCGACAAGGGGCCGGGCGCCGCGACGAACTCGGTCAGCTGGCCCTGCACGTCGTAGGTACCGCCGCCGGGGATATGCATGTCCTCGATGACCCCGTGGCGGACGTCGAGTTCGGCAAAACTGCCGATGAACCCGCCGGTCGGGCGGAGTTCGGTGTTGTTTTGGAACGCCACGAGGTAACGCATGGCGCCGTCGCCGCCGAGCATCGTCGACAGGGCGCTCGCAAACGTCACAAACTCGTCGAGCGCGACGGACAGGCGCGGGACGTATTCCTTGAGGTCGGCGACCTGCGCCTGGTACGAGGCGGGAACGACTGTGGGATCCACATCATCGAGGCTCGCCGCGGCAGCATCGGCGTGGGGCGCAGCCGCAGCGACCGCGGTCGCGAGGAGCTCGAGCTTTGTCACGACGTCGGTCGATTCTTGCCCGCCTACCGAGACCGCGACGTCGCTCATGGTCGTCGCAATCGTCGCAAGCTCGCGGCCGGCGGTAATGAGTCCGCGCACCGAGTCGTACGTGCGGTCGGTCTCCGGGATGACGTTGACGACCGTCGCGATGGCCGCGTGCATGTCGCCAAGCTGTGCCTCGGCGTCCGCAAACTTCGAGGCGGCGCGGGAAAACTCGTCTTCGGCAAGGGTAAACCGCTGGTCCGCAAAGGCAGACGCGCCGCGGGCAAAGTCATCGAACGCCGCACGGCTCTCGGCTTCGATCGCCGCCGCGTCCCCGCCCAGCGACCCGAACCCCTGCATGGCCTGCAGCGGAAGGACGAGGAGGAACGAAAGGCCGGTAAATGCCGCGAGCGCACGACGGGTGCCGTGCGGGAACACCCACACGCGCCGCCACGAGAACATGACGGTGCGTTCGGTCGGATCGGGTTCGGTCGCCGGCTCAGGATCGGATTCGACCTCGCAGATGATCTCTTCCGGCGTGATCTCGGCCGCGACGGTCTTCGCGGCATCGGGAACCGACGCGGCGGCCGCAGGCGTCACGAGGTCGTCAATCGACAGCCGCTCGGCAGGAATCGCATCGAAGACGAGCTCCTCAGGGACATCGGCCTCGTCCATCGTATCCTCCACTTCGGGCAAGTCCAGGACGATGTCCGCTTCGCGCATCTGCAGGCCGACCTCATCGGGGGTCGCATGGAAGTCGGGCGCGGCAAGCGACAGCGGAAGCGCATCGTCCTCCTCCCCTGCGTCGAGGATGAGGCTTGCTTTGAGCGCGGCGACCGCGTCCTCCTCCCGGGCAATGGGGGCATCGCCGCGGGTCAGGCGGATGATGTACGGGGACAATGCCGGGGCCGAGCCGCGATAGACCGGCACGTGACGCTCGCCCGACGCAGCTTGCGTCCCGCGGAGGCGCTCTGGCAGGGCATCATCAAACACGCCGGGGGGCGAAACCATGACCTCCGTCTTGGGTTTTTGGGATTTTCGGGTTCGCTTGATGCTCACACGCGGCGGGTGGCGATTCGGGCGTAGGTTTCCAGAGTAAGTTGCGCGGTGCGTTCCCAGCGGTACTCGAGTGCGTGCCGTTTCGCTTGGTCGATGCCCTGCGCCGGCTTCCGTTTCGCCGCATCGTCCATAATCTCCGCCAGCCCCTCGATATCGTCCGGTTCGAAAAACCGTGCATGGGTGCCAAGGATCTCGGGGATCGACGCGGCTCGCGCCGCAGCGACCGGCGTGCCGTACGTCATTGCTTCCAGAGGGGGAATGCCGAACCCTTCGATGCGCGAGGGGTAGATGAACAGCTGCGCATGGCGGTACAGGGCGGCGAGTTCGTCGTCGGTCGGCAGGTCCACGAACCGGATTACCGCAGACGGGATGCCGATCTCGCTCGCTTCCGTTTCCAGCTTCCGGGAAAACACGTCCCGGCGACCGGCGATGACGAGTTGGATCGAAGGGTGCGCGCCGCGGAACATCGCGAACGCATGCAGCATCATCTCGAGGTTCTTGTGCGGGTACGCGTTCCCGACATACAGGAAGTACGGCTCATACGCCCCGAGCGCCCGGAGGTTCACGCCGCTGCCGTCGCCCGGCCTTCCCACCCCGTTCGGGACGACGGAGATCTTCTGCGCCCGGACACGGAAGTGGCGCAAAAGGGAGGCTTTTGTGTACTCGGACACGGCAATGATGTGCTTGCTGCGATGGACCGCATGCTCGAGCGCGATGCGGTGCCCGACCTGCTTGATGCCGTGCACGAACGGGTTCCTCGTACTTGCGCGAGCCGACTGGGCGTCTTCGAGCAAGATGAGGTCGTGGATGGTGACGACAAACGGGACGCGTGAAAGGACGGGGACGTTCCAGTGCGGGTAGTGCATGAAGTGGACCTTCGCATGCGCCACTTCACGCGGCATGACGCGCTGTTCCTCGAACGTGTACCACGGAACGTCCACGAGACGCTTTTGGAAGTTGGGATTCGTAATGGCGCACTCGTGGAAGTTTTCCTTGCGCAAGAAGAGGACGTAGGAATTCGTGCGGTCCAGGGCCTGCAAATGCGTGACCAATTCGGCGACGTAACGGCCAAGACCGCCCCCGCCTACACGCGGCCCATAAAACCGTGCATCGATGCCTATCCTCATGGGGATATTTTATCACAGTCTGTGGACAAATTGTGTTCATACAAGTGCTAGACTGTGTACAAATTTTTCTCGTCCTGACGCTATGTACCGCGGCGGCATTGAAGTCATCTCCGGATGCATGTTTTCCGGCAAAACTGAAGAGTTATTACGGCGCATCCGCCGTGCCGAACTGGCCCGGCTCCCGGTGCAGCTCTTTAAGCATGCAATCGACAACCGCTACACCGACGGCCACGTAGAGAGCCATTCGTCCATGAAGCTGCCGGCGACCGGCGCCATGAGCGTCGCCGAACTGCGCGCGAAGCTCTCCCCCACCGCGCACGTCATCGGCATCGACGAGGCGCAGTTCTACGAGCCCGAGATCGTGCCGTTCGTCACCGAACTCGCGAACCGCGGGCGGCAAGTCATCCTTGCCGGCCTCGACACGGATTTCCGCGGCGTTCCCTTCGGTCCCATGCCTGCGCTGATGGCTATCGCGGAACAGGTGACGAAAATCCACGCGGTCTGCATGGTCTGCGGGAACCCCGCGACGCAAACCCAGCGTCTCACCGACTCACGCGAAATCGTGGTCGTCGGCGCCAAAGACACGTACGAAGCCCGCTGCCGCCAGTGCTTCCGGCCGGGTGTATAACTCGTTTGACCACGGTACTATTTGGCGATAAGCTGGGATTAATCCCGATGGAGCTTTCCTACAAGGCTTATTCGAGGTGACGATAAAGACTCCCCTGATGCATCTGCATCGGCGGGAGTCTTTATTTTCATCTATCCCCGGGGTCGGATCTGGGGCCTGTAGGAGTAATCGGTAACTCCATCGTGATTGTCACCTCGAGGTTGCGGGTTCGAATCCCGCCAGGTCCACCATCGCTCCCCAGATGGTTCCGTGACCCCAAAGACCACACAAACCCGCGCCCAGCGCGGGTTTGTGCTATGCGTTCAGATAATCCCTTGGCACCGGGCGATGAAGTGGCGGACGTGGTGGGCGATGATATCGCAGCGCTCCTCCCACATCATGGCCGCAGGGACTTCAATGAGGTTCGGGTGGCCAACCCACGTCGCGCGGGTCTTTCGGTCGAGGTCGTCGACAATCGCGATATCGTCGATGCGGTAGCTTTTTGTTTTCCAATAAAACTCGAGGATGTGCCGCGCAGGGACGGTAAAGTACAGCACAAGGTCGTAGCGTTCATGGAGCGTCGGAACCGGCTGGTTGAGCGCCTCGGCAAGCTCGTGGATGCCGCCGTCGAGGTATGCGGCGGCGTCATGCACCGCACGGTCGACGATGACCGCCTGGAGCTCGGGCCGGCGTGTCCGCTGGACGTCGGCCATGTCTTCAAGCGCCATGCGCATAGAACTGATCGCCTCGACGAAACGGTGGTCTTCGGACTCGTTCGGCGGCGGGAAGAGCTCGGCATCAAACACGAACGAGGCGATCTCCGGCACGACGCGCACTTGGTCGCGAAAGCGGTCCTTCAGCATTTGGAGCGCCGTCGTCTTTCCCGTACACGGGGCGCCGGAAAGCGCGATGCGCGGCAAACGAACGCTCATAGGCGGAGTCCGCGGCGGATGCCTTGGACGAGTTTTGACCCGCGGTAGAGCGCGTACACGGGCATGCTGAGCGGAATGTCGTAGGTGCCGGGCATCGCCACGATCTCCCCGCCGAACCCGAGCTTGAACTGCGTCACGCCGGCCCAGCGGTGCCCCTTGCGCGCGCCGACCGGCGCAACGCCCCAAAAATCGTAGCTCGTCATACCGGCCGCGATCGCGTCCTGAATGAGGAAGCGGTGCAGAAAGCTGGGCGCTTGCAGGTTGCGGTGCAGGTTGCTCGACGCCCCGTGGAGGTAGGTCCGTTGGCCGTTGCAATCGATGGAAATGTTTGCGGCTAGCGGCCGCCCCTCGAACTCGGCAAACGCAAGCGTCGCGCGGACATCCCCGCCCGAAAGCGCGCCGAGCATCGCCTCATAGTAGGCAATGGGATGGAGGTGGAACTTGTCCCGCGTCGCCGTCTGTTCGAGCAGCCGCGCAAGGTCATCGATGGCGTCATGGCCGGCGAACCGCGCCGTCACGCCTTTCTTTTCCGCAAGGCGGATGTTGTAGCGCATTTTCGGCTTCATGTTTGCCAGGAGCTTGTCCATGCCTTGCGTCAGGTCGAGGATCGCCGTCACCGCCGGCTGGACCTCGCGGACGTGGAGGCCGCGCGGTGCCTCCTTCGGCTCCACGCGGACAAACGCCCCGTGCGGGAAATGTCCCGAGAGTTCCTTCATCATGTCCGCGACCGGCATGGTGCCAAGCGGGCCCTTCGGGATCTGCCAGTAACTCCAGCCGAACGGGAGGTCGAGACGAACCGCTTGCGCAAGCATGACGCCGCGTTCGTCCTCAATGTGGATGCGCTCGACCTTGCGGCCAAGCGACTCCTGGAACATGCCCCACTCCCACGACTGCAAAAACGCCCCAAACCGCGGCGCGTGCGCATTCACCAGTGCGTTCCAGGTAGTCCGGTCCATGCTAGCGGGTCTTTCCAAGAAGCTGCAGGGCGTGTTTGAGACGGTCCTCCGTGCGTTCACCCTCGATCGACGGCAACACCGCCGTGACATCGCTCCGATGGTACCCGAGTCCGAGCAGCGCCTCAACCAGCTCTCCATCGCCCGGCGCCACCTCGCCAGTTTCTTCTACAAGCACCCCTTTCAACTCGAGCACGATCTTCTGCGCGGTCTTTTTGCCCACGCCGGAAATGCTCGTAAGGAAGGCAACGTCTCCTTTTGCGATGCGGGCCCGCAACATCGACTCCGAACCGCTCGCAAGGATCTTCTGCGCCATCTTGGGGCCGACGCCGTCGATGGCGATAAGGCGATGGAAAAACGCGAGCTCCTCCCGGGTCGCGAAGCCGTACAGGTCATAGCGGTCCTCACGGATAACTTCCGCAAGATAGAGCCGCGCCGTTTCCCCGGTCTCGCCGACGCCCCTGCTTGTAAACACGCGGTACCCGACGCCCGAAACGAGCAGCACGACGCTGTCCTCTTCGCGGATAGCAATGGTCCCTTCGAGCAGCGCGAGCATAATGCGGTTATTGTGGCATGCCCCCAGGGCACGGTCAAAGCGCGGCGAGCAGCGTACGCGCGTGGGCGGCACGACGCAGGATTTCTTCGGTATGCGGACCAAAATCCGGCCGGTGGGACGGGTCGGCGAGCGTCGCCATCACCCGCGCCATCACTTCGCCCCGCTCCGGGCCGATCGGCGTCCCAAGGAGCGCGAACACGGATTCCCCATCGAGCCCTGCGGCGGCGAGGGCGTCTTTCTGCGCCTGTTTCACCGCCCGTGCCGCACGCTCCTCGCGTTCGGCATGCCGGCGCGGCATTGCGTCGCGTTCGGCGCGGAGGACGTTGACGACAAGGTCGGTCTGCGCAACCGGGGCGCCGTCGGCGACCCCGACGCTCCCCACCACGGCGTCGAGAAACAGTACCGCAAGCATGAGGTCGAGGAAGAGCCCGACGTTCAGCCCCGCCTTGCCCGCCCGCGCAGCCATCACCTCGTACTTTTTTGCGTCAGGGCCCTTCGTGAACGATTGGATGACGTCGATGTGGTACCGCACGAGTTCCGCGAGGAGCTTTGCTTGGGATGTCGGCAAACCGAGGAGCGCGAGGACGTCATGGCGTACGGCGGCAAACTCCGGCGACCCGCCGTGCGTGTCGTGGCCGATGTAATGCGTCGCGATCCGGCACTCCTCGTAAAATCCCTGCATTGCGTCGATGGTGTCCCCTGGATGCGCAGCCGCATAGGCTCGGCGCAGCTTGTCGTACCGCACGCACTCGGCGGCGGTCGCGGGGTGCGACGGGTCGCGTTTGCGTACCGCGAACCCCTCTTTCGCGCCGCGCGAGTCCTGCGGCGCGTCGAAGGACGTCGTGCCGGGCTTCGCGGCATCATGGACAAGCGCAAAGGCGGCGAGAAACGTCGCGTGCGTACGGAGCGTCGCTTCAAGCGACGCGATATCCAGCCGGAGGTCCTTTTCGCGCGCAAACTCTTCGATATCGGCGAGCGACGCGCCGGATTCGATGACAAACAGGCCGGCCAGGATGCGCGCGACATGGTCGGCGAGCACCGGCCCCTCGCAATGCCACGGCCCGCCTTGCGGCGTCGTCCGCCAGGAGCCGAGCGCGGGTACGGTCTGCTCGGCGCGACGCATGAGGTCGGCCGCCCGGCCCCGGGCCCCCGCCTCATGCGCAGAAAACCAGGCCAAAAGTGGCCGCACTTCACCTTCCCTCCGTGCTGTTCCCCGCTGCTCAAACATGGTCGAAGTATAACATGATACCGGATATCCCCAACTTCTGTACGAAGTGTTTTTCCACTTTTTGCCTTATTTTGCTTCCTTTTCTCCTCCTACCAGGAAAGTTGTAAACAACTTATTGACAGTTAATTGCTGAGTTGTTAAGGTCCACTCGGCGTGCGGGTAGCCCTGACTCCCGGGGCTTGCACGTCACTTGGAGGGCGCTTGTTCGGGACCAAGCCGTAGCCATGTGCTACCACAACCGTCACCCGGACACTCGCCTTTAGCTGAACCTAAGTAGCCTGGCAGGACTTCGTCCCTTCCCCCTCCCACACGCAGCCGCGTGGTGGCTCCACACAAGCCTTGAGGTTTGGGGGGGTAATGGACAACAAATGCCAAAGTGGGGCGTCGCGCGGAGCAATCCAAGCGAATGGGCGGCTGTTCGCCGCCCGGGCAAGCCCCAATACTCTCCTGCGTCCGGGTTCCTAGGATGGGAACCGACAAAGGCCGCGAACCCTGGTGAGGGAACGCGCTGACGGCAGGGTAATGGTTCACGCTCCTCATTTGGGGTAATCAGAGGAGTCCAGCGTCGAAGAGGTCCGGCTTCCTTCGTCCTTCGGGACGTTGGAGGCCGGACCTCAATTGCTTTCTGACTTACTTTTTTGTCGTTTTCACAGCCTTCGTCACAGGCGCCTTCTCCCATGCCGCCATGAACAGCGCCTTCATCGTATCGGCGAAGATCTGGTTGTCGATAATGACGACTTCCACCTTCCCATAAAAGTGCACGAACGCGACGCGGTTTGCGTAGACCCAGATGTCGCCCTGGAACTCGCACAGCGGTTGCGACAGTTCGCGCAGCTGGACGTTCTGCATCGGGTTGATCGGCGTCCCGCAGTGGAGGATGCGGGTGGTGATCTTCGAGTAGTCGATCTGCTTCTTTTCCGAGCTGAGCAACTTTGCGTCGAGCGCCGAGTAGACGATGTCGAGGTTCGACACTTCATACACCTCGGTCGGCTCGACGAGCGCGACGTCGCGGAACAGCGCGCGTACCGCCTCATCGCCCTTGTAGTAACGGACGCGCGGCTTGCTCGACCCTCCCTGGAGCAGGCGGATCTCCGGCAGGATGCGGTTCAATGTCCCGAGTTCGCTTTGGATGTCGCGGATGCGTCCTTCAAAGTACGACTCGAGTTTTTCCGGTTCCTCTGCAGTGAAGTTTTTGCGCTTCCCTTGGGTGAAGCTACTGGCGAGCCCCTTCTTTTCCAGGGTCGAGATGATCTCGTAGGCGGCGGTGCGGGAAATCTTCGCCTCTCGGGCGATGTGCTGCACTGTGTCCGGACCGAGCTTCAACATGGCCAAGTAGACGCGTGCCTCCGTCTCGGTCAAACCGAGTTTTACGAGCGATGATTGGATCGGGCTCATAGCGTTGGATGTTGCCGAAGGGTAGCACGGCTGCCATTATTATGCAACCTTAGCCAAAATCTCATCGACTGCCGGAAGTGGTTTTTCCGGCGTTCCCTGGATCCCCCAGCAGCGGTCCCGGCCAAAGGTAAACCCGCCGTATTCCTGGAACAGCGCCGCGGCGTGGTCGGATTCCTGCACGAACAAGCGCCGCGTCCCCTCGACGACGATGCTTTGCGGCGGGGCGTCGTACGCGTCGGCAATGAGGAACGAGACTGCGTCGCGGATAGAGACGTCGTTGCGGTCGGTGCGGACGATGACGACCCCGTCCCGCACCTCGCGATGCTCCCATGCCTCCTGCGCGGCTTCTTCGATGCGGGCGCGATCCTTACCCAGCTCCAGCGCAAGCGAGCGGTAGAAGTCGCGGATGCGTTTGCGCGTCTCGACGTCCGGTATCTCGTTCCGGAGCGCCCAGAGGAACCCGCGGTCGATGATGCCGACCCCGCGAACAAGTACCGGGTCGAACCCGAGCGTCGCAAGCATCGCCTCGTCGATCCCAAACATCTCGAGGAACTGCTCGAGTGAACTCTTGTCCGTCATGCGGTCGAGCTCGGTGTACCGGTGGTGGTCGATCACGGCAACGTCATACCCCGCCTCGCGCAACACGCCCTCCGTCTCCGGCCCGGGAATCTCGACAATGACGACGCGGCGTGCCGCCGGGTTCGCTTTGCGCAGGCGGTCGAGTACCGCGGGTTCGCGCTCGAGCTTTGCCCCGTGCGGCTGGGCGGACACGACCATGGGGATCTTCGCGGCCTCCGCGATGCGGACGATCATGAGCGACTCCTCGTCATTTTTTGGCGTCAGCAGGACGAAATCCGAGAATGGCATACGGCGGTTTAGAAACTCACCGTAACATCATGTTCCGCAACGCGGAAGGTGGCGCAGTGCGGGAGGGCGGTCGACTCGTCCACAAAGGCGATCGATTGCGCGAGCGTCGAGGCCTTGATCTCCTCGCCATGCTCGTCATACATCGTCCGCACCTCGGGCGATTCCGACCAGATACGAAGGTCGATGCGGTCGCTGATGGTAAGGCCCGCTTCCTTGCGCATCCCGTTCACGCGGCGGATGACTTCGCGCGTCATGCCTTCGCGGATGAGTTCCGGCGTCAGCGTCAGGTCGAGCTCGACCGCAAGGTCGCCTTTCTCGACCGTCGCCTGTTTCACGTTCACTTCGTCGAGAATGACCGCGAGCTCCTCGTCGCCGATCGCGCCCGACGGGACGGTAATCGTCATGCCGCCGAGCGCCTGCTTCACGGCTCGACCCGATTGCTCGCGGATTTCCATGGCCCGCGACACGATGGCGCGCGCCTCCCCCATCTTCGTGAGCGCGTCCTCGTCCACCGCCTCGGCCTTCGGCCACGCCATAAGGTGCACCGAGTTCCCCGGCGGAAGCTTCGCCAGCGGCTGGCGGTCGGTCAGCGAGAGGAAGATCGATTCGGCAAGGAACGGCATGAACGGCGCGAGCATCTTGCTGAACTCGACGAGCACGGTGCGGAGCGTCGCCAGCGCCTCGGCGCGGTCCGGCCCCTCCGTCTTCATGCGGTCGCGGCTGCGGCGGACGTACCAGGTGGAAAGGTCGGTGACGAACGCCTGCAGGCTGCGCGCCGCGTCCGAGAGGTCGTACGCCTCAAGCGACGCCGTCTCGCGCGCCAGGGTTTCGTTGAGGCGCGCCATGATCCAGCGATCGAGGACATGCGCCTTCCCGCCCGGCGCCGACCAATCGTCGTGCTCGCGGTACAGCTCGTAGAACGCGTGGACGTTGCGGAGGATAGTGATGAACTTTTTGCTTACCTCATCGACGCCCGCCTCGCTGAAATTGAGGTTTTCGCCGTTCACGACCGGAGTCGACATGAGGTAGTACCGCACCGCGTCAGCGCCGTACTTTTCGATGACGAGGTTCGGGTCCGGGTAGTTCTTCTTCGACTTCGACATCTTCGTTCCGTCCTCGGCGAGGATGGTGCCGGTCGTCAGGATGTTGTCGACCGCGTGGCGGCCGAAGAGCGCGACCGACATGACGTGCATGACATAAAACCATGCGCGGGTCTGCGCGATGTATTCGGTGACGAACTGCGCCGGAAACGACGCGTCGAACCGCTCCTTGTTTTCAAACGGCGCATGGATTGCGGCGTACGGCATGCTGCCGGACTCCACCCAGCAGTCGAAGACCTCCGGAATGCGCTTCCCCTTCTCCGTGCGCGCATCGTCGACCCAGATTTCAATAGGGTCGATGAACTCGCGGTGGTAGTCGGTCAGTACGTCGACCTGCGCCGGGTCGACCGCCCACTCCTTCAGCTCGGCAAACGAGCCGAGGATGCGCATCGTCCCCTTCTCCCCGACCCAGACCGGCATCGGCGTGCCCCAATAGCGGCTGCGCGAGATGTTCCAGTCCGGCGCAGTCTCCAAGCCCTTCCCAAAACGGCCGTGTTTGAGGTGCGACGGATACCAGTTGATGTGTTCGTTCTGCGCAACGAGCTCCGGCTTCAACTGTTGCACGTGAATGAACCATGCCGGCACCGCGTTGTAGTACAGCGGCGTCGCGCAGCGGTAGCACATCGGGTAACTGTGCGTCATCTTCTCCGCACGCAAAACGAGGGCGCGAGCGGCGAGGTCGTCAATGATCCACTGCTCCGCCTTCTTGTAAAACACCCCCTTGAGCGGCTCGACGAAGTCGAGGAACCTCCCCTGGTCGTCGAGCGTGGGGACACGCGGAAGATCCAGCTTCTCCGCGAGCTTGTAGTCGTCTTCGCCGAAGATCGCGGCGGTGTGCACGATGCCCGTACCATCGTCGAGGCTCACGAAGTCCGCCGGCACGACGGAATGCGCCTTCTTCCCCTCGGTCGGCATGAACGTGTACAGCGGCTCGTATTCCGCGCCGACAAGTTCCGATCCTTTCACGGTCGGGCCGATCTCGCCCTCGCCCTTGAGGACGTCGAGGCGCTTTGCAGCAACCCACAGAAACGCATCGCCACGGCGCACCTTGACATAATCGGCCGTGACGTCAACCGCAAGTGCGACGTTACCCGGCAGGGTCCAGGGCGTCGTCGTCCAGGCGACAAAATACTCGTTCTCCGTCCCCTTCCGCTTGAACTTCACGTACAGCGAGTTGTCCTCGACGTCCTTGTACGAGTTGTCCATCGCGATCTCAAAGTTCGAGAGCGGCGTCGCGCAGCGCGGACAGTACAAAATGACGCGGCGGCCTTCGTACACGAGCTCCTTCTCCCACAACGTCTTGAACGCCCACCACACGCTTTCCATGAACGAGTTGTCCATGGTCTTGTACGAGTGTGCGAAGTCGACCCAGCGCGCGATGCGGCGGATCGTCCCTTCCCACTCCTTGTCAAAACGCAAAATCGCAGCGCGGCAGGCGGCGTTAAACTTGTCGATGCCCATCTCCTCGATGCCCTTTTTGCCGCCCTTCAGGTCGAGCTCCTTCTCGATCATGTTCTCGATCGGGATCCCGTGGCAGTCCCAGCCCCAACGGCGCTCGACGCGGTACCCTTTCATGGTCCAAAACCGCGGAACAACGTCCTTAATGACCGACGCGAGCAGGTGGCCGTAGTGGGGCAGGCCGGTCGCGAACGGCGGGCCGTCGTAAAAGGTGTAGCGCTTGTCCTCCGGCCGTTCCTCGACCGACCGTTCAAACACGCGGTACGTGTCCCAGTATTCCAAAAGTTCTTTTTCGACCTCGGAGTGACTCTTATGCATATCAGGCATAGTGAGCGAAGCGTAGTATACTTAGCACGCTATGTCCACCGTCTATCTCGGCGCCGACCATGCCGGCTTCGACATGAAACAGATCATCCGCGACCACCTCGACAGCCGCGGGGTCATTGTCGAGGACCTCGGCGCGCACGCACTGGATCCGCGCGACGATTACCCCGAGTACGCCCGGGCCGTCGCGACCGCGGTGCGCGAGCATCCGGGATCATTCGGCATCCTCGGCTGCGGGAACGCGGAGGGCGTCATGATCGCCGCAAACAAGTTCGACGGCATCCGCGCCGGCCTCGGGTTCTCCGTCGACGCGGCGGTGACCATGCGCCAAGACGACAACGCGAACGTGCTGTGCGTCCCAGGACGGATCGCGACCGACGACGACCCGCTCATGATCGTCGACGCGTTCCTCGCCACGGCGTTCTCGAACGGCGAGCGGCATAACCGCCGCCTCTCTGCCATCACCAAAATCGAAGAACATAATTAGCACGTCGGGTGACGCCGAGGGAATGTCACGGAGGGACGAGCGGTGCGTCGTTGGGCGGAGGCGTCTGTGCCCAGTCGTCGGCGAGCAGCGCGAGCCGCCAACGACGTCGCACAGCTGCGCAGCACAACGACGTACCCGAGTCCCGACCGAAACGCACATAACGATGCATGCTTATGGAAATCCTCCCCGCCGTACTTGCGCGCGACGCCACGGACTGCAAGGCACGGCTCCTCCATGACGGCCTGCGCCGCGTCGCGCCCATGTTCCATGTCGACGTCCTCGACGGGAGCATGTTTGACGCGACGTGTTTCGCCGACCCGACCGTCATCGGACAATGGGAGAACCTGCCGGACATCGAGGTGCACTTCATGGTGCATAATCCTCTTCCGCACATCGTCGCTTGGCACGAACATGTCGCGACGACAAAACGCGTCCTCATCCATGCCGAGGTCGCCCGCCCGCTCGGCGCCATCATCGAGCGCGCGACGCAGCTCGGGCTCGAAACCGGCCTCGTCTTGAACCCGGAGACCAAGGTCGAGCGAATCGAGCACCACCTCCACGACCTCGACGCGCTCCAACTCATGGGCATCCACCCCGGAGCCAGCGGCCGTCCGTTCCTTGGCGAACCGATCCTTGCAAAAATCCGCCGCGCGCGACAGCTCTACCCCAACCTCGTCATCGCCGTCGATGGCGGTGTCGGCCCGTCCACTCTCGGCCCCCTTCGCGAGGCCGGGGCAACGCGGTGCGTCGCGAGCTCGGCGATTTGGGCATCGGAAGACCCCGCGGAGGCCTACCGCAATTTGGTATACTAAGAGGGCTATGTGGCGCTCCTGGTGTTTCCGCATGTTTTTCGCTGCGTTTGTCGCGTCGAGCGCGGGTGTTTTGGGTGGCGCCGGGTTTACGCCTGCCGTCACGACAGCGGCGGATCCGGGCGACCTCATCCGCGGCCAGAGCTACTCGTCCGTCTACTACCTCGGCGCCGACGGTCTTCGGTACGTCTTCCCCAACGAAAAGACCTTCTTCACCTGGTACGACGACTTCTCGGACGTCGTCTGGATCTCCGACGAGGAGCTTGGCGCGATCCAGATCGGCGGCAACGTGACGTACAAGCCGGGCGTGAAGCTGGTCAAGATCAATACTGACCCAAAAACGTACGCGATTACGGAAGGCGGGCTCCTGCACTGGGTCGAAACCGAGGAGCTTGCCGCGGCGCTGTACGGGGACGACTGGCCGTCGGACGTCGACGATATTCCGGACGCGTTCTTTACGAACTACCACATCGGTCCGTCCATCCGCTCGATTGGCGACTTCATCCCGGAAGAGGCGATTGCCGGCACGACGGACATCAACGACGACAAGGACCTCGTGTCACCCGCCGTCATCACGATCACCGGCCAGGGCTACTCCCCCATCGACGTGACCATCACCGTCGGACAGAGCGTCCGGTTCGTGAACGGCGACACCGTGCAGCACACCGTGACCGCGGACGATCTCCTCTGGGGAAGCGGGACGCTTGCGCCCGGAGCCGAATTCGTACATACTTTTAGCTCAGAGGGTACGTTCCCTTTCTTTGACAGCTACAATTCGCGCCATACTGGCGCGGTGTACGTGACTGCAAACGACTGAAATAATCTTTTTCATTCATTATGCACGCATCGCACCTCCGTTCGATCGCTATCGGCATGTTCGTCCTTGCCGCTATCGTCGGCCTGAGCGCGTTCGCCGCCATGTCCCAAAAGGCATCGGCCGCAACGAGCATCGAGGCCGGCGACCTTATCCGCGGCGAGACGTTCTCGGCCGTGTACTACATGGGCGCGGACGGTTTCCGTTATGTCTTCGTGAACGAAAAGACGTTCTTCACCTGGTACGACAACTTTGACGACGTCGTCTTCATCACCGACGAAGAGCTCGGCCAGATCCAGATCTGCGGGAACGTGACCTACAAGCCGGGTTCGAAGATGATCAAGATCAACACCGACCCGAAGGTGTACTACGTCGACGAAGGCGGCAGCCTGTACTGGGTATCGTCGGAGAGCCTGGCGACCGAGATGTACGGCAGCAACTGGAACCAACAGATCGACGACGTCCCGGATGGTTTCTTCTCGAACTACACCATCACGGGCGACGAAGCGGTTGCGAGCATGGCCGATGAGTCATTCACCGACCACACCATCAACGAGGACAAGGGTCTCGTCGCACCGGAAGAAATCGTCATCGACGCCGACGGCTTCAGCCCGATCGACGTCACGGTCGATGCCGGAGCAACGGTCCGCTTCACCAACGAGGACAGCGAGCGCCACACGGCGACCGCGGACGACGGCAGCTGGGGTACCGGCACCATCCTCCCGGGCGGGACGTTCGTCGTCCGCTTCGAAGAGGCCGGCACCTACACCTTCTACGACGGCTACGACAACAGCAACACCGGCGCGGTCTACGTGGAGTAGATTGGCGCGGATGTGAAAAGGCGGGGCTTCCATGCCCCGCCTTTTGCTTTGCTCAGCAGTATTTTCTTATTTTGTAAACTATAACTTGACACTATTTTCCTCGAACATTAGGGTTAGCGGGTTAGTCTTTACCCGTTCCCCGTATGCAACCCACCCAGGCGAATCGTCCGCTTACCGCGCGCGTCGCCGAACGTATCGGCGTTTTGCGCTGGAAGCTTTGGAAAAAGGCGGTGATGCCCAGAAAGCCGGCGCTCCGCCGACCCGCCGATACTCCGCGACTGACGCGCATCTATGCCTGGCGGCAGTCGAAGGCCCCCGCGGGCCGCGCACGGCCGCAGACCATCGTCGCGGCGGTAGCCATTTTCTCCCTCCTCCTTCCCGGCATCCTGACACCGCCCCCGGCGCATGCGCAGTTGGATGTCGCGGCCGGCTCGCTTATCCGCGGCCAGACGTTCTCCGCCGTGTATTACCTGGGCGCAGACGGCCTCCGCTACGTCTTTCCCAGCGAAAAGACCTACTTCACCTGGTACGCGAACTTCAATGACGTGCAGTGGCTGACCGACGCGGAGCTTGGGAAAATCCAGATTGGCGGCAACGTGACGTACAAGCCGGGCGCCAAACTCGTCAAAATCAACTCAGATCCGAAAACATATGCCGTCGGCCAGAACGGCGAGCTCCGCTGGGTAACGAGCGAGGAGATCGCGGTAAGCCTCTACGGTAGTACCTGGAATACGACAAAGACCGACGATATCCCGGACGCATTCTTCTCCAATTACACGGTCGGCGAACCGATCATGGGCGCCGACGAGTACTCGGTGACCGAGGAACTCGTGAACGCGACGTCGATCAACGACGACAAAGAACTGACGTCGTATAGTACGGTCGTCATTACCGACGACGGCGTGGACGGCGACAGCGGCTCGGAAACGACAATCAACGAGGGCGAGACCGTCCTCTTCGTGAATAGCGGGACGACCGCGCACACGGCGACCGCGGACGACGGCAGCTGGGGAACCGGCACCCTGAACCCTGGCGACTTCTACGTCCGTCGCTTCAACGACCAGGGCGTCTATGACTTTTATGACAGCTATGATGACTCCATCACCGGAAGTATTGTGGTCGAATAACACGTAGGCCACACAACAACGCAAAAGAGCAACCACCCTGAGGCGAATGCCGAAGGGTCCCGCAGCAAGTCGAACTGGCTGCAGGACCCCTCCTCGCGTCGGGGTGGTTTCGTTTTTGGTAACCGCAAGTGTTATACTTTCGATAATTCATTTTTCTTTATGCGCTTCCGCAATCTGAAAGCGGTCCATTGGATCATTTTCGCGCTCGCGTTCTGGATCATCATCGGCCCATTTGTCGCCGACGACATCCTCCGCCTGTTCCTCGATGGGGACGTGCTCGACGAGATCGGCGTCATCTCCCTCCTGCGCTGGGACGACTTTTTCATCGGACTTGCCATCAGCGTCCTGGCGCTCGTCGTCGTGTCGCTCGAGCAACCGAGCATCAAAACCGCGGGCCTGCGCGCCATGCACTGGCTCCAGGTCGGCCTCGGCGCATGGATCGCCACCGCCCCGTTCGCGCTCGACTTCACGTACGCACAATTCACCTGGTCGCACTTTGTGACCGGTTTCTTCGTCGCCATTTTCGCCCTCATCCAACTAAACTTGGAGGACGCGAAGCATTAAGACGGCCGGGTGACGCCGAGCAGGTCCCCTGCTTGGGCGCGCAGACGAGTCCGACGAGTCGAGCACCCAACAGGGTGCGAAGGCGGCAGGACCCGGCCTCATGAACACTCTATGCCCGCAGTACGACGTGAAGTCCCCTCCCTCACGGAAAAAAAGCTCCTCACCCTCGAGGCAAAGGCGAACGCCATCCGCGAGGACATTTTGACTATGCTCACGACGGCGGGCAGCGGCCACTCCGCCGGCCCGCTTGGCATGGCGGACATCTTCACGGCGCTGTACTTCCACGTCCTGCACCATGACCCCAAGCGCCCGGCCTGGGCCGAGCGCGACCGGCTGTTCTTGAGTAACGGTCATATTGCCCCGGTGCGCTACGTCACCATGGCGCACGCGGGCTATTTCCCCACGTCCGAACTCGCGACGCTGCGCAAGTTCGGCTCCCGGCTCCAGGGCCACCCCGAAGTCCGCATGCTCCCCGGCCTTGAGAACACCTCGGGGCCGCTCGGCGACGGCTCGTCGCAGGCTGCAGGCGCGGCGTACGCCGCAAAACTCGATAGCGCGGCATGGCACACGTACTGCGTCATGAGCGACGGCGAACTCGAGGCCGGCATCACCTGGGAAGCGGCGCTGTTCGCAAGCCGCTACCGGCTGAACAATCTCACGTGGATCATCGACCGCAACAACATCCAGATCGACGGCTATACGGAAGACATCATGCCGCTCGAGCCCCTGCACGAAAAGTTTGCCGCGTTCGGGTTCACGGTCATCGAGATCGACGGCCACAACATCCGCGAGTTCGTCGACGCCTGCGACCGCGCCAAGGCGACGTTTGAGGCGCCTACGGTCATCATTGCCCACACCATCCCGGGCAAAGGGGTCGATTTCATGGAATTCGAGCCGGCCTGGCATGGAAAGCCGCCAAAGGATAGAGTGGAACTCAACAAGGCGCTCCGCGAATTGCGGACCCTTGGGGGGAAAATCGAATCAGAAATTGAATAACCCATCCTTATGCAGCGTCAGCACGCTATTGCGCTCGGTGTCGTCATCCTCGCGGTCCTGTTCGTCATTTTGTCAGGAGACAGCCGATCGAGCGTCTTCATGATGCGTGACAGCCTCGGTGTGACGGGGTCTGCCGCGCCGGCGATGATGGACGGCGACTTTTACGCGTATGACGAAGCGGTGAGCGACAAATCGTTCGCTGCGAACCTCGAGGTCGCAGAAAGCCTTGGAACGACCGCGGCGGACGTCGACCAAAAGGTCATCAAGACCGCCGACCTTGAGCTCGAAGTCGATTCGGCTTCTGAGACGGCCCAAGCGCTCGCAACGCTTGCGACCGAGAAGGGCGGCTTCGTCCAGTCATCGTCGGTCGACGAGGATGTGTACGGCAACAAGCGGACATGGGTAACGATCCGCGTCCCCGCCGACCAGTTCGAGACCGCACTCACCGACATCAAGGCGATGGCCGACAAGGTCGTGACCGAGAGCACGCAAGGACAGGACGTGACCGAGGAGTACACCGACCTTGAGGCCCGTCTCGGCGCAGCAGAGGCGCAGGAGGCGCAATACCTCATCATCCTCGAGTCGGCGACAACGGTTGGCGAGGTCCTCGCGGTCCAGGAGCACCTCGCGGAGGTCCGGGCGCAAATCGAATCGCTGAAGGGCCAGATCAACTATCTGGAAAACCGCACGTCGATGTCGACGATCAGCGTCTCGGCGGTCGAGACCTCGCGCGTCACCATCCCGACCGACAAGTTCGACCTCGGCGACGAGATCCGCGACGCGGCCCGCACGCTCGTCGCGCTTGTCCAGAAGCTGCTCGTCGCGATCATCTGGCTCGTCATCATCGGCGGCCCTGTCGCACTCGTCGCCTTCCTCAGCTACAAGCTCGCCATTGCCATCCGCAACCGGAAGTAACGCCTCCAGACAACGCCCGGCATCACGCCGGGCGTTGTATTTGTGATACACTTTCGTCAACTATGTCCATCAACGCCGCGGCGAAGCTGTCGCGAAAACTCTTTGCGGCCGACATTCCGCAGCTGCCGACGCGCAACGGCTTCGGCGATGGGTTGGTCGTCGCCGGTGAAAAGGATAACCGCATCGTCGTCCTGTGCGCCGACCTTACCGAATCGACGCGCGTCGAGGCATTCAAGAAGGCGTACCCGGAGCGGTTCGTGCAGATGGGCGTGTCCGAGCAGTCGCTTGCCGCCATCGCCGCCGGCATGGCGCTCGCGGGCAAGGTGCCGTTTATTGCGAGCTACGCCTGCTTCTCCCCCGGCCGCAACTGGGAACAGCTCCGCACCACCGCGGCGCTATCCGAGACAAACGTGAAGATCGCCGGGGCGCACGCCGGCGTCTCCGTCGGCCCCGACGGCGCCACGCACCAGATGACGGAGGACATCGCCCTCATGCGGGTGCTGCCGAACATGACCGTGCTCGTCCCGTGCGATGCGATTGAAACGCGCAAGGCGACCATCGCCGCCGCCGCGATCGACGGGCCGGTGTACATCCGTTTTGCCCGCGACAAGAGCCCGGTGTTCACCACGGATGCGACGCCGTTTGCCGTAGGCACGGCGCAAGTCTTCCGCAAGGGCGACGACGTGGCCATCATTGCCTGCGGCCCCCTCGTGCACGAGGCGCTGAAGGCCGCGCAAGAGCTCGCAACGCTCGGCATCGAAGCGCGCGTCATCAACAACGTCAGCGTGAAGCCAATGGACGAAAAGACGATCCTCGACGCCGCGAAGCAATGCGGCGCCATCGTGACCGTGGAAGAGGCGCAGGCCGCGGCCGGCATGGGCAGCGCGGTGTGCGAGCTCGTCACGAGCGAGTACCCCTGCCCCGTCGAGCGCGTCGGCCTCCAGGACGAATTCGGCCAGTCTGGCACCCCGCCTGAACTCCTCCAACACTACAAGCTCACCGCACCATGGATCGTAAAAGCGGTGCAAAAGGTGGTGAAAAAGAAGCAGACCTCCAAAAAATGACCGAGCGGTCATTTTTTGATGAAAACCTCATATTTTATTGACAAAAATAGAAAATTCTGCTATTATTAGCCGTTCTCCTGGCTTTCCGAGTGCAGCCATCTGCCCTTCAAAAGCATGGGGAACGAACCCCGTGTGAAGACCTTGCGACAGTTCGCAAGGCACCCCGCGCATACGCGCAAGGAGGCTCCTTTGCATACGATCGGAACCCACGACGGCGTCTTCCACACCGATGAGGCGATGGCGGTCGCGACCGTGCTCTTCGTCCACCCCAACGCGACCATCGTCCGCACCCGCGACCCCAAGGTGCTCGCCACGTGCGAGATCCTCATCGACGTCGGCGGCGAGTACGACCCATCGCGCGGCCGCTTCGACCACCACCAGAAGGGCGGCGCCGGCGAGTACGAGGACGGCATCAAGCTCTCGAGCTTCGGCCTCGTGTGGAAGGAGTACGGCGAGCAGGTGTGCGGGGACGCCGTCGTCGCGGAGGAGATCCGCCGCCGGCTCGTCGCCCCGGTCGACGCCCGCGACAACGGGCAGAAGCCCGTGGCGCCGCCGAACTCCATCCCGACCATCGCCGACATGATCGCCGACATGAACGCCTCCTGGTGCGAAGACCTGGTGGAAGACGCGACGTTCCTGCAGGCGGTCGGCGCCGCGACCTTCGTCCTCAAGCGGATGATCGTCCACGCGGTCTCCGAGCGGCGCGCCGCGCAGCTCGTGCGCAAGGCCCTCGAGGCGCGCAACGAGGATGTCCCCCACGGCATCCTCGTGCTCGACCAGGACATGCCGTGGCACAAGGTCGTGGTCGAGGAGGCCCCGAGCGTGCGGTTCGTCGTCATGCCGAACCGCGCCAAAAGCGAGTGGTGCGCCTGGGGCGTGCCGGTCGCGCTCGGCGCCCAGTCCGTGCGCAAGACCTTCCCCAAGGAGTGGGGCGGCCTGCGCGACGAGGCGCTCGCCGACGTGACCGGCGTGGGAGACGCCAAGTTCTCCCACAACAACGGCTTCGTCGCCATCGCCCGCTCGAAGGAGGGGGCGGTCACGCTCGCGACGCGCGCCATCGACTGGTAGACGCAAACCGCACCCGCGGCCGGCCCGAACGAAGGGCCGCGCTCGTCAGGGTGCGGTTCTTCAATTTCTTCACTATTTCTGCTACAGTCCAGGCGACTATGGATCCGATCCGATTGAACAAATTCCTCGTCGACGCAGGAGTGTGTTCGCGCCGGGAGGCCGACCGCGCCATCCAGGACGGCCGCGTGACGGTCAACGGGCAGCGCGCCGTCCTCGGCCAGAAGGTCCACGCGACCGACACCGTGAAGGTCGACCGGAAGATCGTCGGCAAAAAGCACGGCAAGCGCGTCTATATCGCTTTCCACAAACCGGTCGGTATCATCTGCACATCCGACCCGAAGGCGAAGGACAACATCATCGACGCGGTCGGCTACCCCGAGCGCGTGTTCCACATCGGCCGCCTCGATGTCGCCTCGTCCGGCCTCATCCTCCTCACAAACGACGGCGATATCGTCAACAAGATCCTCCGTGCGGAAGGCAAGCACGAGAAGGAGTACATCGTGAAGACGCAAGAACAGATTGACGACGCGTTCCTGAAAGCGATGCGCATGGGCGTCGACATCGGCGACGAACGCAACACGATGCCCGCGAAGGTCGCAAAAATGGGTCCGCAGATGTTCTCTATCACGCTCGTGGAAGGCCGCAACCGCCAGATCCGCCGCATGTGCGAGGCGCTCAAGCGCACCGTCGTCGGGCTGAAGCGCATCCGCATCATGCACATCAAACTTGACGATATCCCTCCGGGCAAGTGGCGGCTCCTCACGCCGGCGGAAGAAAAGACGCTCCTCGCAACGGCCAATGGAAGGGGTGACGCCGAGGGAGGCCCCCGATGGGCGCACAGGGAGCGAAGCGACTCGAGCACCCAGCGGGGTCCGAGGCGGCAGGACCCGGCCACGCCGGTATGACGGCGCTGTACCTCATCGTTCTGGTTTTCGTTCTTACCGCAGCGTACGGCGCCGCCTCGGCCGCCCCGTGGCTCCCCACGAAGCCGCGCGAGCGCCGTAACCTCGTGGCACAACTCCCCATGCGTGGCGATGAAACGGTGTACGACCTCGGCTGCGGCGACGGGACGCTCCTCTTTGCCCTTGCCGCCGCCCATCCGGGTATCACCGCGGTCGGCTACGACGTCGCCCTCCTGCCGCTGTGTATCGGCTGGGCGCGCAAACTGCTGTCGCCACGCCGGTACCGCAAGGTCCACCTGCGGTTTGGCGACCTTTTCCGCGCGAATATCGCCGACGCCGACCTGGTCATCATCTTTCTCATGAGCAAGGCGTACCCGAAGCTCATGGAAAAATTCCGCCGCGAACTCCCTCCTCACGCCCGGATCGCGGTCGAAGCATGGCCCCTTCCTGGCGTCCCGGCATCGAAAACCATCGAGGGCGACGGGCTCCTCCCCGTGTATATCTACGAAGGCAAGGCGTGCAAGTCGTAGTACCATGGTGGTGCTATGCTCGACATCCTCACCATCGGCGACATCAAGCTCGACACGTTTATCGTCATTCCGCACGCGAGCATCCAGTGCGAGCTCCGGCAGACGGACTGTAAGTTGTGTTTGGATTACGGGAAGAAAATCCCTGTCGAGTCCACGCACTCGCAGATCGCGGGAAGCGCGCCGAACGTCGCGGTCGGCATCGCGACAATGAAAAAATCGAGCGCGGTCCTTTCGGTGATGGGGCGCGACATTACGCACATGGCGGCGCTGCAGTTCTTGAAGGAACACCGCGTGGGCACCCAGTACATCTCGACCAAAGCGAAAAAGAATTCGAGCTTTGCGGCGGTCCTCAACTTCCAGGGCGAGTCCACGCAGCTCGTCGCGCACAGCGCAGTCGATATTCGACTCCCGAAGAACCCCCCGAAGGCCGCGTGGATGCATATTTCCGAGCTTGGCAAAGGGTACGACAGGCTGTTCCGCGACCTTACCTGCTGCGCAAAGGAACACAACGTCCGCATCAGCTTCAACCCGGGCCAAATCCATATCGACGAACGGAAAAAGAGCTTCTTCGACCTTATTGCTGCGAGTGAAGTGCTCTTCATCAACCTCCGCGAGGCGCGCGAGCTCCTCCGGACGCCGGCGAGTACCTCGATAAAAAAGGTCCTTCATGGTCTGTACGGCCTTGGCGCGGACGACGTGGTCGTCACCGACGGCCAGAACGGCGC
This sequence comes from uncultured Gammaproteobacteria bacterium, assembly GCA_964552565.1. Lineage (GTDB taxonomy): Bacteria > Patescibacteriota > Patescibacteriia > UBA9934 > UBA9934 > UBA11707. The sequence goes on from CAZKGL010000001.1 coordinate 823,478, forward strand.
ATATGCATACGATGGAAAGGCGATCGTCCATGCGCCGATGTTCCCCGGGAAACGCGTGGAGGCCACCGGCGCGGGCGATGCCTTCGCCGCCGGTTACCTCGGCGCCCTCCTCCACGGAAAAAAATCCGAGGATGCCCTCATGTGGGGCTCGGTCAACGCCGCATCCGTCGTCGGCAAGGTGGGTCCGACCGCGGGGCTCCTCACCCACGCAGAGATCATGAAGCGCCTTGCCGGTCGAAAGTCCTATACTACGAAAACTCTATGACCCCGCTGTTCATCCTCCCCTTTGACCACCGCTCCTCGTTCGCCCGCGACCTTCTCGGCAAAATATATCCTGTGAAAGGAGCGGACAAAAAGAAGCTCATCGAGTGCAAAAACGTCATCTTCGACGGCATCCTTTGGGCGAAGGCGCGGTACAAGGGCAATGGCGCGCTTGCGACGATCATTGACGAAGAGTTCGGCACGCCGGTCATCCGTGCGGCGAAGAAGCACGGCGTCCCGTTCGCGCTGACGACCGAGGCGCCCGGCCACGACGAGTTCGCGTTCATCCACGGCGCGGGATTCGGCGCGGCGCTCCGGCGCGTGAAGCCGACGTTCGCAAAGGCCCTCGTCTCCTACACGCCGGGCAACGAAAAGCCGAACGCCGTCGCCCGCAAGCGGCTCAAGGCCCTTTCCGCATGGTGCGAGAAGGAGCAGATGGACTTCATGCTCGAGGTCCTTGTCGGCGACATGCCGGAAAGCAAGAAAGAGGCGGCCATCACCCGCACCATCGACGAAATGCACGCCGCAGGCATCCGCCCGACGGTCTGGAAAATCGAAGGCCTCCCGACTGCGCAGGCCTGGAAGCGGCTCGCGAAGCACACGGACGCGCAGCTCATCATGCTCGGCCGCGGGGAGTCGCAAAAGCAGGTCGACGCCTGGCTCGCGGCAGCGGCGCACAGCGGCAAGGCGATCGGGTTCGCAATCGGCCGTACGGTCTTCCTCAAGCCGCTGGCCGCATACGTCGCCGGCAGCAAAACCCGCGAGGAAACCGTCGAAGCAATTGGCAAAAACTACCTCCGCGCCATCAACCGCTGGCACAAGGAAGCCCGATAAGGGCTTCTTTGTTACAATGGGGCTGTATGTACGACGTCATTACGATCGGTGCGGCGACACGGGACGTGTTTTTGGTCTCCCGCGCGTTCATGCTTGTGCCGCTGCCCGAGCTCGGCGGCAACCTTGGCGAATGCGTGGCGCTCGGCAGTAAGATCGACATCGACGACATCGTGCTCACAACCGGCGGCGGCGCGACAAACGCGGCCGTGACCTTTGCGAAGCTCGGCATGCGCGTCGCCACCATCACTCGCGTGGGCGACGACGAGCCCGGGAGGGCCGTCCTCGCCGATCTTGAGACAAACCACGTCGACACGTCCATGGTGAAGGTCGTGAAGCACGGGCAGACGGGCTACAGCACCATCCTCACCGCGCAGAACGGCGAGCGCACCATCCTCGTCTACCGCGGCGTCTCCGCCGACCAGAAGGAGTCTGACCTGAAAACGAAGCGGCTCAAGACGCGTTGGTTGTACGTGACGTCGCTCGGCGGCAATGCGGAGATGCTCATGCGGCTGGTGTGGCACGCCAAGGCCGACGACCTTGCCATTGCCTTCAACCCCGGCGCAGGCGAAATCAAGTTGGGGCTGCGCGCGCTCGACCAGGTCATCCGCCATCTCTCCATCCTCATCCTCAACCTCGAAGAGGCCCAGGAGCTCACGAAGCTCCAAACGACGAACGTGAAGGACCTCGCGGGCAAGCTGGCCCGGCCGGGGCTGACCCTCGTCATCACGGACGGCCCGCGGGGGACGCATGCGTTCCTCGACGACACGTACTGGCACTGCGGGACGAGGTCAATACGCTCGGTCTCCCGCACCGGCGCCGGTGACGCGTTCGGGTCGGCGTTCGTCGCCGCGCGCATGCAAGGCCGGGACATGGAGGACGCGCTGCGCATCGGCACGGCGAACGCGGAGTCGGTCATCAGCCACTTCGGCGCAAAGGCCGGTATCATCAAGTCGTTCCCAAGCCAAAAGGTCCTTATGAGCATTCCGCTGACCTCGGACGAAGGGTATACTGCGCAGTAATATGGCAAAACTTTCCTCCCCGCCGAACAGCAAGACCCACACGTGGATCCTCGTCCTCCTGTTTTGGGTCATCGCACTCCTCGTGTTCATCGCCGCGTACCTCTTGTACGGCAAGGGCGACGAGACGGCGGTGTTGTCCGGCGCCGAACTCGCGACGCAATGCACCGCGGCAGGCTTTGTCGACGCGACAACGGTCGACGATGACGAGGAGCCGGCTGAGTGTCCAGAGCCGGAAGACGGCGAGGTGGAGGCTACGGCAAGTCGTCCCGGTTTCACCTATCCGAACGGTTGGCACGTATTCGGCCGTGCGCAATTCAATGCCACGGATCTGCAGACGATCGTCTATGTGACCCCTGAGCCGGTTTTCCTCTGCGCCGACTGCGACATCATCATCCCCGGAGTGACGATGACCACGCAGTCGAACGTGCATGCCGCATCCTATCTTGCCGAATTTACCGATGAGGATCTTGGTGCATATGCGAACATCACGATGACGACCGAAACACGGTCGAACGGCACGCTCACCATCGTCGAAGGAAACACCACGGAAAACGCATTCGGCGGTCCAGGCATCCTCGAGGTGTACATCTTCGTCGGGGAAACGCAGATGGCCATTGCGCATTTCAGCGATCTCGACAGCGTTTCGGAAGACGATGTCGACCCGGCAGACTGGGACCTCATAAAAAATTCGCTCGACTTCTCAAAAATCGAGTAGCAGCGTGGTACAATAGCGGGCAGCAGTGCCCGCTATTGTGTTATGAGGAGGATTTTTGTGACACGGCCGATTCCCGATGCGGGACTCGCCATGTTGCGCAAACGCAAAGGACTGGTCGTCGACGTCTTTCCGAAGGACCGCATCATCCGACGCGGCGAGTTGTTGTACCTCGTCCGCGGCGCCGACATCCTCTTGTCGATCCTTACCGACCACATCGATGCCGCGGTCATGGACGCCGCCGGCCCGCAGCTGAAGCTCATCGTCAACTATGCCGTCGGGTTCGATAACATCGACCTGAAGGCCGCAAAGGCGAGGGGCATTACCGTCACCAATGCCCCCGCACCCGAAGTCTCAGAGACCGTTGCCGAACATGTGGTTGCGCTCATGTTCGCGCTTTCGCATCGTGTCGCAGAAACTGATCGGTTTACCCGCAAAGGAAAATACCACGGCTGGGGGCCGCAAATGCTCCTTGGTACTGATGTCTACAAGAAAACACTCGGCATTATCGGGGCCGGCGCGATCGGCGGGGCGTTGGCGCGGCGGATGCGCGACGGGTTTGATGTCAGCATCCTCTACCACGACGTCAAACGGAGCCCGCGCCTTGAGGCTGAATGCAATGCGAAGTTCCGCGCCCTTCCGCAACTCTTGCAGCAATCGGATTTTGTTTCCCTCCACGTGCCCCTTCTCCCTGCGACACGCCATCTCATCGGCGCGCGGGAGCTCAAGATGATGAAGGCATCGGCGTTCCTCATCAACACGTCCCGCGGTCCGGTCGTCGACGAGGAGGCGCTCATCGTGGCGCTCCAAAACGGCGTCATCCGCGGCGCAGGGCTCGATGTCTACGAACACGAGCCGCATATCCCCCGCCGCTTGCGCAAGCTGCCAAACGCCGTCCTCACGCCGCACACCGCAAGCGCGACCCAGGAGGCCCGCGACGCCATGAGTCGCCAAGCCGCAACGAACATCATCGCCTTCCTGTCCGGCAAGACCCCGCCCAATGCCCTCCGGTAGCCCGTCATTTTTGAAAACCGCCCTCGGCTTTCTGCCGTTTTGGTTTTACGTTCTCCTGTATAAATTCGGCGCTGGCATCCACTACTCGATGATCGCCGTTCTCGGCGCCCAAGTCCTCCCCCTCTGGGCCGTCGGCCTCGCAATGGCGCTCGCATCCGGCATCCAACTCGTCCTCGACATCCCCGCCGGATTCCTGCTCGAGCGCTACGGGTACATCCGGATGCTGCGTATCACCACGCTCTGCTTTGTTGCCGCGGCCGGCGCGCTCCTCCTTGGCCTCACCCCGGCCACCTACCTGCTTTCCGTCGGATTGTCCGCATTTGGCTGGCTCTTTTTCACACCGGGTATCGAAGCCTACCTCATGGCGCACGGCCCCGTGCCCATCATCGGCCGCCTCTTCGGCTTGCAGCGCGCGATGGAAGGCGCCGGCATCGTGCTCGCCCTTCTTGGCCTGCCCTATTTCGTCGAACTTTCTCCCCGTGTCATCGGTCTCGTCATGCTCTATCCCATCCTCGGCGCGCTTGCTGCGCTTGCGATCGGCGAACGCTCCCGTTTGCCGACCTTCCTCCCGAAGACGACGCGCGCGAAACGCCACGCTGCACAGGCCGGTTGGCAGGAACTCTGCGCCGCGTTCCGCCGTCTTCACCCGGTCGGCACCGCGCTTGGCCTGTACACCCTCGCCGTCGCGACGTTTTATGGGACGGTCTGGTTCGTGCTCCCGCTCCTCATCGACGACGGCGTGGCGTCGGATGTGCTGAGCGCCGGAATGACGATGCTGGAGTTCGCAGTGATCATCAGCGGCATGACGATTGCGCGCTTTGCGGACTCTTCCAAGAAAAAGACGGCGAGCGTCTGCGGCATGGCGCTCGTCGTCGTGTTCGCCCTCCTCCTCGGGGCAACAATCCGCCCCGTGTTCATCGCCATCTGCTTCTTCCTGTCTATGGCCGATGAGCTGGTCCGCACCACTCTCTGGGCATGGCTTGATGCGAAAGCCGCGGGCGGGCGGCACCACGGCATTATTACCGGCACCGTGACGTTCCTTGAGGACCTCGGCTGGATGCTCGGTCCTGCCGCGGCCGGCCTGCTCTTTACGCCGCTCGGCGCCTTCCTCACGCTGCACGTCGGCGGCATCTTCCTCACCCTTTGCATCATACTGACCGTTTTCCTCCTGTTGTCGGCGAAACATGCCGGCTATCGGAACGCTTGACACCCCCCGTTTCCCACGGCAAAGTGCCTGGTTTCCTATGGAAAACCGGGCGATCCCACTTCCCCTTACCCTCTCCCTCCTCGCCATAGCCACGATTGGCATCGGGGTGTTTTTCCATGTTACGGCGACCTCACAAGTCCTCACGGCAGGTGTCGCCGTTGCAGAGGAACGTGCCAATGACACGCCCGTGACCGAAACAACGCTCGATGTCGCGGCACCGAACGGCTGGAAGTGGCGGCAGCGTGCAGAAAGCGACATCGCGGGGCTCGAAGAAAACCAATCCATCCAGCATGGCGTCTTGGCTGACCCTCTCGACGATACCATCGCCTACTTTGCCGCAAAAACATATGACGAGACGACGGGCGTGACCGCGGTCAGCATCTACCGGTACGCAACGCTGTCGGAAACGTTCGAACGGCTTTACCGCAGCGAATACTCCCGACGGAATGCGCGGGTGCTCCACGTCGTCGGGTATGACCATGGATCGCTCATCATCCTCGTTGACGACGGCACGTGCGGGAAAAATGCGGAACTCCAGGCGCTGTCGCTCGCCGATCCCGCCTCCGGTCTTCTTGCGTACGCCCCCACCGAGGCATTATCCGACCTGACTGCGCAAGAGACGTGCGAGTAGCGTAACGCAAAAACATCCGGCCGGATGTTTTTGCGTTACGCGTTACATTTGTTCGAGACAAACGTCCTGTTCGGTCTGTGCTTGCTCAAGGAGCACGACGTCGGGTTCGTACGGTACCAATCCCGAACTCGGGTGCTCGAGGTCCAGGCTGAAAAGACGGCGGCCCTCCGTCGTGCCAAGAAGAAACGGCTGCGCGCAACGGCCCGGCGAATCGTCGATATCCTGTGCAAGGACAATGAGTGACCCTCGGTCATATGCCACAAGATGCCACACCGGCAGCCCCCGAGACAGCAACCAGTCGGCCTCGCCCTCCGCGTAGGTGCCACGGTAGATCCGCTCAAACTGGTACGTCGGTTCATCGTATCGGTACATGCCGAGCGTGACGGTTTGGTCGTCAGCGTTGTACGCGCTTGCGGCAAAGTATGCGACGTCGTCCGCGGCAGGATCCTCGATGATGAAAAAACCGATGTGTTGGTCTGGCGTCAACGCGTCGATATCTTCGGATGCATTCCGGTATCGGAACCAATCCTCAGGCATGGTACTGCCCAAGAACGCGACGTCGGTTTGCGTGTCGCCGTTCCCCGATCCGCTTGTGCTGTCGGCACCGCCCACGCCTTCGTCCCCTCCCCTGTTCCAGAAGATGAGGCCGAGAACGACCGCGAGGACAACGAGTCCTGCAAGCGGCAGCAACATGCTGTTTTTGCGCATACGAGAACGATGAAATAGCCTTATGGACAGTATATCCGAACATTGACGAAATCGTCGATAAACGGTACCCTTCCGTCGTCCTTCCCAAAATCCCGGCAGCCTGTCGACGACGCAGTCGTCGAAATGCGACCGGCGGACAGACGTGAGCGAGGGCGACTACGGAAGCCCGAGCGGGAGTCTGTCCGGCCAAGGGAGCCGCGGGCCTCTAGCTCAGTTGGTAGAGCACCTGCTTTGCAAGCAGGGGGTCACCGGTTCGAGTCCGGTGAGGTCCACCAAAAATACCGCCCAGGGCGGTATTTTTGTAGTTCAGGTTGCGTGCTCGCTTCGGGTATACTAGGACATGACTATATGAAGCATACTCTGCTCTTCGCTCTTGCATTGTCCTTGGCGCTGCCAGCCGTCACCCATGCAGCAACGGAGCCAACGATCACGATAACAAAACCGGATGGTGCGACCGTATCGTTTTCCCCGTTTGGCGAGGACGCCATCGGGAGCATTGCGCTTGCCGACCTCGGCAGTGATGGCAACCCCGAGGTGATTGTCGGCGCAAGCGCTGGGAGTACACCGACCGTCGCAGTATTCCGACAAGACGGATCTGCCATCGGCGAGTTCCTGGCGTATGACCCCGCATTCCAAGGCGGCGTCCATGTCGCTGCATGCGACGTCGATGGAGATGGTTCGAACGAAATCGTCACGGGAGCACGCATCGGCGGGGGCCCGCACGTTCGCATTTTCTCGAATACCGGCGACCTCAAGTACGCGGGCTTCTTCGCCTATGCCGAGGATTTCCGCGGCGGCGTCCATGTTGCGTGCGGTGACGTCGACGAAGATGGCGTCGACGATATCGTGACCGGCGCAGGACCGACCGGCGGCCCGCACATCAAAGTCTTCGACCCATACGGCCACATGACATATGAGGTCTTCAATGGGAGTGCCGCGCAAAATTCCGGCTCGTATGTGCGTGTCATCGATGGCGTCGTGTACGCCGCGGCGATTGCTTCGGCTGACGAGACAATCACCGGCTTTCGCGCAGGCCTGAACGCGCTTCGCCCCGTCGGCACGGAAAATGCATCCCGCACGTCATTCTTCTCGACAGCGATCGAAGGTTCAGTCACGGCGGCCGGCGTGATCGAGAGTGAGCTCTATGGTGACTTGGCGCAGCGGCTCATTCTCGTCGATATCAGCGAACAACGTCTGTACGCGTACGAGTACGGCATGCAGGTGAACACGTTCCTCATTTCAAGCGGCATGTACGGCTATGACACGCCGTACGGAACATTTTCCGTCTTGGCGAAAGTCCCGATCGTCGATTACATCGGTGCGGATTACTCCTACCCCGATACCCCATGGAACTTGCGCTTCAAGCCGCACTATTATCTCCACACCGCGTATTGGCATAATGATTTCGGACGACGGAAGAGTCACGGATGCGTCAACATTCGCGAGAGTGATGCAAAGTGGTTGTACGATTGGTCAGACACCGGGACACCAGTTGAAATTCTTCCGTAACATCGCGTGCGACGAAAACCATCCCGAGCGCAGCGTGGTATTGCTCGCAAGAGATCACTCGCCGCTTCGCTCCTTAGGATGGTTTTTGTTTTGAGTTATGCACACCGCATGCTTGTCAGAAATGTCGCTCGAGAAAAAATTGCAGTATACTTGTTGTAACGTTGCGATAGCTATCGTGACGAGCACGGAAAAATTTTTCTCGAAAAAGTTTTCTCCGCGATAAGGAAAGGAGGTGTACAACTATGGCAGCCAAGAAACGGAAGGCCGCGAAGCGTCCGGCAAAGCGCCGCGCAGCAAAGCGCCCGGCGAAGCGTAAGGCAGCGAAGCGCAAGTCTCGCGCCTAATACGTCAAACAAAAAAATCTCTGTCGCATGAGGAGCGTTACATATGTACGCTCGTCACTTGTGGCGGAGATTTTCTTTTACAACAGATTTTGCTGTTTTGCTGTGAAAACATCGTCATTTTCTGCGAAAATCTTCACAATCCCGTAGACGCCGTCGTAGCCCGGGACGATCTGCAGTTCGCCGGCGCGCACGCGGCGAACCGCCTCGCCAATCCGCGCGTTCGATGCGGCGGCGATGGCGTCGATCGGCGCATCAAGGAGGATATGGAACTCGTTTCCTACGTCACGGATGAGCGTCTCGTACGTCTCCTGCACTTTTTTCCCCGCGGTGGACGCAACGCCGAACGACTCCGCAATGACTTCCTGCAATGGCACGATCGATTTGTACGGGACGTGGTTCGACGGGAACGGCAACGCAGGTCGATCGGCAAGTTGCGCAACGCGCGACATGACGCCGACCGTGATCGGCCGACCGCACGTCGGACAGACGCCATGCAACCGCGTCGTCTCTTCCGGCGTCGACGTGAACCCGCACGGCGCGTGCCCATCGACGTGATACTTCCCCTCTTCGGGGTAAAACTCAATCGTCGACACGAACGCCGCGCGATCCTTTTCGCGCAAGATACGGATGAACTCGTCGTACGAAAACTTTTCCGGTGCAACGTCAAAGACGTTCGCCTCGCGACCGAAATTGCGCGGGCTGTGCGCATCGGAATTCGATATGAGCATCACGGAATCGAGCGCGGAAAGCGAACGGTTCATTGCAGGGTCGCTCGAAAGGCCGGTTTCGATGGCGTAGACGTACGGCGTCATCGTGCCGAAGCACTCTTCGAGGCTGTCAAAACCCGACTTCGATCCGAACACCGAAAACCACGGCGTCCACGCATGCGCCGGAATCATGACGATATGCTCGTCGAGGTCTTTCAGAACTTTGTAGAACTCCTCCGAGTCGATACCGAGAATGGGACGGCCGTCGCTCTTGCGGTTCGCGCCCCTTTCATCCAGCCACGCGTTGATCTTGCGCACGGCAGCGAGCGATGGCGCCATGATGATGTTGTGGATGCGTCGGACCTTTCCCCCTCGCTTGTAAATCTGGGCGACTTCGGTCGTCATCATGTAGCGCATGCCGGGGTGCGCGCCGCTTTGGAGGCGGTAGAGCCCCCGCTCCGCTTCCTCCAGCTTCGTTTCGAGTTCGGCAAACCATGCCGGGTGCGTAAAATCCGCGGTGCCAAGCACGTTGACGCCTTTCTTTTCGCACCACAACGCGTTGTTCTCGAGTGTCAGCTCATGTGAGCACGCCCGGGAGAAACGCGAATGGAGGTGCCAGTCAGTAATGATACGCATACTCAGGCGGTCGTTGTGCGGACATGATGGATGACCATCCACGTCGCGCTCGCCACCACCGCACCGCCGAACAGAAAGAATCCGCCGACGGTCAGCGACCGCGTCACGAGGTACGTCACGGCGCTCACGAAAAGCGATACGTGGAGCGCGAACGCCGCCAAAAAGAGTATGAGGCCTGCGTGGCGCGGGACGCCGGCGGTCTGGCCGGCAACGAGCAGGATGACGATGGCAAAAAATCGTACCGGGCCGAGAAGGAACATGCAGACCGCGAGGCTCACCACGGCGGCGGCGACCGCCGCACGGCTCGCAACCTTTCCCGTGAGGCCGCGTAACCGCTCACTGCCAAGAACAAGCGCGAGGCCAAGGAGCGACACCGCGCCGAAGCTCCACAATGCGTGCGTGAGATCGCTCGTGGCGACCCCGATGCTGCGTGCGCCGATCGCCGCGTCCGTCAGACGGTAGAGCGTCACGAGCGCCGCGATAGGGATGAGCCCGCGCAGCACGCCGGCCGTCACCGTCCCGACCGCAAGGATGCGCGAGGCGGTGTCGAGCCGCCGCACGTCGTCCCGGAACTCGCGCCAAAGGCCGCGCCAATGGTCACGGAAATGCACCCAAATGCTCGCGATCTCCATAGCGACCCCATTGTAGCAGATACCAAAAACCCGGGGATCCCCGGGTTTTTGTTGGGTTATTGCACCTCGATCCATGCGCCGTCCTGCTTTGTGCTTTCGTAGCAGGCGTGTGCGATACGGTAGGCGCGCAGCCCGTCGTCGATCGTCGGCGACAGCGCCTTGCCCTCGAGGAGGTTGCGCACGAACCAGTAGTCCTGGAGCGCGTAGTAATCGCTGACCCAAAGGAGGTCTTCCTTGTCCGCAACGTCCTTGTACAACGGGTCGTCCTTCACCATCTTGAAGAGGTCCGCGCGCTCATACGTCGACTCCGCAGCGCCATCGCGCACGGTGACATGGTGCATGTCGTACGTGTCGAGCGTGATGAGCGCCTTGTTAAAGAAAATCTCGAAGTGGCGGATGGACTGGTGCGCCGGGATATCATGCCAAAGGTGCACCATATTTCCGGTGACACCGTTCGCGAACTCGAGGCGCACCTCCATGTAGTCCTCAATGCCCTCGAACTTGTGGTGGTTGTCCTTGCGGGCAGAGACGCGCACGACCTTGCCGAACAACCACTCAAACAGGTCGAGGTCGTGGATGCCGTGCTCGATGAGCACGCCGGCGCCGGCGAGGTCGACCTTGCTGCGCCAGTCGGTATAGTGCTGGATGCCCTTAATCGGGAAAACCTGGTCGTCACGCAAGATGACGGTACGGAGCGGCGATTCCTTGGCGCGTTCGTCCAGCATCTTCTTGAGCGCGTGGTACACCGGCGCGTAGCGGAGCACAAAACCGACCTGGTTCGGAACCCCGGACTTCGTCAGGATCTCGCGCACCTCGGTCGCCTGCTCCATGCTGACCGCAAACGGCTTTTCACAGAAGATCGCCTTCCCCTTTTCGGCGGCGCGGCGGATGACGTCGATGTGGAATTTGGTCGGGATGCAGCTGAAGATGACGTTGATCGACGGGTCGTCGATGACGGAATTGATGTCATCGGTTGCGCGGCCGATTTCGTAGTCCTTCGCCGCACGCTCCGCGGCTTCAACGTTTTTGTCCGCGATCGCGGCAACCGTCATCTTGGCCGCAAACATGGGACGGATGAGACGAAGGCTGCGCGCGTGTTCGCGGCCAATATAGCCGGCGCCGATGATACCGATAGAAAGCTGATCCATAGTCGATAATGAGACCAAGGCGCAGCATGAGAGCAATCTCTCGTGCTCTGCCTTGGTGGGGTGCGGAGGAAGTACTCCGCACCCCAGACGCGTGCATCACGTGGCCGGAGCGAACGGCCAGAACTCGTGGACCGAGGGGAGGTAGACGTCGAGGGGGAACTCCTCGAAGCGGTTGGGCCCCTGCCCGGGCTCCGCGGGCATGAACGCGCTGTGGGTTTCCGCGCGGTTCAGCGCCTGCAGCTCCTCCTTCTTCTTCCCCATGAGCGGCTTCCAGTGCCCCGCGGGGCTGAGCCGATCCATGTGCGCTTCGATCGGCGTGTACATCCGCGTGTGCGTCCGGTCCGTGTTCGGGCGGTCGCGCAGCGGCGTCACGAGCTCCACTTCGCCGAAGAAGGCCGCGGAGCCGTACCGCTCGATGATGTACATGCAGATCGCCATCTCGATGGCGTACCCGTTCGCCCCACGCACCCGCTTGAGGTCGCCCCACCGGATGCTCATCTGGCCGCACAGCGGCCACATGAGCGCCCCGATGGACGCGTAGGGGTTCCCGGGCCGCGCGAGATAAGCGAGGATCCCCTCGTTGTTGCGCCCCTGGGACGCGAGCTTCACGTGACGGACCTCTTCGCCGAACGCCTTCCAGCAGCCGAGGAGGTGCCCGATCGGGTCGACCTCCGCGACGTTGCGGATGTCGGCGTCGAGGAAGAAGATCCGCGCGTCGTCCTCGGTGCCCGCGTCCGCGAGCGCGAGGCAGGCCGTGAAGATCGCCGTGCCCTTCCCGTGGAGCCGATGGGGCGCGACCCCGAAGTCCTGTTGCAGCTTCTCACGAAGCCCGGGACGCTTGAGGTATCCCTCCTGGTGGACGATCGTGACGTCCGGTGCGACACGTCGGGCGGACGCCTCAGTGTCGTCGGTCGTACCGTTGATGACCACCATGATCTGGCTGGCATCGTAGCCGATCGTGCCGAGGAGGTACCCGAGCGTTGCTCCGATGTGCTCCTGCTCGTTCCGCGCGGGGATCACCACGCGGTCCGACGGACGCGTTTCGGCGCCCATGAGATGGCCCGTCTGGAGGACGGTTGCTGAGAGGTGCTTCACCCCTGCGTAACGCAGGGCGCCCGCGTTACGCTCTTCTCCGACGTCGTTCGCCATGACTGTTCGTGCTCCTCCGGTTGCCCGATGTGAAAGGTTCCGTGATGCGACGCGACCACCTGCCCGTATGGCCGATGGTCACGTATCAGCACGGAACTACTTCACGTCGAGGCGGTTCCAGAGTTCAAGGAACAGGAGGCGCTGCGTCTCAAAGATGCCGCGGTTTTCCATGATGATGCCCATGAGCTCGCCGTTTTTCGCGAGGAAGATATGGGCGACCTTATTGCCGTAGATCAGGATATACGTCGGCGAGCCTTCAATCGCGGGGATCCATTTGCGCTCGTCGAGGCCGGACGTCGTCCCGCCGGGGCCAAGTGAAATGGTCTTCACGGAAATGCCCGCTTCGATGCGGTGCGGTGTGTAGTCCGGGAACGCGGCGTACAGACCGGCGTCACGGACCGCACTCGACGAGTACACGTAGTACTCCTTCTCGCCGGGCCACGTCTCCATCGTTTCCAAGATGTCCTCGAGGATCGTACGCACGCCGTCCAACCCCTCGTACATGCGGGCGGCGGGATGTTTGTCGCCGCTGTCGTACAGGGATTCGAGCTCGGGAACGAGGTTGTCGAGCGCGTTGTTCGCCCGGGCGACGGCCTGAGTGCGTTCCTGCGCGAGCTCCTTGAGTTTTTCCGGCGGCGCGGCAACGAAGTACTGGCGCGTCTTTTCGTTGTAGTACCGCGCCAAACCGTTCGTCTGGAGGGCCTTCAAAATATCGAAGACCGTGCCACGGTTAATGCCTGTCGCAGATGCGAGTTGCCGGACCGATGACGGGCCCTCTTTAAGGAGCGCGAGATAAATGCGCGCTTCCTTGGGGGTGAGCCCGAGCTCCATGAGTACGCTTGCGTAGGCTTCCATAGGCACAGACTACAGGGATTTTCCGTATCTGTCAATAAAATTACTGACAGGAAATACGAGAGAAATTCCTATTTTTTAGCCTGTTTTCCGTTAAAAACATCCTCCGCGCGGCTCAGCTCGTCTTTTGTATTGACACCCATGACATCGAGCGGATCCGCGTTTGCCGTCACAATCGCCATGCCCTCTGCGAAGGCAATGGGAATGAGGTCGGTGAGGTAATACTCCCCACTCGCATTGTGGTTCTCAAGCTTCGGCAGCCGCTCCCACATCCAGGCCGCGGGGAATACATAAATGCCGGGGTTCACTTCCCGCACCGCAAGCTCCGCCACCGAGCAGTCCTTTGCTTCGCGGATCGCGGTCACCTCGCCATTCTCCCCACGAATCATGCGCGCCCATCCCCGAAACGCATCGTATGGCGGGTCAAAATGCGGAACCGTCGAAGTCAGCATGGCAATGGCGCCGGGGTGCGCGTCATGCAGGTCGACGAGCGATCGGAGCGTCGCTGCAGAAATAAACGGGTGGTCGCCGTACAGGCTCACGACACGGTCCGCCCCCAAAAGCGCGTCCTTCGCCGACATGACCGCGTGTCCCGTGCCCAGCTGCTCGTCCTGAATCGCAAACGTACATTGGCCGTCGAGCGCAGCCTGGAACATTTCGAGCGAATCCGGAGCGACGACGACAACGGGAATGCCGTCGACACCGCTCTCGTGGACGCTCGTGAGGAGGTGGGTGATCATCGGCTTGCCCGCGATCGGGACAAGGGGCTTCGGAACTTCCGCGCCCATGCGTTTCCCCTTTCCCGCAGCCAAAATTACGACGCGCGTATTCGCCATAATGGTTTCCATGGTACATGACGAGCAGTATCGTGCAATATGAAAAACCCTTGACAGCCCAACAAAATGTGCAAACAAAAAAGGTTCTTTGTCCTGGCGACCACCTACTCTCGCCAACTTTGACTACCATCGGCCCCGGCAGGCTTAACGACCGTGTTCGGGATGGGAACGGGTGTGACCCTGCGGGAAGTGCCACCAAGACAAAAAACCCTTTTGGTTTTTGGACATTACAACGATCGAGAAACGCATTGCGATCAACGAAACTTACTCAGTTTCGCATAGCACAATCAGTGAGTGGAGAGCGATGATCTATTAGTACCGCTCGGCTGAACGCGTTACCGCGCTTTCACCTACGGCCTATCAACCAAATCGTCTCTTTGGGATCTATGATGATTCATCTTCAGGTCGACTTCGCGCTTAGATGCTTTCAGCGCTTATCCGAACCAGACTTCGCTACCCGGCTTTTGCTCCTGGCGGAACAACCGGTACACAAGAGGTCTGTCCATCCCGGTCCTCTCGTACTAGGGATGGGTCCTGTCAATCATCGACGTGTGTAGTAGATAGGAGACCGAACTGTCTCACGACGTTCTGAACCCAGCTCGCGTACCGCTTTAATTGGCGAACAGCCAAACCCTTGGAACCTTCTCCAGCTCCAGGATGCGATGAGCCGACATCGAGGTGCCGAACCTCCCCGTCGCTGTGGACGCTTGGGGGAGACTAGCCTGTTATCCCCAGAGTAGCTTTTATCCGATGAGCTTCCGCCGTCCTATGTCGCACGGTCGGATCACTAGCTCCTACTTTCGTATCTGCGCGGCGTGTCGGCCTTGCAGTTAAGCTGGCTTGTGCGCTTGCACGTCCGGCCCGATTTCCATCCGGGCTAAGCCAACCTTTGTGAACGCCTCCGTTACTTTTTGGGAGGCGACCGCCCCAGTCAAACTACCTACCAGCCACTGTCTCAGCCACCCGATTCAGGGCGGCCGGTTAGGATTCACGAAGCGCAAGGGTGGTATCTCACTGGTGCCGAAGCTCCCACCTATTCTGAACATGCGTATCATGAACCCAATGGCAAGCTGTAGTAAAGCTTCATGGGGTCTTTTCGTCTAACTACACATAGAGAGCATCTTCACTCCCCTCGCAATTTCGCCGAGTACATCGTCAAGACAGTCGTCAAGTCGTTATGCCATTCGTGCAGGTCGGAACTCACCCGACAAGGAATTTCGCTACCTTAGGACCGTTATAGTTACGGCCGGCGTTCATCCGCGCTTC
>CAZKGL010000002.1:0-64592 GCA_964552565.1 uncultured Gammaproteobacteria bacterium
GACCCGGCTACTGCGTATCCGCAAATACTTGTCTCCGTGCCGTGCCGCCTTCGCCGATATCTTCCATGCTCACCGAGAGGAGCTTGCTGATGCCGTCCGTGCCCATGGTCACGCCGTAGAGCATGTCCGCCTTCTCCATCGTCGCGCGGTTGTGCGTAATGACGATGAACTGCGTCAGCTTCTGGAGTTCGTTCAAGATGTTGGCGAAACGCACGGTGTTCGCCTCGTCGAGCGCCGCGTCGACCTCGTCGAGGACGACGAACGGCGACGGGTTCGTGGCCATGATCGCCGACACGAGCGCGATCGACGTCAGTGCGCGTTCACCGCCGGAGAGCAGGTTGAGCGCCTTGAGCTTCTTGCCCGGCGGTGTCGCCTGGATGTCGATGCCCGCCACCGCGTCCTCACGCTCTTTGACGCGCGCCTGGATGGTCTCGACCGACTCCTCTTCCGCTTCGTTCTTCTCCTGCGCGACCTCCTCCATGGCACGGTCGAGGTTCACCTTCGTCTCCTGCGCCACCTCTTCCTGCGTCATTTTGACAAGGCTGCACGTGCCGCCGTTGAAGAGCACCTTGAAGTACCGCTGGAACTCCTTGTTGATCTCCGCAAACGACTTCTCGGACTGCGTGCGGATCTGCAGGTCGAGCTCGTCGATAATCTTTTCCGTGCTGCGGATCGCGTCGCGGAGGTCCTTCACCTGCGTCGAGAGGAACGTAAACCGTTCATTCGTCGTCTCGTACTCCTTCATGACTTCCTCGTCGATGCCGCCGATGACCTCCAGCTGGTGCTTGAGTCGGATCATCTTGTCGTGCGCCGCTTGCACGTCCTCGAGCCGGGTCTCCGGCCGCGCCTTCTTCACCTCTGTCGCCATCTCCGCGCCGATTTCGTCCGCCATCTCGCGCTCCATCCCCTCAAGCCGCGTCTCGACGCGCGTCATCTCGATGGCGATGCCGTTCGCCGCCTGCTCGAGGCTGAACAGTTCCTGCTGGAGGGCGCGCAGTTCGCGCTGGAACGCGAAGGCCTCGCTCTTTTGCGCGGTCGCCTGCTTCGCAAACGCATCCATCGCCGCCTCGCTCTCCTTCACCTTCGCCTCTGCCGCGCCGATCCGCGTCTTTGCGGCGTCGATTGCGGCGAGCTGTTCGGCCGAAGGCGTGAAATCTTCGGGATTCGGTTTGGTGAGACGATCCTTAAGCTTCTTCGAGCGACTGAAAATGCCGTCGATCTCGTCCGCGATGCGCGTCACCTCCTCCAAATCCTTCGCCGCTTTCAGCCGCGCCACCGCATCCTTCTGCGCGTCAGAAATACCGCCGACCTCGAGGATGATTTCGTGCAGCGGAAGCGGCGCCCACGTCGACTGCGCCTTCACCTTTGCAAGCTCAAGCTCACGCTCGGCCGTAAAGTGGATCCTTCGCGCCTCGGCGAGTTCTTGTTGCGCGGCCTTGTACGCAGCCTGGAGCGGAGCCAATCCGGACTCGTTCCTCGATCCTCGCTCCTCGCTCCTCTCCAAGGCCGCCAACTTCTCGTCTCCCGCCCTAATGTCCTCCTGCTTCTTGCTGACACGGCCACGGGCTTCGGCGAGACGCCGATCGATACCTTGCTTTTCGTCCATGAGCGCCCACCATGCCGACCCGTAGTACTCGCGTTCAAGGGCACGGAGCTCCGCCTCGACCGTCGCGCGCTTCTGCAGGCGGTCGACCTGGCGCTTCAGCGAGTTGAGGCGCGGCTCGAGTTCGCCAAGCAACAATTCGACCTCGGAAAGATTCTCCGCGGACTTCGTCAGCTTGAGGAGCGCCTGGTGGCGCTTCATCTGGAACCCGCGGACGCCCATCGCGTCATCAAAGAAAATCTTGCGCTCTTCCGGCGTCGCGGTGAGGACGTGGTCGATCATCCCCTGCCCGATGACCGAATACGACCGCTGGCCGACGCCGGCCTCGGCGAGCATGAGCTGGATGTCGGCAAGGCGCGAGGCGGCGCCGTTCACGAGGTATGCGGACTCGCCGTCGCGGTAGAGGCGGCGGGTAATGACGACTTCGGAGAACTCGACGCCCATCGACTGGTCGCGGTTGTCGAACGTCAGGCTCACTTCAGCGAACCCGGAACGGGACTTGCCTTCAGAACCGGAAAAAATGACGTCCTCCGCCTTTTTGCCGCGCAGGAGCTTCAGCGACTGTTCGCCCAAACACCAGCGGATGGCGTCCGCGAGGTTGCTCTTGCCCGACCCGTTGGGGCCGACGACGACGGTCAGCGCATGCCGACCGCCCTTTTCTTCCGGGAACTCGAGCGACGTCTTTGCCGCAAACGTTTTGAACCCCTGGACCTCAAGGCGCTTCAAGTACATAGCTAGGCTCGATTGTACACGGCCTTTTCGCCCCTCGCCAGACAGGTGCCCACATTGACTTTATGCGCACTTTTTGCTAAATTTTGTAGACATCAGCACACCGGGAGCCACCATGAAAGCGTTTCTTTCGATCCTCGCGCTCTTCGTCATCATCACGTTCGCCTTCGCCGCCGGAGCATTCTGGAAAGCTCACAACCCGATCTGGATGCTGACCCTGTCAGCAAGTGTCGCATCGGCTGCGGCGATCGTGGTCCGCGCGATGAAAACGTAGCCGCTTCGCCACATCCGCGGGCCGCCCACACGAAGGGCCGCCCTGCGGGTGCGGCTCTTCATTTTTATCCGAGCAAACCGAGACTTAGTCATGACTTAGTCTCGAAACTTGTAGACTTAGTCTCGAAACTTGTACCAAATACAGCCAAAAAACTGGCCGCGGATCCTTCCCGTGCGCTCAGGATGGTTGCAGAAAGCCCCGAGACTTAGTCTCGCATGTGGACAAGCGCCTTTGACACCATGCACAGGTACGGTATCCTCGAATGCAGATATGTTGAGCTTCACCTGGATCAAGCGCTACACCGCCCTCACCGTCGATTGCTTTTCGCCGGCCGGTTTGCGTTGTACCTAAGTGAAGCCTTTTCACCTCGATACAAAGCGAACCGACCGCCCACGCGGTCGGTTCTTCGTTCCGGCGAGTTGAACGCTCCTTTGCGGAGAAAGGGAGCGTTCAGGCCACCGGAAACCCCGCGCACCGCCAGCCTGAGGGCATGCGCATCCGTCCACCAGCAGGTCTTTCACCAATGAACGCTGACGACTACGCCATCGACACCCCGCCCGCCATCCACGCCGAAGCCCCCGCGGAGGCGGGTGTGCCCTCCCGCGACCCCGCCAACCTCGAGGAGTGGCACCTCATCGCCTCCCGCGTCCCCGGCTTCGGTTTCACGGTGACCCACGACCGCCGCGGCAAGCCGCAGGTCGTGACCACCGGCCACCCCACGCACAACGGCCGGAAGCTCTCGCGGAAGGAGATGATCGCGGTCGCGCACGGTGAGTCGGGCATCACGCTCGACCCGCCCGGCACCCGTCAGGCCAACCCGCCGCCGAAGCGCCAGCGTCCCATCGCGCTGCGCGTCTACGCCTCGTAGACCCCCCTGCTGGACCTGGAGGAGCACGCCCTCGCGCCTGCTCCTCCGTCCCACTGTCATCCGAACTGAGGTTCGGATTGCTGAGGACGCATACACTTGACCAAGGGGAAACGGACCCGTACACTCCGTCCTCCCTATGGGCCCCGTTATCGAGCAAAAAGCGGTGGAGGCGATGCGTGCCAGCCGGCACGTCCTCCTCATGACCGACGAGCGCCTGGACGGCGACACGCTCGGTTCCAGCTTGGGGCTTTTCCATGTCCTGCGCGAGATGGGCAAGACCGTCACGGTCTATTCGCCAAAACCCATCCCGGCGCAGTTTTCTTTTTTGCCCGGCATCGACCGCATCCGTACGGACGACCTCGTCTTTGCGGATACGACGATCGACCTCGCCATCATCTGCGACTGCTCGGACGGCCTCTACCTCAACGACAAGCTCCCCCTCATGCCGCGCAAGGTGCCGATGGTCATGTTTGACCACCACAGCACCAACCCGCGGTTCGGGACATACAACTTCGTCGAGCCGCGTGCGGCGTCGACCGCGGACGTGGTGTGGCGGTTCCTGAAGCGCAACGGCTTCCCCGTGCCGCGCCATGCCGCGCAGTGCTTCCTGACCGGCATCTGTACCGACACGTCGCTCTTCTCCACGTCGAACACGACCGCGGCGGCGTTCGAGGCGTCGGTCGAACTGACAAAACGCGGCGCAAAGCTCCATGAAGTCGTGCGCCACACCATGATGGACCGCCCCGTGCCCGTGCTGCGCGTGTGGGGCATCCTTTTTGAGCGCCTGCATTACAACGAGGAGTTCGACGCCCTTGCAACCGCCCTCACCCAGGCGGACATCGAGGCGTGCGGCAACCCGGAGGTCGAGACCTCGAGCATCTCCAACTTCTTGAACGCCACACTCGACCAGGCCGACACCATCCTCATCCTCCGCGAGGCGGACGACGGGTCGGTGAAGGCGAGCCTGCGCAGCCGCGGACGCGACGTTGCGGCGCTTGCCGAAAAGTACGGGGGTGGCGGCCACACGTTCGCGGCAGGCTTCAAAGTCCCGAACGCGCGCCTCGAGCAGGCGGACGGCATTTGGCGCATCCGCCGTACCGAGCCCCTCCCCACCGCGCCCAAAGAGGGCATCGAGGTGAATTTTTTGAAGTAACGGCACGGATGTGCCAGACTGGATGCGGAGGTGTTCGATGGCGGCCGCCCCCTCTCCCGTGTCCCGTGTGGACTGCCCGCACCCGCGCTGCAAGCTGAAGACGCACATCTACGACTCGCTCGGCGCGCATCATTCCGGCGACGACGTGTACCAAATCGTGAAGTGCCAGCACTGCGGAGGGCAGATCAAGGTCTTTACCATGCTGAAAGGCATGTTCGTTCCCGCAGACAAGCTCGTCGGTGAGAAGTTCAACGAGACTGTCCGCCGCAAGGAGTGGACGCGATGAACGCCAGCGACGCAACGACCCCCAGCCATCGTCTCGGCCGGGGGTCGCTCGCATTTATAAGGTCGTAATAGGCCGGCTTTGCAGAATGGACAGATCGCCGCCCGCAATCGCCCACTCAATGTCGCACGGAAAGCCGAAGTGCGACTCGATACGGCCGCACATCGCCGCGATGGCGCGCACCTCGTCGTCCGTCAGCACGCGCTGGTCGTCCGCCTGAAACACGTCGATAATCGCGTCCGCCGTCTTGTCATACGTATAACCGTCCGGGGTCACCTCCCCGCCGACAAGTCGGTCGCCGAGGCCGCGGCACGCTTCGATAATCATGTGGTCGGCGCGCGCCGTCACCGGGTGCACGGTAAAACACACACCCGCCGCGTCTGCCCGCACCATCTGCTGTACGACGACTGCGACCGCGGCGTCCCCCTGCCCCTTTTCTGCCTGGTACGCCTTTGCGCGCTCCGACGCGACGGACGCCCAACACCGCTTCACGTTTTCGATAAGCGTGTCGCGCGTCGTGTTGAGATACGACCCGAGCTGTCCGGCCCAGCTCGCCTCTTTCGAGTCTTCGCCCGCCGCGGACGAACGAACGGCGACGCGATCGGCTCCGAGCGTTGCGAACGCACGACCAATCTCCTCGACGACCTCCGGCGTCGCACCGGCGCGAAACGCATCGACCGTAACGACAAAACCCGGCGGCACCGGAATCCCGGCGCGCGTCATTTCCCCAAGCGACGCTCCCTTCCCACCCGCAACGAGGACGTCGTCTTTGCCGATTTCAGAAAACCATCGCACGTACATGCCGAGATGGTATCGAGCGCAGCATCATGATGCAACAAAAACACCCGGCGCAGGGCCGGGGTGTTTTTGGAGCGGGTTGCGGGAGTCTGGCCTTGCGGCCAGAGCCGCTGCGCTCGCTCGGAAGTCCTGGAGCGAGCTCCGGACCCCACTCGCTCGCTTGCTTGTCGAACCACTAGTGAAACGCGGGTTCTCCTCCCTGCAACAAAAACACCCGGCGCGGGGCCGGGGTGTTTTTGGAGCGGGTTGCGGGAGTCGAACCCGCGTTCGCAGGTTGGAAACCTGCAGTATTAGCCGTTATACGAAACCCGCGTGCAATTGCTGACGGGAGAATCCTATCAAAAAAGCAGGCGTTTGCCAAGAAATGCGTTGCCCGCCCCAGGAGACCCAGGGCGGGCGACGATGACGAGGCGCTAGAGCCCCGGGTGGGCGACGAGGCGACGCACGAAGGCGTAGGCGGTCCTGGCGGACGGGATGACCCGCGTCACGACGGCAACGGACAGCGAGGTGCAGAGCAATGCCCACTTCATCCGGTTGCTCAACATGAAGGAGGTCACGTCCTCTTCGCGAACAAGCAGGAGAACAGTTGCCGCGGTGTTCTCGGCCATGGTGTCAATCATGGCAGTGAACGACGCGAGCACGAAGCAGTTACCCCGCCAGATTCCACGCGGAGCGATGTGGGTGATGACCCCCGCGTACGCGATCGGGAACAGGACGTCGAGCGTCCACAGCGCCCAGAGGTACGTCGACCCCATGCCGCTCCGCTCGAGGGCGTCGAAGGCGCTCTTCGCCTCCTCCATGGTCGCGAAGACGATGAGGTCGGGCACCGTGCCTCCCGCGGCCTCGATGATGCCGGTGACGTACTGGAGGCCGGCCGCCGAGAGGAGGTACAGGACGAGGAACAGGAAAAAGGGACGTCGGATGAACTTCACGCGAACTCCTGGGTTGCAAGGTTGCGAGGCGAATATTAGCCGAAAAACGGCATTCCGTCAACCGGAGTACCGTTAATCAAGTTCCAGCTTCATTCGCTCAATCGCCTGTGCTGCGTCGCGATTGCCGCTCTGGTCGGCCGGAACCTCGCGCAGGAGGGTGACGATGTTGTAATGACAGAAATCCTTCTCGTCCCTGAGGTCGTCGGCGAGGCGGACGATCTGCCCCACGCCAGGGCCGGGCGGGTAGCCGAGGTCAATAATCTCCCCGCCGCGGACGAGATGCTCCGGCGCGGCGCCGAACACGCCAAGTTTCTTTGCCCGGTCGCGCAGCCAGGCCCCTGCATGGTATTCGCCGGGAAACGCAAACTCGCCCGGCTTTCCCGGTACAGGAAACGGCCCACGGCCGCGGAAGTCGGCTTCCGTCACCAAGACGAGCTCCGCAATCGTCGCCGGGTCGATGCGCGCCGCAAGCCTGCGGATGGCGCCATCGCTGATCGCCGTCCCCTTCTCCGTCTCCTCGTGCCACAACCGGAACGGCTTCATGTGGTCTCGGACGATGCCCACCACCTTGTCGCGGGTGTCCTCGCCAATCGCCAATGCGTGCAAAAATGCCTTCGTCGGCGCAGCGCCGGCATCCTCATGTCCATGCGATCGGACTCTCCCCTCCTCCACCCGCGTGACGCACGGCTTCCCAAAGTCATGACACAGCGCGCCGAGCATCATGGTGAGCGCGGTATCGTCATCGAGCGCTTCGCGGCGCGCGATTGCCGCCGCCTCGTCGACCACCATGCAGCTGTGCACCCACACGTTGCCTTCCGGGTGCCACTCCGGCTCCTGCGGCGTCCCGGCGAGCGCCAATACTTCCGGGTGCAGCTCCTCGATGATGCCGACGTCCATGGCGAAATGGAGCCCAAGCGAGGGCTTCTCGGATTGCATGAGGAGCTTGCGCCATTCGCCGCCAATGCGCTCGCGCGGCAACTCTTTCAGCGTCCCCTGCATCCCCTTCATGAGCGCAAAACTATCCGGGTCGACCGTGAGGCCGAACCGTGCGACGAACTGCATGGCGCGGAGCACGCGCAGCGGGTCGTCGCCGAACATCTCCGCGTCGACGACGCGGAGCACCTTGTTCTTGAGGTCGTCTCTGCCGCGGTATGGGTCGACAAGCTCGCCGGTCAGCGGGTCCTGCGCAATGGCGTTCATCGTAAAGTCACGCCGACGCGCCGCCTCCGTTGGCGTCATGTCCGGGTGCGCCGCAACGGCAAACCCCTTGTGGCCCGGCGCAACTTTGGAATCCGAGCGCGGAAGCGACACGTCGATGTCCGCACCGTCGACGACGAGCTTCAGGATGGCAAACCCCTTGCCGACATCGGACACCTCGCCGAACTCGCGGACGATGGCCTCGACCACTTCCGGCGCAAGCCCGTACACCTCGACGTCGTAATCGACCGGTGCGATACCAAGGAGCCCGTCGCGCACGCTGCCGCCAACCACAAGCGCCCGGCCGCCCTTCTCGGCGACCGCCCCGGCCAGCGCAACGACGATTTCGTGGGCTTTGGGCATACCAAAACCCATTTTAGCGGTCAGCCGCGCTCCACGCAATTGCAAGCGCATCGGCCGCGTCATCGACCTTCGGCGCCTTTTTGAGTTTGAACACCGTCCGCACCATCTCCTGCATCTGCCGCTTATCGGCCCTGCCATACCCCGTGAGCGCCATTTTCACCTCGTTTGGCTTCACTTCAACGACCTCGAGACCGGCTTCGGCCGCAAGCATGAGGAGGACGCCGCGCACTTCGGCGACCTTGAGACCGGTCGTCACGTTCTTGCTGAAAAACAGCGTCTCGATCGCCATGCGCTCTGGTCTGTATTGTTTCATGAGCGTCCGCACGTCAGCAGCGATCTCCGCGAGCCGCTCGGCGGCAGCGCGCTCCTTCGGCGTCGTAATGACACCAAACCCAAGCGCCTTGCCAGCCTCGACGACCGCAAACCCGAGCCTCCCGTAGCCTGGATCGAATCCAATGACGCGCATATCCCACCCATTTTACCAAAACCAAAGCCGGGGCGTGGGAACCCCGGCTCTTGGCTACGTCTGCCAACCGGCGACGGTTTTGAGTTTCCGGAGTTCACGGTGGACCTCCTCGAAATGCGGAAAGACATTGTCTTCGAGCATTTCACCGACCGCGGTGATGATCTCGACTTTTGCCGTCTCGATAGCCGTACCGACTTCTTCCTTCACAATGCCGCGAATTGCCTGCAAATCCTGTTGTTCCAACATAAAATTATGGTTCGGGGAGTTGGAGTAAAAAGTTTCGCGCGAGGGAGTACGACAAGCATACCATAACCAAAAGCGGGCCACAGTGGGCCCGCCTATTGGTTTATTCTGCCTTGTCAGCAGCCGGCGCTTCTTCAGCGGTGGTGCCGAGCTGCGGGCCTTCGCTCGCGATCTCCGCGGCGAGCGGCTCCGTCGGAACCGCTGCGGGCGCTTCGACCGGAGTTTCCGCAAGGACGTCGTCGGCATGGTTCATGCGGCGCGTCTCTTCGACGAACTCCACCGCATTATCCCCGAAACCGGTACCGGCCGGGATAAGGCGACCGATGATGACGTTCTCCTTGAGGCCGGCGAGCGTGTCGACCTTGCCGGTGACCGCGGCGCTAATGAGCACGCGCGCCGTCTCCTGGAAGGATGCGCTCGAGAGCCAACTCTCGGTCGAAAGCGAGACCTTCGTGATACCGAGGAACAACTCTTCGAACTCCGCCAGATTGCCGCCCTTCTCCCCCGCCTTCTCCTGTTCGTCGAGGAGTGTCGCCTTTTCGACGATTTCGCCCGGCAGGAGGTCCGTGTCGCCCGGGTTCAGCACGCGCACGCGGCTGAACATCTGTTTGATGATGATTTCGATGTGCTTGTTGTTGAGCTTTTGGCCCTGCGAAGAGTAGATGAACTGGATTTCCTTCGACAGGTACTTCTGCACGGCGTCCTTGCCCTGGAACTTGTAGAGGGCCTGGAGGTCGAGATGGCCGTCGGTGAGTACGTCACCGGCCGAGACCTCGTCGCCGTCCTTCACGAAGAGCGTGTAGCCCTGCGGAATGATATATTCGCGCGACTTCTCAGCATCGTGGACGATGGTGACCGCGGTCTTCGTGACCTTCGCGGTGCCGGCGACGTCCGCCTTCACCACCTCCCCGCTCGCCTTCGTGGCGAGCGTGTCGCCCTCGTGCACCTTCGCGCCGTCCTCCACCGCGAGCTTCGCACCGCGGCCGAGCGAATAGACCTTCTCGTCTACCGCGCCAAAACGGACGCGGACGATGCGCTGGCCCGGCGTGGCGTCGAGCATCTGCTTGCCCGTGCCGGCCTGCGACAGGCTGCGCTCGGTCTTTTCGATCTCGACCTTGCCCGAGACTTCGCTCATGATCGCCTTGCGCTTCGGGGTGCGCGCCTCGAAGAGTTCTTCGACACGCGGGAGACCCTGCGTAATGTCCTTGCCGGCGACACCACCCGTATGGAAGGTACGCATGGTGAGCTGGGTACCCGGCTCACCGATCGACTGCGCGGCCATGATACCGACCGCGGCGCCGAGCTTCGCGAGCTTGTTGTACGCGAGGTCGTAGCCGTAACACTTCTGACAGACGCCGCGGCGGATACGACAGGTCATGACCGAACGGACATGCGCCTGCGGCAACGGACCGTTGGCCTTTTCGCTCTTCTTGAGCGCACGGATGTGCTCTTCGGTAATCAGTTCGTCCGCGCTGACGAGGACGTCCTTGCTCCCCGGGATGGTGATCGGCGACAACGCGACGCGGCCGAGGATGCGCACGAGCAGCGGCTCGCCGATCTCTTCGGACTCCTGGTGCGTGAGCACCACGCCCTGGTCGTCGCCGCAGTCCTCTTCGCGCACGACGACGTCCTGTGCGACGTCGACAAGGCGGCGCGTGAGGTAGCCGGCGTTCGCGGTGCGGAGCGCGGTGTCGGTGAGACCCTTGCGCGTACCGTGGCTCGAGATGAAGAACTCGAGCACCGAAACGCCTTCCTTAAACGACGATTTCACCGGAAGCTCGATAATCTCACCGGACGGCGAGGCCTTCATACCGATCATACCGATCATCTGCGTCATCTGCGTCCACGAACCGCGGGCGCCCGACTCGATCATCGTCGACGGCGAGCTGTCGAGCGGCAAGGAACCCTTCGCGGCGTCGGCGACGCGGTCCTTAATCTCGGTCCAGATCTTCACGATCTGCGAGTGGCGCTCACTCTGCGTGAGGAGGCCCTGGCCGTAGAAGTCTTCAACTTCGCGGACGCGCTTGTCCCCCTCTTCAATAAGCGCCTTCTTCGCCGTGATGTCCGGCAAGGCGCGCATGCCCCACGAGTAGCCCGAGAGCATGGCGAACTTGAACCCGAGCTCCTTGAGGTCGTCGAGGAGCACCGAGGTGAACTCGGGGCCGTAGTACTCCAAGACGTCGCGGACGATGTTCGCGAGCGCCTTCTTGCCGATCTGTTCGTTCTGGAAGCCGATACGGTCCGGGAACTTCTGGTTCACGATGATACGGCCGACGGTCGTAACCATGAGCACGCCCTTCACGCGGCAGCGGATCCAGGTCTGGAGCGTAATCTTGCCCGTGTCGTAGGCGTAAATCGCCTCAGTCTCGTCCGCAAACGACTTCACCGCCTTCTCGTCCGGCTGGTCGAGCGTCATCGTCATGTAGTAGCAAGCCCAGGCGATGTCCTTGCCCGGGTTCGCTACCGGGCCGCCGAACGACGGCTTCAAGAGGTTGCGGGTCGAGAGCATGAGCTCCGCGGCCTCGCGCTGCGCCTCTTCGGTGAGCGGGACGTGGACGGCCATCTGGTCGCCGTCGAAGTCCGCGTTGTACGCGTCACAGACGAGCGGGTGGATTTGAATGGCCTTGCCTTCGATGAGCTTCGGCTGGAACGCCTGGATACCGAGGCGGTGGAGGGTCGGCGCGCGGTTCAAGAGCACGTACGACTTGCTCGTCACCTCTTCCAAGATATCCCACACCTCCGGGCGGTCGGCCTCAATGAAGCGGTTCGCGCTACGGATGTTGTGGACGTATTCGCGGGCGATGAGTTTCGAGATGACAAACGGGCGGAAGAGCTCGAGCGCCATCTTCTTCGGGAGGCCGCACTGGTTCAGCTTGAGGTGCGGGCCGACGACGATGACCGAGCGGCCCGAGTAGTCGATGCGCTTTCCGAGGAGGTTCTGGCGGAAGCGGCCCTGCTTGCCCTTCAGGATGTCGGCAAGCGACTTCAGCTGGCGCTTCTTGCCGGTCGCGGCAATGACCGTCTTCGACTGGCGGGCGCTGTTGTCGATGAGCGCGTCCACCGCTTCCTGGAGCATGCGCTTCTCGTTGCGGGTGATGACCTCCGGCGCGTTCAGGCTGTAGAGGCGGCGCAGGCGGTTGTTGCGGTTGATGACGCGGCGGTACAGGTCGTTCAGGTCGCTCGTGGCGAAACGGCCGCCGTCGAGCGGCACCATCGGACGGAGGTCCGGCGGGATGACCGGGATCACCTTCAAAATCATCCAAGCCGGGCTAATCGTATTCTTGTCGAGGCTGCGCAAAAGCTTCAAGCGGCGCATGAGGCGGTCATGCTTCGCCTTCGACGAGGTCTCGGCGAGCTCTTTTGCGAGCGTCGTAATGGTCTCGGCGACGTTGACGCGCGCCAAGAGCTTCAAGAGCGCCTCGGCGCCGATGCCGGCGTCGAAGATGTGACCGTAGCGCATCGACCACTCGTGGTACGTCGTTTCGCTGATGACCTTGAACGGCTTGATCTCCTTCAGGTCCTTGTCGACCTGGAGGTAGTCCGCCTCGAGCTCCTCAAGCTTCGCGTCCGCGATCTCGTCCAAGCGCTTCGTCTCGGCGGCAAGCATCTTCTTATCGTCGGCGAACTTCTCTTCGAGGCGGCCGAGGTCGCGCTTCTTCTCGCCCTCGATCATCTTGCGCTTCGCCTTGTATTCCTCCTTCACCTGCTCAATGGTCTGCTCGCGGGCTTCTTCATTGACATCAGTCACGATGAAGCTCGCGAAATACACGACCTTCTCGAGCTGCTGGACGCTCATGTCGAGGATCGTGCCGATCTTCGACGGCACGCCGCGCAAAAACCAGATGTGCGAGACCGGGGCGGCGAGCTCGATGTGGCCCATACGCTCGCGGCGTACCGATGCCTGCGTGACTTCCACGCCGCACTTGTCACAGATGATGCCCTTGTAGCGGATCTTCTTGTATTTGCCGCAGTAACACTCCCAGTCCTTCGAGGGGCCGAAAATTTCTTCCGCAAAGAGACCCTGCTTCTCGGGCTTCTGGGTGCGATAGTTGATGGTTTCCGGCTTGCTGACCTCGCCGTACGACCATTCGCGCATCACGTCGGGCGACGCCAAGCGCAACCGGATGGAGTCGAAGTCGGTGGACTTCAGGGTATCGAACTTCATGGTCATAGGATGCGCTTATTCGTGTGAACGGCGTGACGTGTCTTCCGCAAAGTCGATCTTCCTGCCGTTTTTCAGGAGCTCCACGTCAAGACAGAGGCCCTTGAGTTCGCGGACCAGGACGTTGAACGATTCCGGGATGTTCACCTTCGTGATCGACTCGCCCTTAATGATGGACTCATACGCTTTCGCGCGGCCCGGAACGTCGTCCGACTTGATGGTGAGGATTTCCTGGAGCATGTGCGCGGCGCCATAGGCCTCAAGCGCCCAGACTTCCATTTCGCCGAAGCGTTGGCCGCCGAACTGCGCCTTGCCACCAAGCGGCTGCTGGGTGATGAGCGAGTACGGGCCAATGGAGCGCTGGTGCATCTTGTCCTCCACCATGTGGTTCAGCTTCAGCATGTACATGATGCCGACCGTCACATTGTGGTGGAATGCCTCGCCGGTGCGGCCGTCAAAGAGGCGAACCTGGCCGGTCTCTTCGAAGCCGGCCTTCGTGAGCTCGCCGCGGATCGTCTCCTGGGCGATACCCGCGAGGACCGGGGTCGCGACCTTGTAGCCCAACGTCGACGCGGCCAAACCAAGGTGCACCTCGAGGATCTGGCCGAGGTTCATACGGCTGACGACGCCAAGCGGGGTCAGGATGACGTCGACCGGGCGGCCGTTCTCCATGAACGGCATGTCCGCGACCGGGACGACCTTCGAAATGACACCCTTGTTGCCGTGGCGGCCGGCGACCTTGTCACCCGCCTGCAGCTTGCGCAGGTCGGCAACCGTCACCTGGATCGACTTCATGACGCCCGGCGGGAGGTTGTCGCCCTCTTCGCGCGAGAAAATCTTTACGTCGACCACCTTGCCCTTGCGGCCGTGCTCCAAGTACAGCGAGCTGTCGCGCACTTCGCGCGCCTTCTCGCCGAAAATGGCGCGGAGCAGCTTCTCTTCGGCAGAGAGCTCGGTTTCGCCCTTCGGGGTGATCTTTCCCACAAGGATGTCGCCCGATTTCACTTCCGCACCGATGCGGATGATGCCCTCGGCGTCGAGGTTCTTCAGCTTTTCTTCCGAAACGTTCGGGATGTCCGCGGTGACGACTTCCGGACCGAGCTTCGTGTCGCGCACGTCGAGCGTCAGGTGCTCGAGGTGGATCGTCGTGAAGCGGTCGTCCTGCACGACGCGCTCCGAAATGATGACCGCGTCGTCGTAGTTGTAGCCGTCCCAGCTCATGAAGGCCACAAGCATGTTCTGGCCGAGTGCGAGTTCGCCCTGGTCGACCGACGGGCCGTCCGCGAGGACGTCGCCCTTCTTCACCGCGTCGCCCGGCATGACGATGGGGCGCTGGTTGATGGCGGTCGAGTTGTTCGAGCGCAGGAATTTCGTGAGCTTGTAGCCCGTTTCGCCCTTCTTCTTGTAGTTCACCACGATCTGGCCGCCGTCCGACTTCATGATTTCACCATCTTCTTCGGCGATGACGACGTGGCCGGAGTCGAGCGCGGCGCGGCGCTCCATGCCGGTGCCGATGATCGGCGCCTGCGGGCGGACCGTCGGGACCGCCTGGCGCATCATGTTCGTACCCATGAGGGCGCGGGTGGCGTCGTCGTGCTCGAGGAACGGCACGAGCGCGGTACCGACCGACACGATCTGCGTCGTCGACACGTCGACGTGCGTGACTTCCGTGACCGGCACGAGACGCGGCTCGCCGAACTTACGGGCCTCGACGTAATCGACCGTAATGTAGCCGTGCTCGTCCATGGGGACGGTGGCCGGGCAGGTGACCGACTTCTCTTCCGTAAACGCCGACACGTAGGCGATCTCGTCAGTGACGCGCATCTTGCCGTTCTCGTTGACGACCGTGCGGTACGGCGTCTCGACGAAACCATAATCGTTCACGCGGGCATAGCTCGCGAGGTGGCCGACAAGACCGATGTTCGGGCCTTCCGGAGTCGCGATCGGACAGATGCGGCCGTAGTGCGTCGGGTGCACGTCGCGAACTTCGAAACCGGCGCGCTCGCGGCTCAGACCGCCCGGGCCCATGGCCGAAAGGCGGCGCTTATGTTCGAGTTCGGCAAGCGGGTTCGTCTGGTCCATGAACTGCGAGAGCTGCGAGGACATGAAGAACTCGCGCACCGCGCCGATGACCGGGCGGGCGTTGATGAGTTTTGCCGGCGTCAGGGACTCGATGTCCTGCGTCGACATGCGGTCGCGGACGATGCGCTCCATGCGGGCCAAGCCGACGCGGAAGCGCTGCTGGATGAGCTCGCCGACCGCGCGGATGCGGCGGTTGCCGAGGTGGTCGACGTCATCCGGTTCGTCCTGCGTGATGTTGAGGCGGATGATTTCGCGCACGATGGCGACGAGGTCTTCCTTACTCAGGATGCGCTTCTCTTCCGGGGTGACGACGGCGGGCGTGGTGTCAAAGCCGAACCGAAGGTTGAACTTGTAACGGCCGACCGCGCCGAGGTCGTAGCGGTCGAAGTTGAAGAACATCGCGTGGATGAGCTGGCGGGCGTTGTCGACGGTTGCCAGGTCGCCCGGGCGGATGCGCTTGTACACTTCGCGCAAGCCCTCGTCCTCGTTCGTCGAGATGTCCTTTGCGAGCGTCGCCTCGATGTAGTGGTTGATGGGATGCGTGTCGATGTCCTTAAAGAGGTCCGTGATCTCCTCGTTCGTCGGGTAGCCAAACGCGCGCAACAGGGCCGTGACGGCGACTTTGCGCTTGCGGTCGATCTTCACCCAAATGACGTTCTTCGCGTCGGTCTCGAACTCGAGCCAGGCGCCGCGGTTCGGGATGATCTTCGCGCCGTAGTAGCGGCGGCCGCGGAGCACTTCCGCAGTGAAGAAGGCGCCGGCCGAGCGGACGAGCTGCGACACGATGACGCGCTCGACGCCGTTAATGATGTAGGTGCCGCGCGGCGTCATGACCGGGAGGTCGCCCAAGTAGATCTCCTGCTCCTTCACCTCGTTTGTGCGGAGGTTCTTGAGCTTCGCCTTCACGCGGAGCGGCGCCTCGAAGGTGACGTTCTTCATGCGCGACGTGACTTCGTCGAACTTCGCCTCATCCAAATAGTAGTCGCCGAGGGTGAGCTCGAGGTCGCGGCCGATGAAGTCCTTGATCGGCGAAATCTCATCGAACAACTCGCGGATCCCGTCCTTGAGGAACCAGGCATACGAGTCCATCTGCATCTCGATGAGGTTGGGCAGGTCCATGGCGTCACGGACCGGGGTGAACAGCTTGCGCGGTTCATGCTTTGAACGGGTCACGGGCATAGGCAGATGAAATTACCGATGGGGTGTCTCGGCTTCGATATTTGCGTCAGGGCAAGGAACGGGGTGGCGGCGAGGAGCCGTACTGAGACGTACGGTGACGAAGCCGCCGGGAACCCGTGACACAGCCATGGCGTAAATAGCGAAGTCGAGATTAAAGC
Source organism: uncultured Gammaproteobacteria bacterium (assembly GCA_964552565.1). Classification (GTDB taxonomy): domain Bacteria; phylum Patescibacteriota; class Patescibacteriia; order UBA9934; family UBA9934; genus UBA11707. Next base: position 16,491 of record CAZKGL010000002.1, read on the forward strand.
CAAAATCGCCTTGCATGGGTACAAGGCGGCCGACTACTCATCGTGCTCGTTGTGAACAGTTGCCGTGGCAGCGAGACGCTCGACTGCGACAGTCAACTGGTGGTGAGGGGACGACACCAGAAACGAGGCTAAGTATTGAACAATTTCCTCACCGTGTCCACGTCCAATGTACACGGTTTCGGAGGCGGTCAGAGGGGGTCTGGCCGAGTGGTCGCGAGTATAGCAGGGCGCCCCACGCCCGTCAAACCCCTCCCCTGTGGATGGTGAACACGGGAGTTGTTCAGGGAAAATGGGTGGACTCGGGTACCCCATCGCGCTCCGCAGCTGCGCTACGCCGCAACGGCGACACGTCGCCTGCGGCTGGGCGCCAGACGTCTCCGCGCTCCGGGGCACCACTCGTCCTGCGCGGGGACGGATTTCGGCTTCGAAACGGCGCCCGCTCGCTTGGCAACGGTCCGCTCGCGACCATCGATGAAAAAGAAAAAAAATTCCTCCCTCACAGCGCAGGATGAGCACACGATTACGAGAGGTCACGCCATTGGGTGTGAACGAAGGAGAGAGAATTCTTCGCGAACCGTGTGTCCGCAAAGCGTTCAGGCAATGGTGTAACGAGATCGCGTCTCACCCCGCACTGCGAGGAAGGGATATGCCGCGACAGTACAGGAAAAACCCTCCCCTGGCAACCCCCAGACTCATAAAAAACCAAACCCCCGCCGTGTCCGACAGGGGCTTGTCTAAATCGCTACTTTGCCGCTGCCAAATCGACTTTCTGAGCAGCGTCCCAGGTTGCGGCACGGATTGTCTTGATGAGATCCGGGTGCTCCCTAAGGTACTGCTTCGCGACTTCGCGGCCGACGCCGAGCTTTTCTTCGCCGAACACGTAGCTGTTGCCGCGCTTTTCCACCGACCCGACCTCGGTGCCGAGGTCGAGGAGGTCGCCGGCGATCGAAATGCCCTCGTTATACATGATGTCGAACTCGCAGGTGCGGAACGGCGGCGCGACCTTGTTCTTCACGATCTTTGCCTTCACGCGGTTCCCGATGATCTTCTCACCCTGCTTGATTTGCGCGCTGCGGCGCACCTCGATGCGCAGCGATGCATAAAACTTCAGCGCGTTGCCGCCCGGAGTCGTCTCGGGGTTCCCGAACATGACGCCGATCTTCATGCGGATCTGGTTGATGAAAATGACCACGCACCCGCTTTTTGCGACGATACCAGTCAGCTTGCGCAGCGCCTGGCTCATGAGCCGCGCCTGGAGCCCCATGTGCGACTCCCCCATCTCGCCCTCGATCTCCGCTTTCGGCGTGAGCGCCGCGACCGAGTCGACGACAATGACATCCATCGCGCTCGAGCGGACGAGCGTTTCGACGATTTCGAGCGCCTGCTCCCCCGTGTCCGGCTGCGAAAGGAAGAGCTCGTCGATGTTCACGCCGATTTTCCTTGCGTAGTCCGGGTCCATGGCGTGCTCGGCGTCGATGTACGCCGCAATGCCGCCCATGCGCTGCACTTCGGCAACGATGTGCTGCGCGAGCGTCGTCTTACCGGACGATTCCGGTCCGTACACCTCGACGATGCGTCCGCGCGGCACGCCGCCGACCCCAAGCGCCAGGTCGAGCGACAGGCACCCCGTCGGGATGACGTCGACGTTCGTCTGCCGCGCCTCTCCCAACCGCATGATGGACCCCTCGCCGAACCGCTGTTTAATTTGCGAAATTGCCTGCGTCGCCGCAGCCAATCGCGCGTTCCCTGCGTCTTTTGCCATACAAAAAGTTAGATGCTGGAGAGAGAATAGGGAGTAACAAAAAGAGACCACCGGCCTCCTCTTGTATTCTACCACTTAGTCCGCAATGCTGACTGAGGATATCTTTGGTTCAAAGACGACGCGGCGGTAAATCACTGCAGACCGCGAGTAGCGGCGCTTCGCTTCGACCGTAATAACGTTGAGCCCGCGCTCGAGGTCGATCGTCGTTTCAAACGTATTGTCCGCATTCACGATGACCGCCTCGCCGTTGATCGCGAGCGTCGCTTCCCCCTTCACGACCTCCCCCCGCACGGCCAGGAGCGCGGAGTCCGTCGCCATGCCGTCTTCCGGGGCGTACAACACCACCTCCGGCGCGCGCACGAGGCCGGTGAACTGCCAGCCGAAATACGCCAATACCACAAGGGCAAAAAGGCCGAGAAGGCCCGCGGCGACCGCTCCGGGGAGGTTAAAGAGCGACGCCTTGCGCACGCGCTGGCGCGGCATGCGCGACGGGTCGAGCAAGTCGCACCGGCCGCATTCCTCTTCGTAGAGCTCGATGAAATACTTCTCGTCCGCATGAAGAGCGCGGGCGTAGGCTCGGATGAAGTTGCGGGTGTAGAGCGGCTCTGGGAGCTCCTCGTACCGTCCACGCTCGAGCGCCTCGAGATAGCGACGCTGGACGTGCGTTTCACGTTCAATATCGCCAAGCGTGACCGCTTGGCCGCGGCGCAAAGCCCGCAACTTTTCCCCCAACGTCTGCGGGACTCGATCCAATTTCCGCATGACGAACACCATAGCTATCCTTTTGCCTTGAGGTCTTCTTCCGTCTCCACGTCCTCCTCCTCGTCAAACCGCGCAGCTTCGTCTTCATCGTCCGGCAGGTCGGCGTCTTCCTCATCTTCGTCCATCGCCTCTTCCTCGTCCAGTTCGTCATCGTCCTCAGGCGGCCGGGTATTGAACTGCGTCGGCTTCCGGCTGCCCTCCGGCGGCCACTCGGTCACGAGGATTTCGCGCGGCTTTGCGCCGTCCTGGGCGCCGATAATGCCCATCTGCTCCATGAGGTCGATAATGCGCGCGGCGCGGGAGTACCCGATCTTCATGCGGCGCTGCAGGAAGCTCGTCGAGGCCTTGCCGCTCTCAAGGACGATCTGGATGGCGTCCTCCATGAGGTCGTCGCTGTCCTCCGGGTTCATGGAGACCCCGCCGGACGAGGCGCCTTCCGTAATCTGGTAGTTGTAGTCCGGCGCGCTCTCGCCCTTCAGGAAGTCGACCACGCGCTCAATCTCCTTTTCGGACAAATACGCGCCCTGCAAACGCCGCGGTTTGCTGATCTCCGGAGTCGACATGAGCATGTCGCCGCGGCCGAGGAGCTTTTCCGCGCCCGAGATGTCGAGGATAGTCTTGCTGTCGACCTGCGAGGCGACCGCAAAGGCAAGGCGCGTCGGGATGTTCGCCTTGATGGTGCCGGTGATGACGTCGACCGACGGCCGCTGCGTCGCAAGGACGAGGTGGATGCCGGCGGCGCGGGCCATCTGCGCAATGCGCACGATGACCGCTTCGACATCGCGCTTGTTCTGGCTCATGAGGTCGGCGAGCTCGTCGATGATAACGATGATGCGCGGCATGCGCTCCTTCGCCTTCTGGTTGTACGAGTCGATGTCGCGGGCGCCGAACTTCGCCAGGTAATCGAGCCGGCGTTCCATTTCGCGCACCGCCCACTTGAGGGCGTTGATCGCCTCGTCCGCCTTGGTGATCGGCGGCACAAGGAGGTGCGGAATGCCCCCGTAGACGCCGAGTTCGACGCGCTTCGGGTCGACCATGATGAGTTTGAGGTCGTCCGGACCGTTCTGGTAGAGGAGCGAAATGATGATGGTATTCAAACAGACCGACTTCCCGCTGCCCGTCGCGCCGGCGACAAGCATGTGCGGCGCCTTGTCGACGGAAAGGAGCTGCGTCCCGCCCGAAATGTCTTTGCCGATCGGCGCGGTAAAACTCGTCTTGCGGTGCTGGAACTCCTTCGACTCGAGGAGTTCGCGAAGGCAGACGCGACCGATGGTCTGGTTCGGGACCTCAATACCGACGAGGGACTTGCCCGGGATCGGCGCCTCGATGCGGATCGGGTGCGCGGCGAGCGCGAGCGCCAAGTCGTTCTGGAGGGCGACGATGCGGGCGAGTTTGACGCCCTGCGCCGGGCGGAGCGCGTACTGCGACACGGTCGGCCCTACTTTCACCTCGCTCATCTCGACCGGGATGTTGAACTGGCTGAACGTCTTCACGATGATCTCTTTGTTGCGCTCGATATCGCCTGCCTTTGCGTCCGAGCTTCGGTCGTCGAGCAGGTCGAACGGGATCTCAATCTTGCGGCGCAGCTTGCTCGTCATGACCTGTTCGGCCGGCGGGACGTACGGCGCTGCAGGCGCCGAGTCTTCTTCCTCCGGGGACGAATCGGACGCATCAGCCGAATCGGACGCCGCCGACGGCTCCTCTTCTTCGCGCGCCTGCCGTTCCTCGAACGTCTCCCCGTCCTCGACCGCTTCCTCATCTTCCTTACGACGCATCATGCCAAACAGTGCGAAGGCCGGGGCGAGCAGCGTGCGGAGCGAGGTATTGAGGAGCACGATGACCGACACAAGGAAGCACGCGCCGGCTAAAATGAGCGCAGCGATGAACCCCATGGATGCCACGAGGAGTGACGACACCAAGAGGCCGAGCCGGCCACCAAAGGCGCTCACGACCGCGACGTCGGTGACGCCCGACGCGAAAAGCAGGTTCATGAGGCCGCAGAATGCGACGACAAAGATGCCGAGCGCGAGCATGTTGCGCCAGGTGAGGAACCGGCGGTCGCCGATGACGACCGTGGCGCCGATGGCGAAAAAGAGGAGCGGCACGGCGATGCGCGCCAACCCGACGTTCGCAGCCAAGAACCCGTCCACGGTGCGGCCGACCTGGCCCGCCATCCCGAAAAACGCCAACAAGAGGATCGCCCCCACGGCAATAAGCCCGATCGCCACAATGCTCTCGCGCACGTCGTCCCCCACCATCACCTCGTCCTCCTGGTACTTGGGCGCCCTGCGCTTCACCTTTTTGGCCATATCAGTCCCTATTGTAGCAGATCGGCCGCCGTGTGAATAAATGCTTGAACGATGCGGTTTTTCGGGGCAAACTGAAAGCTCACTTCCCCGGAGGACACCCATGCAGGCCTTGGCCTCTCCCCGCACCGTCCACATGGCGAGCCGCCTCAAGGTGGGCGCCACGTTCATCGGCGACACCCGCGTCGGCGAGTACACCCACCACCGGTTCGGCCGTTCGCTGAACGCCCGCGACCCGCGCCGCCGTCTCCTCGCGCTCATCGCGTACGTCGACAAGGTCATGGCGGCGCAGCAGACGAAGACGCACGAGCCGGTCTTCCTCACGGTCGAGGACGCGTTCTGCCAGCCCTGTCCCCTCCTCACGGAGATCGTCGCCAAGTGGCGTCCGGAGTACACCGGCAAGATCTACGCCCGCAACCCGGAGGTCGTCGCCGAGCTCGAACGCTGGAGCGCGTTCCGCATCGAGATCGCGCCGAAGCCCTCCCGCCGCCGCTAGGCAGCCCCTCCCCCTCCGCCCCACGCTCGAGCACCGGCTCGCGTGGGGCGACGTCGTCTACGGTGACTGGACGCCCGTCATGGCTGGTTTTGCTATACGATGTACCATATACCTCTGTATGACCAAGAAAATCGCTGGCGGTGTGGTGCACAACGTGCCGACGGATTTGCGGAAAGCATTCATTGCCGATCCGGATGCATTGGCGAAATGGAACGACCTTACGCCGCTCGCGCGCAACGAGTGGATCTGTTGGACGATATCGGTCAAACATCCGGAAACGAGAGCGGAGCACATTGCGCGCGTATGCTCGGAGCTGAAGGAAGGAATGCGGCGGCCCTGCTGCTGGTATGGCTGTGTGCATCGTACGGATAAGCCCATAAGCCCTTCGGTGCAACACGTGTTGATGAAGAAGCGAGCAAAACCGAGGCGGTAAATGGCAACCGCCCGCTACACGGAGTAGCGGGCGGCGTGGGCCGAGGTAATCTCGGCGAGGGTACGGCGGTCGACGAGTGAAAACTGGGCGCCCTCGGCATCCGGCCGCACGGCGTAGCCCCCGGGCGTCGTCGAGCCACGAATGCCCCAGATGTCCGTGAGCGGCGCGAGGTGGTCGCGCATCTCCGGCGTCTCTCGGCCGGTGATGACGACCTTGATCCGCCCCGGGGCGTAGGCACGGCCCATGATGCTCGTGATGGCGACCGCACGGATGAAGTCGTCATCGGTGCACCGCGCGTCCGTCGTCGCGCCCTTCGCGGGGTTGAGCCGCGGCACCGAAATGGTGACGAGCTCTGCCCCGAGGTCGAGCAGGATCCGGGCGTGCGCGGTGACGCAGGCGACCTCGAACCAGATGTCCGGGTTCGCGCCGAGGAGCGCACCGACCCCGACCTGCCGCCAGCCGGCTGTGAGCGCGGTCGTCGGCTGCGTCGCGCGCTCTTCCGGAGTCCCCTTGAAGCGCATGTCGTCCTCGGTGTGCATGACGCGGTAGCAGTCAGTGCCGTACGCCTCCTGGAACAGGACGTAACGGCAACCAGGACCGGCGACGTGCGCCAGATGCTCGAGCTCGTGCCGCGCGAACGGCGACATCTCGAGGATCGGGCGCAAGCCCTGCTCACGCACTGCCGTGAGCCCGCGCGCCGCGAATTCGGCCTGGCGGCTCAGCGTGCCCCGCAGCGTAGACAGCGTGTCCCAGCGCGTGAGCGTGCCGCCGAGCACGTAGGCTGCCGTGCAGCCCATCAGCCAGATGGCCCCCGCCTCGCGGCCGAGATCGCGCTCGCTGAGCATGACGCGCGTCATGACGTTGCCCTTGCGGAACCCGCAGTACGCGCAGTTCGCGTGGCAGACGTTGTAGACGTAGAGCGGCGAGAACGCCTCGTGACAGCCTCCTGGCGGGCCGACAACGATCGCGCGCTCGAGCAGTGCTTCGCTGGAAAGAGCGGACAGGCTTCGGACATCGTGAGCGATGCCCGCAGCCCTTTTGTGAATGGCTGCGAGCATCGTCGTCATGGCTACAGGTAACCCAGCTTGCGCAGGGCCTCGGTGAGCTTGTCGTTCTCGGACATGGCTGCCTCCTTGCGGGTTCTCCGCACCATGAAGATAGCCAAAACGCGGCAACAAACGTCTGTTGTCAGTACATGGATGACCTCCAGAAACTCGCCCATCCATTGACAGACATAGCATTGTATGGTGTCATATTTATGATGACTATGCTTGAAGGGCATCTTGCAAAACTTGGACTCCCCAAGAACACGACAAAGGTCTTCCAAGCGCTTCTCGGCATCGACGAAGCGCGCGCTTCGGACGTCATTAAAAAGACGGGACTGCATCGGCACCTCGTCTACGAAGCGCTACGCGACCTTGAAGCACGGGGTCTCGTAAAAAAGCTTGTGCGCGACGACGTCGCACACTTCCGCGTCATGAGTGCCGATCCCCTGCTCGAAGAAGCCGAAGAGCGTTACGCTGCGGCAGCAGAAGTTGCGCGGGTGTTGCGACAGCGCAAGCCAAAAGCCGAAAGCTCGGTAACATTCTTTGAGGGCATCGAAGGCGTGCATGCCTTTACTGAGTTTGTACTGGCACAGGGCGCAGATCTTGATGTTCTTGGTGCAAACGCCCGCTTCCGGCAGTTCTACCCCGAAATCTTCGACCTCTGGAACGAACGTCGCCTCAAAAAGCGCATTCGGTTCCGCGTACTTGCCCCGAAAGAAGTACGCGACGAGCACCTGAGCGATGTCCCCGGCGTGACTATTCACCGTTACGACGGCCGACTTTTCCCAGGTGTCGCCTGGATCTTTGGCGACTACCTCGCACACATCGTCTGGAAAACCCGCCAAAACACCGAAATTATCCTCCTCAAACAAACCAACCTTGCCGAACAGCACCGAGAACTTTTCAATGCGCTCTGGGGGACGACGAGATAACACAAAAGCAGCCGACAGGGCTGCTTTTGTGTTTGTTTGTACGTTACTTCGCCACGCGCTCGACGTAGGCGCCGGTGTCGGTCGAAATGCGGACGGTATCACCCACGCCGACGAAGATCGGCACGCGGATCTTGAGGCCGTTGTCGCAGACCGCGTCCTTCTGGACGTTGCCCGAGGCGGTGTCGCCTTTCACGGCCGGCTCGGTGTCCGCGATCGTGTACTCGATCTTGAGCGGGAGCTCCATCGCGATCGCCTTGTCGCCGTGCATGATGACCGTCACGTCGAGGCCTTCCTTGAGGTACTGCGCGTCCTCCCCGACCGTGTCGCGGCCGAGTGAAACCTGCTCGTACGTCTGGCCGTCCATGAAGGTGAGCGTGTTCTCGTCGCCGAAGATGTACTGCATCTTCTTGAAGCCAACGTCCTCAAACGTCAGGGTTTCCGACGACTTGAAGTTGTTTTCCACCACCTTGCCGGTGCTGAGCGACTTGATGCGGGTGCGGACGAACGAACTGCCCTTGCCTGGGCTGACGCGTTGGAAGCCGACGACGACCCAGAGATCGTTTTCGTAGTTGATGACCGTACCCTTACGGATGTCATTCGGAGATGCCATAACCTTGCTGCGTAAAACGTTCCGACGGAGGGAACAAATGAATACTATCGATATCCTTGGCGGCGGCCTTCAGCATGACCAGCCGGTCGACGCCGAGCGCATTGCCAAAGGTGGGAGACGCGACGGAGGATAGCCGAGAAAGCAGCTCCTCGTCAATCGGGAAGACCTCCTTGCCCGCCGCCCGGCGCTCCTCCTGCTCCATGCGGAACCGGGCACGCTGTTCGTTGGCATCCACGAGCTCGGTGAAGCCGTTGCATAGCTCCATGCCGCCCACATAGGCCTCAAACCGCTGCGCCGACCGGCCGTCCGGCGATTTTTGCGCGAGCGCGGCCTGGTCGATCGGGAACTCGTTCACAAAGAACCGGTCGTACGTGACCATGAGGGATGGGAGGATATGCTGGTTGAACGTGTCTTCGTCCGTCGCGCCGCGCGCACCCTGCCATGCCGCGAGGAGGTCGACGTACGAGAACCGCGGCCACCGCTCCCCCCTCCCGCCAACAAATCCGTCGATGAGCGCCTCGGTTTCGTCCATGCACGCGTGGTAGTCGGCGCCCTGGCGGTACCACTCGAGCATCGTGAACTCGATGGAGTGGTCGCCGCCGAGCTCTTCGACGTTGCGGAAGACCGGCGTCACCGTGTAAATGCGCTCCATGCCGGCGCCAAGGAGCTTCTTCATGCTGTACTCGGGGCTCGTAATAAGCCCGGCGCGCACCTTCCCGCGGCGAATGACGTTCAGGTCGATGCCGACCGGGTCGAGGTTCGGCTCCATGCCCGGAGATGCGACCGCGATCGGCGTGCGGACGTTCGTGTACCCGCGTTCCGCAAAGAACCGGTCGAGGTATGCGTACGTGTCGTTCCAGAGCTGTGCGCGCTGCTGCGCGTCTTCACGAGAAATCATAGCGAAAAATCAAGAATAAGCGTCATGAGACGCCTATTCCTGGTGACGCGGATGTTTTCGCCACGTGTTGCATGTTACTCCTGGACAAACGGGAGCAATGCCATGATGCGCGAGCGCTTGATTTCGCCGGCGACTTCGCGCTGGTGGCTCGAGCAGAGGCCACTGCGCTTGCGCGGCACGATCTTCGCGAACGAAGAAAGGTAGCGGCGCAGCATGTCGGTGTTCTTGTAGTCGATGACGAGGTCCTTCTGCACGCAGAACGGGCAGTGGCGGACGCCGGTCTTTTGCTGTTGCTTTGCCATAAGGGTTTAGAACGGAATATCTTCAAGTTTGATTTCATCATCGGCAACCGGTGTGGGCGCATCGTCAGAGGCCGGTGCTTCGCTCTTGAACGGCGTGCCGCCGCCCATCCCCGCACCCGCCTTGTCGAGCATGATCATGTTCTCGGCGACGATTTCGGTGCGGTAGCGCTTCTGGCCGTCCTGGCCTTCCCACTCGCGGTTTTGGATGCGGCCGTCGACGTACACCTTTTTGCCCTTCGTGAGGTACTGAGCGCAGATCTCTGCCAAGCGGCCCCAGGCGACGATGTTGTGATAGTCGGCCTGTTCCTTGCGTTCGCCGGTCTGGGTGGTAAACGCGCGGTTGGTGGCAATACTGAACGACGTGACCGACTGGCCGTTCGCCGTCTTCCGGAGCTCCGGGTCGCGGGTCAGGTTGCCGATGAGCATTGCGCGGTTGAGGGAGTTTGCCATATGAAGAGCGCGTTAGATGCTCTTCATGATATCGGAGTCGAGGATTTCGTCGAGCTTCTTATCAAGCTCCTGGGTCGACATCGGCTTTTCGTCCGTCGCGGCGGCCGGCTTGTCAGCACGGCGCGGGCGGTCGTCGGCCTTGTCGCTAGCGCGGCGGCCCTCCGCGTTGAGCGGCGGGACGTACGACGTCGGCTTCGGCGTGTGGACCGGGACGCCGTCCGGGCGGGCGACGATCATGTGGCGGAGCACCTCGTCGGCAAGGCGCAAGTCCTGGTCGACCTTCTTCATGGCTTCCTGCGCGGCCTCGACGTAAAAGAGGACGTACGTGCCGTAGCGGACGTGGTCGATGGCGTACGCGAGCTTGAGCTTCCCGAGGTTTTCGGTCTTCTCAATCTTGCAGCCGTCGGTTTCGAGCGTCTTTGCGACGCGCTCGCTCACGGCGTCGATCTCGTTGTCGGAGAACTTCGCCGGGATGATCGTGAGGATCTCGTAGATCATAGGTGGCTTGGCTCCGGTGGTCCGGAGCAACCCCGGGTGGGGCTTTGGACAAGAATAAGTGGCCGAACTGTAGCGGAAAAGGCCGGTGGCGTCAATGCCCTAGGCGGGGGTGCCCCGGGTATGCCACAATTCTTGTCAGCGGCCGGTTTTTCTGCTAGGCTGCGTGCTCCTCTGCTCCCCTTGGGCATCTCGCCCGGGAGCCGACGAGGAGAGTAACCGCCCTTTCCCACAAGGAGGTGCGCCATGGCGGCGACCCCCGAAACCACCCCCGCGCTCCCCGCGCCGGTCGGCGGCGGCCGGTACCGGTTCATCCGGGAACTCGGCGTCGGCGGCATGGCGACGGTCTACGAGGCCATCGACGACCGACTCGACCGCGTCCGAGCCATCAAGGTCATGCACCCGCACCTGACGCGCTCGAAGGAGCTCGTCGCGCGGCACATGGCCGAGGCCAAGGCGCTCGCGAAGCTCGAAGGCCACCCGAACGTGCTGCGCGTGTACGACGTCGGCGTCGAAGACGGCAAGTACTACATCGTCATGGAGCTCGTCGACGGGATGAACGTCGCGGAGATGATGTTCTTCCGCGGCGGCGGCAAGGTGCAGGCCAAGTTCCTCGTGCGGGAAGCCGTCGACACCATGCACGCGGTCCTGTCGGCGCTCCGCGCCGCGCACGAACTCGGCATGGTCCACCGTGACGTCAAGACGCAGAACGTCATGCTCACGAAGGACGGGCGGGTGCTCGTCATGGACTTCGGCATCGCGCTCTTCGCCGACAGCACGCTCACGAAGACCTCGGTCGTCATGGGCGGCTTCACGACGAGCCCGCCGGAGCAGCTCATGAGCGCGAAGAACGTCGACCAGACGGCCGACATCTACGCGTGTGGCGTGATGCTCTACCACATGCTGTCCGCGGACCTCGAGACGACGGAGTTCTACAAGAAGGTGCGCGACGACGGCCGCATGTCGTCCGTTCCGCCTCCCTTCGTCACGGTGTTCCGCCGCGCCTGCGCGGAGCGCCCCGAAGACCGCTACCAGAACGTGGAAGAGATGGTCGCGGGGATCGACGACGCCATGCGCGCGTACCTCGCGATGACGCCGACGAACGCCGCGCTGGATCCTCCTGAGCCTCAGGTGGCTCCGAAACTGGAGCGGCCGGCGGCGCAGGTGATCCGCCTCAGCCCGGAAGCGGCCGCGCCGACCGCGGTGCCCGAGGCGGTGGAGGACCGCCCCGAGCCGCCCGAGGCGATCGCGAGCCGCGTCACGATGCCGCCCGAGTCCATCAAGGGCGACATCAGCGAGGATCCGTTCGCGGATCCGCCCGAGGTGCGCTCCCGCTCCCCGCGGTGGCTCATCCCGGCCGCGGTCGCAGTCGTGCTCGCCGTCGGCGCCGGAGCCTGGTCCTGGCGCACCTCGCCCGAGGCCGCCCCGGACCCCGCCGTCACGCAGGTGGCGGTGGCCGCGCCGATGCCCGTCATCGATCCGGAGCCGGAGACGTCGATGGCGGTGGACGAGGACGACCGCGTGCTCGACACGAGCGTGCCCGACGTCGGGACCACCGTCCTGACCTCGGCGGACCTCGTGCCCGCGCCCGCCGTCGCCGCGTCGACCCCGATGCCCGCCACCGTCGCGCTCAGCGCGACCCCTGCGGCCATCGAGGCGCAACCGTCGGTGCAGCCGTCCGAGGCGAAGCTGCTGAAGCCGAAGGCCGTGAAGCCCAAGGCGGCGGCGAAGCCCGTCACCCACACAGCCCGGTCCGCGGACGGAAGCATCGTCTTCACGGCGACGCTCACCCCGTCCGACGACGCCGCGCGGCTCCTCGTGCGCTACAAGGTGGGCACTTCCCCGTGGAAGAAGCTCGCCATGCGCCAGGGCGCCCCCGGGACGTACACCGCCACCCTCACGGTCGACGAGACCATGAAGGACGGCGTGAGGTACGTCGTCGAGGCGAGCCGGGACGGCGCGGAGCCGCTGCGGGACGGCAGCATGGACGTGCCGTACACCATCGTGCCCTAGCGGCAGGGCAAACGGCGCCCCTGGGAACGCAAGTTCCCGGGGGCGCACACCTTTCCTTCAACCCATTTCATTACTATGCAAACCTTCGCCATCCTTGGCAGTCACCCCACGCTTTCGCTCGCCGAGATTACGGCCGCGACCGACGCACGCGCCACGCACGCCGCAGGCATCGCCGCGGTCTTTGATGACGTGTCGGGCGACCCCGGCACTCTCATGGAGCGGCTCGGCGGGACGCAAAAACTCGGCGTCGTCATCGGCGAAGTCGCCAAACCCGACACGGGCGAACTCGTGGCGTTCCTTGCGACCCAGCTCGAACACGAGCACCGCGAAAGCAAGATGCATTTCGGCGTCAGCGTCTACGACTTCGGCAATCCGAAGGGCGTCGACCTCCTCGCGAAGCAGGCGCGTCAGATCGGCATGACGGTAAAAACCCAACTCAAAGAAAAGGGGCTGTCCGCGCGCTTCGTCATGAGCGAGAGCCCGGCGTTGAATGCCGTTGCGGTCCGGAAAAACGACCTCATCAAGAAGGGCGCGGAATTCGTCCTGCTCGTCGCACCGGACCGTGTCGTCATTGGCACCACGACGGCCGTGCAGGACGCTGAAGATTGGAGCGAGCGCGACTTCGGCCGTCCGCGACGCAACGCGAAGCAAGGCATGCTCCCGCCGAAACTCGCGCGCATGATGATAAACCTCACCGGCGAGCGCGTGACCGGCAAGACGCTCCTCGACCCATTCTGCGGCAGCGGCACCGTGCTCATGGAAGGCGCGATGCTCGGCGCGGCGAAACTCGTCGGCAGCGACATCGCGACCGGCGCGGTCCACGACACGCAGCACAACCTCTCGTGGCTCAAGGAGCGCGGGGTGTCGGTCGGCGACGTCGACGTGTTTGCGGCAAAGGCAAGCGAGGTCGCACACCGCCTCGAACCCAAGTCGATCGATCTTCTCGTCACGGAAACCTATCTCGGCATGCCGCGCCGCGGCACGGAAACGAAGGAGGAAATTCTCAAGGCGGTGGAGTACATCGGCACGCTGTATCGCGAAAGCTTTGCGACCCTGCGTGCGGTGCTCGCGGACGACGCCGTCCTCGTCATTGCCGCGCCGGTGCACATGCTCGGCGATGCGTCATACGAAGCGCCGGTCGAAGCGATCATGACCGAACTCGGCTACTCCTACGACCCGGTGACGCCGGATCCGCTCATCTACCACCGCGAGGACCAGCTCGTCGGCCGCCGATTTTTCCGCTTCCAGGCAAACCCGCCCAAACAAGGAGGCCCCGGCAACGCGGCGGTGTACAAGAAAATGAAGGCCGAGCAAGGCTAACCAAAAACGACGCCGCGAGGCGTCTTTTTGGCGGCTCTTCGTTTTCCTCAAGAAAAATGCGAAAAAGAACGCCTTCGCATTGACAATCGACCACAGCAACGACAGTATGGATGGCACGGAGGTCCCACCATGTCCCTTCCCGTCCGTTCGGGCGACGGCCGCACGCCCGTCCCCGTCATCACCGCCCTCGACATCCGCAACGACCCCAGCCTCGCCATCCGCCTCCTCACCCCGATCGCCGATCTGCCGCTCGACGAGGCCGACGAAGCGGCGCGCCGGCTCGGGAACTCGCAGCTCACCTACGTCTACGAGGTCGTCGACTTCGACGAGGTGACGTTCGCCGCGTCGCTCGTGCCGCCGCACCTCGCGCGGAAGCTTCGTGCCGCGTTCGGCGCGAAGCTCCAGCCGGTCTGCGAGCTCGGCGAGGGGCTCGCGTCGCTCTGCCGCCAGGCGGTCGGGCGCGGACGCCCCGCGCAGTGGCTCCTCGAGGAGGTCAACCGGGAGATCGACAAGGTCATCCGGCTCCGGACGTAGTCCACCTCCGCCGACATCGAAGACGCCGCCCCCAACCTCCTCGGGGACGGCGTCGCTCTTTTTTATTCCTCCCATCCCTCAACGGAGACGGCGGGGTGCGGGGATCCCGCCCATGCAATAAGGGGTGGCGGCGAGGGAGGCCCCCGATGGGCGCGCAGGGAGCGAAGCGACTCGAGCACCCAGCGGGGGTCCGAGCCGACAGGACCCGACCACTACATCACGATCCGATGCGGAAGTGGCAGACGTCGCCGTCCTGCATGACGTAGTCCTTGCCCTCAATACGCAGCTTGCCGTGGTCGCGCGCACCGGACTCGCCGCCGAACGTCACGAAGTCCTCGTACGAGATCACTTCTGCGCGGATGAAGTTCTTTTCGAAATCCGTGTGGATCACGCCGGCGGCTTGCGGCGCCTTCGTTCCTTTCGGAATCGTCCATGCCCGCGTCTCCTGTTCGCCGGTCGTGAGGTACGTCATCAAGTGCAACAACTCGTAACACTTGCGGATGACCGTATCGAGTCCGGACTCCTTCATACCAAGCTCTCCGAGCATCATCTTCGCGTCGTCGTCCGGCATCCCCGCGAGCTCCGCCTCGATCTTCACGGAGATCGGAATGGCAAGACGGTCAGGACCAAGCGGCGACGTCCACGCCCCGGATGTCGCCGTATCTTCGTCGACGTTCACGACGTAGAGAATCGGTTTCGTCGTGAGGAGCTGCACGCCCTTCGCCGCCTCGCGCTCCTCGTCGGTCAGCTCCACGCTCCGCGCAAGCTTCCCCTGCGTCAGCGCCGCATGCCATTTCTCGAGCGCCGACGCCTGCACCGCGAGCTCCGGCGTCTTGCCGGACTTCATCTTCCCTTTCACGCCATCGAGGACGCGCTCGACCGTCACAAGGTCGGCCATGGCAAGCTCGAGCTCGATGACCTCGACGTCCCGCGCCGGGTCGACGCTTCCGTCGACGTGCGTGATATCCGGATTTACAAACTGGCGGACGACGTGCGCGATCATGTCGCACTCGCGAATGTTCGCGAGGAACTTGTTCCCCAGCCCTTCACCCTTGTGTGCCCCCTTCACCAGACCGGCGATGTCGACAAACTCGATCGCCGTCGGGATGAGCTTTTTCGACTGCGACATCTCCCCAAGCACCCTCACGCGCTCGTCCGGGACTTCGACGACGCCGACGTTCGGCTCGATGGTGCAAAACGGGAAGTTTGCGCAATCCACCTGTTTTTTGGTGAGCGCGGTAAAAAGCGTGGATTTTCCGACGTTTGGGAGGCCGACGATGCCAACATTCAACATAGTGGCGAAAGTCTAGCAAAAACATTGACGAAAGCCAACTTTTGCGGTAGTTTATCCCCTCCAATGATACGCTTTGGAGAGGCTGCGGACCCGCGTCTGTGCCTACCGATTCCGTGACCACAACCCCGGAGGACACCCCATGTTCCTTTCCCTGGCGAGCCTGGCGCTCGCACAGACCCCCGCCGAGTTCTGGCAGAAGCCCCTCAAGGAGGGCGTCGAGCCCGCGAAGGCGACCGTCGTCCTCGTCATCACCGCCCCGGAGACCGGGACGGCGACGAGCGTCATCGTCCGCGACAGCACGAACCTCCCCGAGCAGCTCGGCAAGTTCGAGCCCGACGGGATCCTGACGGTCGAGGCCGACAAGTCGACGAAGGCGAACGTGCTCGCCGCGCTCGCGGAGCTCCGCAAGTACGGCCGTGGCGTCGTCATCATCGACGGCCCATGGGTCGGCGGTGACTTCGAGGACCCCGTCCTCCTCACCGTCGACGCGAAGGCCGACGACCGCAAGACCGGCATCCGCGCCCGCGACCTGCTCGCGCAGCTCGACGGCGGCCAGGAGTGGGTCGCGGTCATCGCGCCGACGTTCGCGCCCGGCATGACGCCGAGCGGCGAGTCGTACATCGGCCTGGACGCCGACCAGTGGGCGAGCTTCGCCCCGTCGACGATGAACGGCTACTTCCTGACGTCGCACGCCGACGTGGGGACGCCGCCGAGCGCGACCTGCAACGTGCGGTTCACCCACGTCCTCGGCAACAGCGTGAACGCGCACTACGGCTCGGGCCACGACCTCACCTTCGACGAGCTCACGAAGCTCGCGAAGCGGGAGGCCGGGCTCACGCCCGCGTGCGGCTTCGCCCCCGAGGCCCGCTACACCGGCAACCTCGCTCCGCCGCGCGTCATGCTCGTCGGGTCGGGCATCCTGCCCGAGCCCGATGCGCCCGTCGCCGTGATGATGCCGGAGAAGGGTCCCGTCGAGCCGGTGAAGATCCGGCCGAAGCACACGGTCCCCCTGCCGGTCTCGATCGGCACCACGGGGCTCGGCGCCGTGCTCCTCGGCACCGCCGGCGTCCTCGCGGTCGGCATGCAGGCCGACGCCGAGACCGCCCGCGCGAGCTACGCCGAGCGCTTCAGCGAGACGAACGCCCGCGAGGAGTTCGGCAGCGAGGCCGAGGCGCAGGCCGAAGCGGAGGCGGAGGCGAAGCGCCTCGACAGCGAGTTCGGCCAGCGCGGCACGCTGATCGGGGCGCTCGCCATCGGCGGCGGCGTCATGCTCGTCGGCGGCGGCGTGACCTTCGTCATCTCCGACCAGGGCGGCATGGCCACCCTCACCCTCCCGTTCTGACCCGTTCGCACCGGTCCGCGATGCGAAGCCCCCGCCACGGCGCATGCCATGGCGGGGGCCTTCTTTGTTACTCCGTGGTTGGCGTTGCGGGACTTTCCGTTGCCGCTCCATCGTCTTCTTCGATCGGCGGGGGCAGGTGCGCTGCGGCAAGGCCGGCCCTCAGGTTTTCCAAGCGCGTCGTGACGGTCGTATTGTCCGGGTTCAGCGCCGCGACCGCCTCAAGTTGCGCGATGGCGCCCTCGAGGTCCCCTTCGCCCTCGAGAATCGTCGCCAGGTACCAGCGGGCATTCGAATAGTTCGGGCTAATCTCGAGCGCGCGTTCGAGTTCCGCCTTTGCAAGGTCGTTCTTTCCCTGTTGCAAGTACAACAGTGCGAGCTGCATCGCCACGCCGATATCGAGCGGGCTCTGCGCCTTCACCGTTTCCATGCTCGCGATGGCGCTCTTCAACTCGCCCTGCCGTTCGTACACGCTTGCGAGGTAGTAGCCGGCGGGCAGATAGTCGCCCTTCAGCTCCTTTGCGTGCAGGAGCGCGGCGAGCGCCTTGTCGAGCGCCTCGGTCCGACGCGCGTCCGCGGCCTCCGCCGTGTCCGCATCGTCGCTCTCCATGGCGACCATCTCCTGGTCGGCTTGGACGAGGTACGCCTGGGCGAGGTCGACGAAATATTTCGGGTTATTCGAGGCGAGCGCGATCGCCTCCGTGTACGACGCCACCGCAAATGCCGCGGCGTCGGCAACGACCGGGGAGACCTCACGGTAGACGTCGCCCTGAAGCTCCCAGTTGACGACGTTGCCCGGCGACAGTTCGGTCGCGCGGCGTGATGCGCTGATGCTCGCGCCAATGAGCTGCTGGATGTATGTCGCAGTCGCGGTTTCGTCTTGCAGGGCGTCCGCGGTCTTCAAGAGGAGCGCGTGGCCGAGGTTGCGGTAGTAGATATCGCTCCAGCGGTTGCGCAGCGCCGCAGCATCGAGCCGCATGATGACCTCGTCGATCGACGCGCCGGACCGGTCAAGGCTGATCGCCTGCGCGAACGCGACCTCCGCCGCGTAGCGCGACGACGTAACGAACAGCGACGTCACCAGGACGACGAAGGCGAGCACGAACGCGAACGCGCCGGCGAGACCGGCACGCGGCGAAAGCGCGAACGGGTACTCCTTCACCTCGCGCAGCGCCTGGCCGAGCAAGACGGCGGTCAGGAGCCAGAAGACAAACGACAACGTCATGTTCGACGCGTACAAAAACTGGCCCACAAACAAGGCGAGCCATGCGGCAAACGGCGCGAAGGTCATCTTCCATTCGTCGTGTACCCGCTCGCGGAGAAGGCGGGACAACGCAAGCGCGAGCACCGTACCGAATACCAGGAGATACGCCGCGAGGCCGATGATGCCCTCCGTGGCCAAGATCGTCAGGACGTGCGACGCCGCCCGGTCGAACCGGACATCCCACAGCGTCGACGCGTTGACGCCAGCGTCATGGAATTTCGCATAATCGAACACGAATGTCCCCGGACCGCTGCCAAAAAACAGGTGGCTGTCACCAAGCGTCTGAGTCACGATCGCCCATGATGCTCGCTGGGTCGGCGCGGCCTCGGACAAAAACGGGTTGCTGATGACCGAGGGAATAAACAGGAACACCAGGGCGAAGACGAACAGGAGCATGGGCGGGACGAACCGGCCGATGGCCGGGAACTCCTGCGCGCGCACAAGCGCAAAGGCGAACAGCGTCCCCATGCCGACCAATGCAAGCGCCCAGGGCACCCAGTAGTCAATCGCGAGGAGCGTGAGCGTCGCGGCGAGCCCGGTGACGAAAATGGCGGCGCGGACCGCGACGCCCCATGGCCCGTGCGGCAGGACGTCGCGCTCCCCCGTCCCCCGTGCGGTCAGCCAAAGGCCGAACCCGAGCGTCGCCATAGAGACGAGGTACACCGCAAGCGCGTTTGGCGTCCCCACGGTGTTCGCGATGCCAAACAATGCGCGTCCGAAAAAGTTCGGCAATACGGAAAGGCCAACAAGGCCGGAGGTGAGTAAGGACCACGACCAGAGCGCGCGCTGGGTCGAGGTGTCGGCGAGGTACTGCGCCCCGAGGACGGCGAAGAGCGCGAAGGCGGCGGTCGTCAGGAAACTCGCGTACTCCTGGCCGGCTTCGCCGACCAAACTCAGGTACGGGCTGCCCGACAAAAGCGCGGAAACAAGGACCGCACCGGCAAGGGCGGCGATGAGCATGTACATCCCCCCGCCGTGACGGAACACGAACCGCTTTTCCGCGAGCGCGGACGACAACGCGCAGATCGTCGCGATAACGACGAGGACGACCGTGACCGTCTGCTTATTCACTTCGAGCGCCTCGCTCGTCCACGGGCACCACACGAGCGGCACGGCTACTGCACAAACAAGCAACGCTCCGCGCGTAATGGCGGCAAGGGTACGGCCAAGGGTCATAGGCGACTATTATAACGCAGCGTCCAGCGCGGGAGCCGACGGCTCTGTGGGGACCGGTGCTTCGACCGCGGCGTCCTCTGCAGGCTGCTCCTCGGCGACGGCCGGCGCAACAACGGGCTCTTCCGCAACAACCGGCTCGACGATTTCCGCTTCTGCCGCCGCAGCTTCTTCACTCGCCGTCTCCCCTTCTGCAGAGACCTCCTCAATCGGCGCATCGGCAGCAGGGGTCTCCGCAACAGGTTCCTCGTCTCCGATCGGTTCGACCTCCACCGGCTCGGCAACCGCCTGTTCCGGCGTCAATTCTTCTGCTTCCGGAATGACGTCCGTCGGCAACGCCTCCTCCGGCGCAAGGACATCCTCGACGAGCTGCTCGGGCGCGAAGTCTTTGTGGTACGCAATGACGAGCCAGTCGACCGAAACACCGGTCGAGGACCCGGCTTCGCGGATGACAAAGCCGTCGATCGAGCGTTCCGCGACGTACAGCTGGCTCGTGGCGCCATACGGCGTCACGATGACGCGGTACGGCACGGTGTTGGCGATGATGTTGCTGAACTCCGGGTCGACGTCGTCGAACTCGACATGCGCGCTGCCGCCGCGGAGCGTCGTCGTTCCCGAAAGCTGGATCGTCGTCTCACGGCCAAGCGCCGCGACGGTCGAAATCTCTTTCCCGTCGTAGCCGCGGACAAGGCTCGTCACGCGGCTGCGGGTCACGAAGTCGCCGCTCTCCGACAGGCTCCAGTTGCCGCCGATACCCGAGAGCGACGCGACCGACAGGATGCTGCCGCCGTTCATGTTCATCGATCCGGAAATATTCAGGTCGGTGACCGACGCAAGCTGGGAGGCGGTGTTCTCTGCGGCAGGCGCCTCCTCGACCGGACCACCGTCATAATACGAAGGGCGGATAAACGCGATAATCGCGCCGGTCGTGCCGCTCCACGCCTCCATGGCATAGCCGATGATCGGCCCGGCCTCGGTCGCTTTCATCGCGTAGCCCGCCTTGGTCGACGTGGTCAGTGGATCGCCGATCGCAATGGCGCCGTTTTCTCCGGAGACGTACGTCGGCACGCGACCGGCAAGGGCCACCGGGACGTGGCCAGGGAGGTTTTCACCGGCGAGGAAGCCCGGGCGCGTTGAAATAACGCCGGCAATACGGTCGTCGTACGCGATGCCGGTCGAGCGCTGTACCTCTTCGTCGTTTGCGGCAAACACCACGACTTCGCCAGCGGCGAGCGTTTGCTGCGAGGGGAACATTTCCGCGAAGTCATAGGAGCCCGTTCCCCATCCCGAGGCGTTCGTGCGCATGAAGTCCCCACCAGCCCCGGCCGAACCGTCGTAGGAGATGTATTTTGATGTTTGCAGCGTGCCCCGGTCGGACGGGTACAGCTTGCCCGCGATGGCGAGGTCGCCACCTTCGCCGATATACGCCACCTCCGCGCCGTTATCGTTGACAACGGACAAGCGGTAGGCGTCGTCCCCGTTCGTCACCGACGTGCGGAGCGTCATGTCCTTCGCGACCGCCGTCCCGCCGCTCCAGCCCGAGCCCCGCAGCGCAATGCCCTGCGAGGCGTAGCTTGCCGATGCGGTCGCGGTGGCGAGCGGCGCAAGCACGAGATCGTCGCCTGATACGATGGCGCTGCCGTCGCTTGTGAGGACATCGCCGCCGTACCACTGCGGCTGCACAAGGACGCGAATGACGCCCGTGCCGCTTGCAAGCGGTTCGAGCGCAAAGCCGACGATGCGCGCCGGGCCATGCGACTTCGCGCCGTACCCCGTCGTCACTGACGAGTTGGTGATGGGGTCGCCGATGGCGATCGCCCCTTCGCCCGCGTTCACGAGCGTGTCAATCTGGCCGACCATACCGATTTTCCGGTAGTTCGGGTCGTTGCTCATGTCCTCGCTCGCGCCGCGGAAGTTGTTTCCGACGAACGCCGCATTCGTCGACACGACACCCATGACGTACGCGTCGCTCCCTGGGTCGCACCGGCGCACCGATTCGGCGACCGCGGGGTCCTGGCAGACGACATGATAATCGCCAAGCGACGCATCGCTCGTCTTGAAGAATTCGGCGTAGTCGGCACCGGCCGTGTACGCCGCGCCATCGCCAAACACATCGCCGTCGCTCTCGACGCGGAACTCCGTATCTGGCGTGCCGTCCGCGTCCGAACGGGCGATGATCATATTTTCACTTCCCGAACCCTCCATGACATCAATGACGAGCGCGTTGTTGCCGATGGAATTTGCAACGTGCGCGCTCAGCGTGCTTTGGGCGATGTACAGGCCAACCGAATTACCGCCACCCAGGTTGTCGATGACAAGGGCGTCGGCATCGACGCCGGCGCCGGTATCGTTCTGCGTGACGCGGAACAGCGATCCGTCGAAATCCGCCCCACTGTCCGCGCGCGAGATTTGGAAGCCGATGCCACTGGTCAACGAGTCCAATACCATCGATGCAGCGGTAGTAGTCGTCACGGCGCTGGTAAAACCGAACGTATCCGTGCCGCTCGTGTCGCCGAACGTGACCGAACCGTCGGTTTCCAGGGCATCGGTGATGAACAGGTCCCCCGCGCCGGTCGCAAGCCCTGGGACGTCCGGCGTACCGTCCGCGTCAATCTGCACACGCGACCCGGAAAAATAGCCGGCGAAATTCTGACCGGCGCCGCCCGACGCCTCAGCCCAGACGCCGTAACGGTTCGTCCCCGCGACCGTATTGCCAAAACGGCCGGCATACGAGCTCGTCAGCGTTCCCGCGCCCGTAGTGACTTGTCCGAAAACGCCAACCGCCGTCGAAACCGTACCCGCCGACGCGCTGACCGTGCCGTTCACGCCGTACAGTGACGCGACGGTCGCGGCGGCTCCGTGCAGCGCGACGCCTTCAAGCGAGGCGAGATATCCCGACCCCTGCACCAAACTTGCGTTTGTCGAGTTATTCGTCAAATAGAAACGGCCGGCGTAGGCGTTCGTCACGGTCGCCGTGGACCCGTTGAGCACCAAGTTACTCAAGATGCCGCCGGTCACGTGGTCGGTGCTGGTCGTATTTTCAATCGCCGAGTAGGTGTTGCTGACGCCCAGCGAATAAAACTCGATTGTGTTGAGGTTGGGACTGCTCGTGCCGGTAAACGTAGAGTCGAGGTTAAACTCTTCGTTCAATCCGAGCGCCACGCTCGGCAGCTGCCCGTTGCCGGTGAACGTGAAGTTCCCGCCGGTCATGCTGAAACGGTCGTCGTCCGTAAAACTGAACGTACCCGAGTCCGCCGCGTCCGAGGCGTACATGACGATGCTCGGGTCGTTGGTATCGCTCGCGCCATCACCGATGCGGACGGTGTTCGTGCCGTCGTCCACGGAAAATGGCGCGATCAGCGCGTTTGCGCCGACCGCGAAATCATCCCCCGCCGTGACATACACGAGCCCACTCCCGTTCGGGTTGATGCTGATATCGCCGCCAGACGACGAAAGAATCATGGAGGAAGTCGAGGTAATTTGCCCGCCATTGACCGCGAGGTTGTTCGCGGTGGTAATGAGGCCGTTCGCCGCGATCTGCCAGTCGTCACCGCCAATGACCGTCGTCGTCGTCGAGGCGTTCACGTTGCCGATGGTGATGATGTCCGCGCTCGTGTTGTGTGTCGCAATATTCACCGTCGTGGTGCCATCCGACGTCACGCCGCCGATGTCGATCGTGCTCGTCGTCGCCGCGTCGGCAATATTGAGCGCCGTTGCCGCGGACGCCATGTTCACCGTCGTGGCGTTTGCGGTGATGAAATTAAACGTCGACGCAGTCGTCGTGAAGTCGCCGCCGTTGACGCTCATGTCTCCGAGGTGCACCGCGTCTCCCTCGCCATCAACCAAAAATCGCAACGCCCCCCCGACGGCAATGCCGAACAACGTCTCATCGGCCGCGACAACGCCCGCTCCAGGGTTGATCAATACCGAACCGCCCGAAACGTCCGAGCTCTGCGGGCTTCCGGTCACTACCAAGTTCCCAAACGGATCGAAAACAGGGACGAGCGCCGACGTACCGCCGACCTGCGTGGTAGTAAACCCGTCAACCGTATCCGCGTTCATGGCGTACGGCGCCGCGACGATCTGCTTGCGCGGAGTCAGCGTCTCGCCGGCGATGATGACCTCGAGGTAGACCGTTGCGTTATCGGCAAACACGCTGTCGTTGATTGCGGCGTACGGCGTCGCAGCGCCGGTGTCGCCGAGGTTTTCGCTGAAAAGGCCGTCTGTGAGCGTCACCGTGCGCGCGACGACCGACGCGCAAGTCGCCGAGTTGTTGGACCACAGGCACGTGCCGCCCGATGACGCGGTATACAGCGCAAAGGAGATACTCGCGGTCGCGTCCGAGACCGGGACGCCGTTCGCGTTCAGCACGCGGCCCTGGTACGAAAGAATGTTCGGTGCGGAAACGGCCGATACGCCCGAAACCGCGAGCAGTGTCGCGCCCAAAAACACCAAACACGCCAGGAGCATACTGGCGATGCGTCGGCGCATGGTAGTCGCAGCGGTCACGGTCATACGTCCCCCTTTGCTTCCTCAATCGGGACGTCGAGCGCAAGCGCGGTCGGCTCCTGCTTTCCGCGGTAGTCGATCGGCTTCACCATTTTCTCGGTGTACCCGGGCTTGCTGTACGTCACGTAGTACTCGCTTGGCCCGACAAGGAATGCATAACGTCCGAAACGGTCCGTCAGGACGGTTTCGACGAGCTTATTATACGTCGGTTCGAACAACCTGACGACCGCGTTGCCCACAGGTTCGCGCGAGTCCTTGTCGTACACGATGCCCCACCCCTTCGGCTTGCGTCCCTTGGCAAGACGGCGCACGAGAAGGTACACGCCAACTTGCACCGCACACATGATACCGGCAAACCACGACGGCGTAATGATGAATACCCCGGCGGCAAGCATGATGCCGACAATGGCAACGACCTGCTGGAAGGCGCGGAGGAAACGTTTCAGCGCGACATCGCGCGGCGTGACAACCGCGGCGTCGTTTGCCGGATCAAGCGGGATGTTCGCCGCGATGACTGCATCCTTCTCCGTGACAACAATCTCCTGGCCGGTGTAGACGTCGAGATAGACGCCATCGTCCTTCCGGTCTTTCAAGATCGCGCTTGGGAAGGCGAATCCCGGCTTCGTCACCTCGATCGCATAGGTGCCGGGCGCGACGGAAAGGAGGTATTTCCCCTTTTGGTCAGTGACGACGCTGCGGACCAGCCGATGCTCCGGCATGGCGAAAAGGCGGATAATCGCGAGGTCGACCGGCAACTTCGTCGCGGCGTTATACACGGTACCGAACGCCTTGCGCTTCCGGCGCGCGAAAAACAAGATCGGCGAGGTAAACAAGTACTGGAGGAATGGGAGGAGGTTGAACGACGAGGCAAGCACCGCGACCGAGGTACCGGCGAGCACAACCGTGGTCGGCGCGGCGATGTCTGCCGCAACCTGGACCTCCGGAATTTCGCGGATCGCTTCGACCGCCTCCGCCACGCTCGCCACTGCGGCGACGGCGATCGCGACCGGTGTGGACGACGTTGCAACGGGCGTCACGTCTTCTGGCACGACGTCATCTTCGGCAAGACGCATCAGCTCAATCGATGGCGCGAGGATGTGGTCGCGCACCGCGATCTGTCCGCTAGTGCCATCCTCATACCCCGACTTCCCCGCCGACACGATGTACGTGCCGTTCGGGACATACCACGCAAACGCACCGCTGTCGCCGAGCGTCACGGGGTTGCTTGCCCCGTACAGCGACGCGTCCCATGCCACGCGCGCGCCGCCACGGATCTCGTACACCGTGACGACCGCGCCGCCGACCGGCGTACGCTCGCCATCAACCACCTCATACACGCTGCCGCTCCCGCGGACGTCGATAAAATACGTCTCCCGTTCTACCGTACCGTCCGCGTGCTCTACCTCGACCGTCAGCGCCGAGTCGGTCGCCGGGACCGTCACCTCCGTGGCGTACGTGCCGTTGTCCGGCGTCAAGACGTACTCCTCGCCTTCAAAAAGCACGCGTACCTCTTCGGCGTCCCCGTCAACGTCGATGATGACGGTCGTTTCTGTGCCGGCGATTGCGTCAAACGTATCGCCGTCCGGGTTGAGCGTGAGGCCACCGTCAACCACGATGACGGTATCGACATCGATCGTGTCCGATGACGACCCTGTGTCGTCCGCTTCGTCATCGCCGGCATCATCCCCCGAATCCGATGCGCCCGTATCCGAACCGCTGTCCGATGACGTACCGCCGTCGCCGCTTCCGCTCGACGACGTGCCCGAATCACCGCTCGACGTCTCACCACCCGAAGATTCCCCGCCAGTCGTCGTATCGGGCGACGAGGGCTCGGGCGTGGGCTCCGGCTCGGGCTCCGGCGTCGGCTCCGGCTCGGGCTCTGGCTCGGGTTCGGGTTCTGGCTCAGGTTCTGGCTCAGGCTCGGGCGTGGGCTCCGGCGTCGGCTCCGGTGAGGGAGTCGAAGAAGAGGAAGACGACGATGCTCCGCCGCTCGCAGACGGCAACACGGTTCCGGAAACTCCCTGCGCGTCTTTCGACACGATCGGTACCGGCACATAGCCTGTGTCACCGAACGTGCCACCGATCGTAATGAAATGCATGCCCGCGACCGAGGGATTCGTGATGCGGTCTGTCCCGGTTCCGGACGCCGACGCGTTGGTGCCGATCTCGACCGTGACCACGCTGCCCGCGGCGATCGCACCGCCGTCGCCCGCGCAGATCGTCATCGTGAGGACGTCGGCAGCCATCGCCACCGATGCCTGTTCCGTTGCCGCGCAGTCGGCTGCGGTCGTGAGGTCGACGCCATCATCATCGATGTCCACGTCGTCTTCAGTGATCAACGAAGTGTCGAACGATGGCGCAAAGGCGAACGTCACCGTTTCGCCCTCGTCGACCGCGCTCGCCACAGTCATGACGAGCTTATGGTTGGAGGCTTCGGAAACAACGAGCGACGACGGCTGGTCGTACGCATCGGTGACGGTGGCGGCAACGGCGGCAGATGCAAAAAGCAGGCACACTCCTCCGAGCGCGCCGACAAGCGAGCGCAACACTGCAACCCACCGGTTGCTCATACGTGAAATTACCTCCTCGCGCGCACAAAGACGTAGGCGCCCGCAGCGATGCCGCCGACAAGGAAGACGCGCCACGGGAAGACCACGACGCGCGTGGTCTCGGTGAACGCCGCCTCTCCGCCGGGGTACGGTGCCGCCAACAACTCTGCCGTGAACACGCCGACACGGAAGTCGACGATCTCACGCCAAAGTTTTTGGAACACGTTTCGCTCCCCCTCCGCATCGCCCCACGACACAGTATAAGCGCGTTCATGGCCTGCGGGAATGCGCCGGAGCGCGGGATTGATGTCGTATGTCGCGACCTCCCCGCCGAACGTGTTGCGGATCGTCACCGTCCCGTACGGTTGCAGGACGCGCTCGCCGTCGTTGACGATGGTGACGGTGACATCAACCGGCAGGCCGGATGTCAGGCCTGGTGTCGCGTCCATCGACCGCACGCCGCCGGACCATTCCGGCGATCCGACCGTCATAAAGACGAGGCTGCTGACCCCCGCGGTGATTGTCACCCCCTCCCCGTCCTCAAGCTCGCGAACGACGAGCCCAACGACGAGCGAGTCCGCCGACGTGCCTTCTGGCGGCGCGACCGTCAACGCAATATCCTTTTCCCCGCCCGCGGCGACAGAAAAATTATAGGCATCGAGCGCCATCCACGCGGCGACGTCTTGATGCAGCGGGCCAAACGACGGCTCTCCGGTTTCGGCATCGAGCGTCACGGCATACAGGCTCGCCGCATAGTCATGTGCAACCTCGTCGGTATTGGTCAGGGTGAATGTCGATGCGAGCCCTTCACCCGGCATGACGGAAAAATCCGAGACCATCGGCGCAAATGTCATCGCCGACGCGGCATGCGGCATGAGCAACGCGAGCATGAAGACGAGCATCCGCATACTAGTAGTCGCCGACATAGATCGCGGTCAGTGTGTGGCTGTATCCCCCCGACGTAAATCCATTCGCCACGCTCACTTTTAACGTCACAAAATCGCGCTCCTCGTATGCGTTATTGCTGCGGCTCGCAACTTGCTGCAGCGACGTCGTAATTCCCGTGTCCTGGGTGTCAAACGTCGACGACGCAAGCGAGGCATCCGAGGCGCGCGCGCCATACTCGGTTGATCCCGCAGTCACCGTGCCGTCGCTGACGTCCGTGATCGTCGACGGCCCACTAGCGAGCAAATCTTGGTTTTCAAACAGGTAGACGTTATACCCCTGGCTCACGTCGGCAGTGACCTCCCAGCCGATGACCGCGGTAGAAACCGCGGAGCTGGTAATCGTGCCGAAATCAATCGCGTCTCCGGTCAACTCATACACGTAATCGCCCGACCCATCGATAGTCGGCGACCCCCCGTCAAAAAAATCCACGGTAATGACGGTCGCAGTCACCCCCGTCACCTTGCCGATTGCAGAAACCTGCGATACACCCTCGTCTTGCACGACGAGCACATAGTCTCCGTCGCTGATACCCGTCGTGGTCGTGACGGTGACGGTCGTCGTCGTCATAGCCGTTACAGCGACCTGTGTCGACCGTTTCTGCGTGAGAACGTCAAAATCCACGATCGGATCATAAATACCCGCGCGATACCCGTCCGTCACTTGGTATGTGCTCCCCGAGGACGTCCCACCGACCGTGCCAAGGCTGCTTCGGAGTTTATAACTCGCCGATGTCGCCGTATCGATCCCACCGACACCGACGGAGTCCCAGAGAATCTGATAGTTCGTCGACGTCATCGCCGCGAACACCGCAGGGATATCAAAAGAAAGTAACGCTAAAACTGTCATGGCAATAAGGAAATCCGTACGCCGTGCCATACGACATCCATTTTACCGTCAGCGCTAAGTAAACGAAAGAAAATCGGGTGGATACATGTGGATAAAAAAATGGTTCAAAAACCAATCAATCGCTTACCTTCTACATTTTGTCAACTCTAGAGTAGACAAAATATGTATATTATCGACGAGATCCGATCTACTTTTTGTGGTATGGACACATCATTTGCTCAAATAGTGTGCAACCTACACTAAGATATCCACACATGTTTCATGTGAAACACATGCAAGCATACCTCTTAAAGACGCGAAGATTTCGAAAACGTTACACCGAGCCATAACGAAAAAACGACGGGGGTTCCGTCATTTTTTCGTGGTGGACCTGAGCGGATTCGAACCGCTGACCTCCGCAATGCGAATGCGGCGCTCTACCAACTGAGCCACAGGCCCGTGTGCTCGCTTTCCGACGGATTGCCGTTCGGACTCGCGAATCTGTAAGTGTGCCGCTCGTCCTCACTTTCATCCGTCGCCGCTCGCGTTCGTCTCGCTTTGCTCGACGACTGGCGCAGGATGAGACAATGTTTCACATGAAACATTATCTAACTGCCAATTTGCCCATGCAGGTATAGACAAGATTACCCGTACATTCCAGAGCTCAGTAAATGGTCGAGTACAAGGAACGGGATGTTTTTGCCGAGACGTACTTTGACGTACGTTGAGGCAAAAACAGGGACCCGTGACACAGTAATCGGCCATTTAATGAGCTCTGGTGACCTCGGCAGGAGTTGAACCTGCAACCTTGTCCTTAGGACGGACCTGCTCTATCCAATTGAGCTACGAGGTCGCATGTTCGGCTCATGTGTCGTAAAACACATATCTGCCGGTTGTGCTATACTGAGGTTTCCGACAACAGAACAAATGCGGTCAAAGTATAGCCTTGGTAATCCCTTTGGTCAATATGGACATTGAGATCCTCCTGCTCGCGCTCGTGGTCATTCTCGGCGGAATCGCCATATTTTTTGTCATGCGGACGCAAAACGAACGCACCTCCGCCGTACTCGCGAAGAGTTTGGAGGGCGTCATGGAAAAGCTCCGCCAGGACATGCTCCTCATGAGCGACCGAGACCGCCAGGAGCTCCAACAGCAACTCGACCGCGTCAATGCGCAGCTCTTTAAAGGAATGAGCCACTCGCAAACGTCCGCACAGCAGCAGGCGGAGCAGATGAATCGCATTATCCAAGATGTTACACAGCGACTTGCGACGCTCGACAATACAAACAAACAGGTCCTCGATTTCTCGTCACAGCTGCAAAACCTCCAGAACATCCTCAAGAACCCGAAACAACGCGGCATCCTCGGGGAATATTATCTCGAGACGTTGCTCAAGAACGTCCTGCCGCCAGGAAGTTACGAGATGCAGTTCCGTCTGGGCACCGACGAGGAAGGAAAGGAGCTCATCCCGGATGCCGTCGTTCGCGTAAAAGAGAAGATTATCCCCGTGGATTCCAAATTCTCGCTCGAGAATTACAACCGAATCGTAGACGAAACTGATGCCACCGAGCGCGCGAGACTAGAAAAACTCTTCGTCAACGACCTCAAGAACCGCATCATGGAAACCGCGAAATACATTAAACCGGAACAGGGGACGATGGACTTCGCGTTTATGTTTATCCCGCACGAAGCGATCTACTACGACCTTCTCGTCAACAAGATCGGCGCGGTGCAAGAGGAGACCGAAAACCTCATCCAGCGTGCCGCGAGCAAGTACCGCGTCATTATCGTCTCGCCCACGTCATTCCTCGCATATCTGCAGACCGTGTTGCAAGCGCTGCGCGCCCTGAAGATCGAAGAGACCGCGCAGGACATCATCAAGCGCGTCGGCGAGCTGGGAAAACACTTCCAAAAATACGCGGAGTATCAAGCAAAGATGGGAAAGAACCTGAGTACGGTCGTCGGCCAGTTCAATGAATCATCAAACGAGCTCCGCAAGTTGAGCAAAGACGTGCAGCGCATCACCTCGGCGGACGACAGTGGAATGATCGAGGTCGATGAGGTGACAAAACCTCTCCTCACCGAATAGTATGGCCGAACTCCGACGCATCACACGCGACATCGTAGGAGGAGTACTCGTCTCACAAGACAACAAAGTGTTTCTTGGACAACATCGCGCAGGAGGCGTGTACCAGGAATGCTGGATTATTCCCGGCGGAGGAATCGAGGAAGGGGAGTCACAAGAAGATGCGCTCCATCGCGAAATGCTTGAAGAAACTGGCATCGACACTACCGGCTGCCCGATCGAATTCCTGAATACGGATACTGGCAGTGCAGAAAAAATATTGAAGACGACGGGGGAACGCGTCATCGTCGACATGACGTTTTACGATTTCCGCATCACACTTCCTTTGACCGCTGAAAAAATTCCTCCAAGCCCTGACGACGAGCTCGTGCGCTCGCACTGGTATTCCATCGAAGAACTCAAGGGCCTTCGCCTCAGCCCTCCCACAGAAAAACTCTTCCGCAAAATCGGCTACCTCCCCTAACACAAAACCGGCTCGTGGCCGGTTTTGTGGTTTGCTTACTTTTTAAGCGCGGCGTTCAGGCGCGCGGCGAGGCGCGACTTGGTGCGCGACACGGCGTTCTTCTTGATGACGCCCTTGCCCGCAGCCTTGTCGAGCGCCTGCTCGAGCTTCGGCAGCATCGCCTTCGCGTCTGCGGCCTTGCCCGCCTCGAGCGCCTTGCGGAACTGACGCTTCATCGAGTCGATGGCGCCTTCGCGAGCGCTGTTGCGGAGTGCGCGGGCTTTTGCCTGGCGCAGGGCCTTAATGGCGTTTTGGAGATTCGGCATAGAATGAGGCGAAGTCTAGCGGAAAGTGGGGGAGGCGTCAAGCATCTCGGCGGCGAGGCGGTCGACGGCCAGGGCGGGGTCTATCCCGCCCCGTTTCGCCTCTCGGTCGAACCGCGCGACGAGCCCGTGCAGGCGGACAAGCTGGCGCAACGTAAAGCGTTTTGCTTGGGTTAGCGACTTTTGGGCGACGTAGGGGTGGAGGCCGAGGCGCTTGGGCAGCGTGCGCTCGGAAGAGGGGTCTTCTGCAAGCGCCGCCTGGATTTGCAGGAGGATACGTACCTGGCGGGCGAGCATCGCGAGCAGGTACAGGTCTGCAGACCCCGCGGCGCGCTCCTCGGCAAGGAGCTGCAGCGCCTTCTTGCCGTCCCGCTGGCTCACCGCATCGACAAACGCAAAAATATTACTCGAACTGCTGCGCGCACTAAGGAGGTTGAGGGTGTCCATCGTGATCAGCCCGCTTCCTGCATACGAGGCTAACTTATCGAGTTCGTTTGCGAGCCGCCATGTATCGTCCGGGAAGCGTCGTGCGAGCTCCTCAGCAACGTCGATTGCGAGCGTTGCACCCTTCTTGCGCGCCTCATCGATAAGCCACTTCTTCAGTGCCGCGCCCTCGCGCTTCTCTTCGGCGTACGCATGCACCTCAGCCTGTCCCTGCAATTGTTTGAACAGCTCATGCTTCTCGACCGTCGCTTTCGGTGCAACATCGACCAACACGACGATACTCGACGACGGCGTGCGCGAGAGGCCTTCGGCCCACTGGCGCGCGTCATCCTTTTTGAGCCCATCCATGAGCCCGCGAATGACGACCATGCGCTTCTCCGACAGAAATGGCGCGCTCTGCACCGCGGTGAGCACCTCGGCAAACGGGATCTCCGAGCTGCCCGGGGCAGGGAACTCCACGAAGTTCATGCCGGACGGGTCGAACTTTTCTTGAAAACGGGACGTGAATTCAAAAAGTTTCTGTTTTGCCCGCACCCCGTCGTCGCCGTAGACGAAAATTAGCATACCCGAGGTGATGGTATCGGAATCCCGTAAAAATGCGAAGGCCCGCCACCACGATGGGGCGGGCCGTCACGAGCGATGCACCGCATCGCTACATCCGGCGACGGAAGGTCCAGGCCTGGCGGAACTTGCCGCCCTCGGGCATGAGACCGTCGGAGACGATCGTCACCCACCCTCCGAACGCGCGCTGGAGCGCGGCCAGGTAGTCGGCGAGATCGGCCACCTCCTCGATCACGTAGGAGACGCAGACCGTGACCGGCCAGCCGACGTGGTTTCCGGCGAGCTCATCGAGGATCTCCTGAATGCTGCGGTTGCCGACCTCGCGGTCGCGGTGCGCGTCGGGGATGTTCTCGATGAGGCGCTCGATGGGGAACGCAGGGGCCTCGGCGCGGGCCGCGGCGGAGGAACGGGTCATGGACGGATTCCGGCTGTTGCCAGGCGGCGGCGAGGGGAGTCTCGACAGCGCTGGCGAACGTCCGCAACCTTAGCCGAAAAACTCTATTTTGTCAACAAAAAACAGGCCTTTCGGCCTATTTTTCGTTGCGCAAACTACTTCATTTCTCCCCAACTGCGGTCAATCTCTACCGCCACCGCGAGCGGAACATCGAGATCAACGACCGTGGTCATGAGCTCCTTCAACTTCCGCGCAACCTTCTCCGCATCCTCTTTTTCAACCTCGAGCACGAGTTCATCGTGGACTTGGAGCACGAGCTTTGCCGGCACCCGCTCCTGCGCAACCCAGTCCCATACCCTGCGCATCGCCATCTTAATGATGTCCGCCTGCGTCCCCTGCGCGGGCATGTTAATCGCCATGCGCTCGGCCGCGGCGACGAGCTGCGGCACGCCGGAATTGATGTCCGGCAAGTACCGACGCCTGCCGAATACCGTCTCGACGTACTCGTTGGCATGCGCGCGGACCTTCATCTCGTCGATATACGCGTGGATACCGGGGTGGACGGCAAAGTAGCGGTCAATGAACTCCTTCGCTTCATCAAACGTCACGCCAGAGCTACGCGCAAGCGAACGCGGGCCGATGCCGTACAGGATGCCGAAGTTGATTGCCTTGGCGGCGTAGCGCTGCTCCTTCGTCACCTCGTTCTCCGGGATGCCCCACATCTCGGCCGCGGTGCGGCGGTGGATGTCCGCGTCTTCCCTGAACGCCTCAATGAACGCCTTGTCCTTCGCGATCGCCGCGGCAAGGCGCAACTCGATCTGCGAGTAGTCGGCGGCAACGAGCACCGAGCCCTTCGGCGCGACAAACGCCTTGCGAATCTCGCGACCGAGCTCGGAACGGATCGGAATGTTCTGGAGGTTCGGATTCGACGACGACAGGCGGCCGGTCGCCGCGATGCATTGGTTGAACTGCGCGTGGATACGCCCGTCCTTGCCGACGAGCGTCGGCAACGTGTCGGAGTACGTACTCTTCAGCTTCGCCACCTCACGGTACTCGGAAATGAGCGGGACGATGGCATGGGCGTCCACGATCTTCTCGAGCTCCTGGGCCGCAGTCGAAAACCCGCTCTTCGTCTTTTTGACGCCTTTCGTCGGCAGCCCGAGGTCGACGAACAGCACGTCCGCGAGCTGGGAAGGGGAGTTAATGTTGAATTCCTTGCCCGCGAGTGCGTAAATCTTTTTCGTAAGCGCCGTGAGCGTCGTTTCAAAATCGTGCGAGAGGGACTTCAGCTTCTCGGTATCGACCGCGACGCCGTCCCGCTCCATCGTGAAGAGCACGGGGATGAGCGGCATCTCAATCTCGTCGGACAGCCTTCGCATGCCGTCCTTTGCGAGACGCGCTTCGAGCGCGTCCGCGAGCGGAAGAATGACGGCAAGCGCGCTTCCCGCGTCACCCTTCACCTCTTCGCCGAGCACATCCCGGACCATGTCCGCGAACGCGACCTCGCGGTCGCCGGACGATAGGAGGTACGCCGCGACCATCGTGTCGAAATGGGCCTTGCCAAGCAACGACGTCACGTCGACCCCGGCGCGGTGCAGCGCATGGAGCACGCGTTTTGCGTCATGCGCAACGATGCGCGCCGCGGCGTCGAGGACGCGCACCACGCTGCCGAGCGCCTCGGCGTCCGGCTCGTCGAGCACGACCGCGTGCGCGGCGTCGGTGAGTCCGATGCTTGCGATGCCACCGCCAAACAGATCCGTCGGCTTTTCAACAAGTACGACCCCGACGCGTTCGGCGCGGATGTCGCTGAGAGAGCCGTTTGCCGCCTTCGTCCGCTTCTTCGGCTTCTCCGCCGCCGGCGACGCGCCCTCGTACTTTTTTAGTAATGTCTTGAACTCAAGATCGCGGAAAATCGGTATGAGCTTCTTGGCGTCCGGCGTCTGCACGGCAGCACCCGCGACCGCAAATCCGTTCAGGTCGACATCGCGCACGATGGTGACGAGCCGGCACATCTGCTTTGCGACCTCTTCCTTGCCCTCGAGCTTCTTTGCAAACTTCGCCGGCACCTCACCACGCGTGAGCGCATCGAACACGCCCTTCACGGAGCCAAAGTTCTGCAACAGCTCGAGTGCAGTCTTCTCGCCGATGCCTGCGACGCCGGGAAGGTTGTCGGATGCGTCACCGATGAAGGTTTTCAAATCAATAAGCTGGTCGGGGCGCAGCCCATACCGCGCCTCGACCGCCACGGGGTCGTAGAGCGTCGTCTGCGACAATCCCTTCACGAAAAACACGACGTGCGTTGACTCGTCGACGAGCTGCAATGCATCGAGATCGCCGGTGACGATGAGCGTCTTGAAGCCCTTCTTTTTGTTATGGCTCGCGATGGTGCCGATGATATCGTCCGCTTCGAAACCTGGAACGGAGAGCGACGGGATGTCGTATGCCGCAAGGATCTCTTGGATGATGGGGATCTGGTCGTACAGCTCCTGCGCCTTCTTTTCACGCGTCGCCTTGTACTCCTTGTATTCCTCATGGCGGAACGTCGCGCCCGGCAAGTCCCACGCAACCGCCATGAAGTCCGGTGCAAACTGCGCGAGCATCTTCTCAACGACCATCGTAAAACCATACGCCGCGTTTACCACGCGGCCGTCTTTGGTGGTCAGGGGCGGGATGGCGTGCCAGGCACGGTGGAGGAGCGCGTTGCCGTCCAGAATGAGGAACGTCTTCTTTTCTGCCATAGTTTTCCGCATCATAGCCCAGAAACAAAAAAACTCCCATAAAAGGGTTCGACGCCCGACACCACGAGGGATGCCGAGCGTCGAGGCGCCGGGGATCGTCCCAGCGCGGGGCCGTACGTGGTGTCGAGTTGTGGAGCCGGCTACTTGCCGGTCGCGGCGACCTGGACGCGGGTCATGTTGCCGCGGCCGTCGCCGGTGCGCTGGAAGCGCACGCGGGTCGCGGCGTCCTGCTTGCCGGTGCGGTCGACCGCCGGGAAGGCGTAGACGTTCTCGCCGAAGCCGGTCTCGCCCTTGTCCGTGAGCTCGGTGTTGTCGAGGCCGTAGTAGACGATCTTGTCGTCCTTCTTGGCCGCCATCACCGGGGTGAGCGGGTCGAGCTCGGCGCGGACGAGCGTCATGTTGTCCTCCTTCGCCATGCCCTCGTCGTCCTTGAGCACGTCCTCGTTGTTGAGGACGCGGCCGACGAAGTCGTTGATGGAGAGGATCGCGAGGCGCGCCGCGGTCTCGATGGCGATCGAGTCCTTGCCGGCGTAGAACGCCTGCTGCACGTCGTCGAGCTTGTACTTCACCTTCAGCTTGCCGTCCTGGTCGATGCCGTAGAGCACCCCGACGGTGGTGAAGGAGTCGTCGGCGTGGGCGAGCGTCCCGAAGTGCGCGCCCTGCTCCTGGAGGAGCTTCCCGAAGGCCTGCGCCTCCATCTCCGCCTTGTCGTCGTCGAGCAGCGTGTACTCCCCGTCCTGGAAGGTGCCGAGGAAGTACCGGGTGCCGTCGATCTCGCCGAGGGCGATGATCTCGTTGCGCTCGGTGGTCTTGTCCGAGACGGGGAAGGCGTCGTCGGCCGTCGAGACCGTCGCGGTGCCGTCGTTGTTGACGGACCAGCGCGTGATGGTGTCGGGGCCGATCTTCTTGTTCGCGTCGAAGCTCTCGAGCTTGTCGGCGTTGTCGTCCTGGTAGGAGATGAGCGCGAGGAGGGACGCGAACGGGATGCGTTCGAGCGAGCGAAATAATGCCTGAGGCCGTTTCTTCTGTCAAATACTTGCCCAGGGTTATTGATAAAACCCTTAGAAAATGCTAGGATATATTGTCTGTTTTTGGAGCCTCGGTAGCTCAGTTGGATAGAGCAGGGGACTTCTAAGCCCAAGGTCGATGGTTCGATCCCATCCCGAGGCACCAAAAGCAGGCTAGGGGCTTGATTTATCGGGTCTTGGATGCTATTCTTTACCCCGCAAAACCCACGGCGGCTATAGCTCAATGGTAGAGCACCGGGTTGTGGTCCCGGCTATACGGGTTCGATCCCCGTTAGTCGCCCCATGAAAAAACCTCCCCTTGCCGGGAGGCTTTTTCTTTAGGTGAGCTTGGTGATGTCGCGCGGATAGAAGAGGTTGATCGTCCACTCGAAGGCGATACGGATGCGTTTTTTCGTGCTGGCGAACTTGAAGAGGTACACCGTGCGCCAGAGCCACCAGGTAAAGCGGCCCGAGATGTCGAATGCGCCGACCGTACCGGCGGCAAACCATTGGCCGAGGGAGACCAGCGAGCCCTTGGAACGGTACGCAAACGGGTGCAGCGGCCGTCCGGCGAGTTTTGCGACGACATTCTGCGCGACGGTCTTGCCTTGTGCGACCGCGACCTGGGCCAGCATGGGGAGCGGGGAAGGCGTCGCGGCAGAATCGCCGAGCACGAACATGCCGTCGACGCCGCGTGCCGCAAGTGTCGCATCGACGGCGATCCGCCCGTTCGTCATCTCGGGTGCGCCGTTTGTAAACGTTGGCACGACCGGCTTCACGCCCGCAGTCCACGCGACAAGCGATGCATCGATGCGCGACCCATCACCAAGGTCGACGCCGTCCGTATCCACACCGAGCACCTGGACGCCGAGTTTGAGCACGATGCCGTTCTTGCGCAACCGTTCCTCCGCAGCCTTGCGCGTCGCTGGCGAAAACTGTGCAAGGAGTTCTGCGCTTGCGCTGACGAGCGTCACCGAAACCCCGTGCGTGCCGCCAAAATATTTTTCCGCAATACCGGTCGCGAACTCTGCAAGCTCCGCGACGAGCTCCACGCCCGTCGCGCCGGCGCCGACAACGACAAAGGAAAGCAAACGCCGCTTCGCTTCTTCATCATTCGTCAGCGCAGCAGCCTCAAATGCATCAATAACCCGTTCGCGGATACGGATCGCGTCGCTGAGCGTTTTCAGGCCGACGCCGTGCGCGTCCGCCCCCGGAACGCCGTAGTAATTCGTCTCCGCACCGCTTGCGAGGACGACAATGTCGTAAGGGATGTCACACGTTCCGACACGGATATTCTTTGCCGCGATATCAACGCCCGCGACGTCGCCTTGCGCAACACGGATGCCGGAGCGCGCAAACACGTCGCGCAGCGGCTCGGTCACGCTTGTCGGCGTCAGGCCGCCGGTGGCGACCTCATGGAGGAGCGGCGTAAACAAAAAGTAGTTCGTGCGGTTGATGACCGTTACGTCAATCTCCCCACGCCGCACCTTCGGCGCCAACCGCTTCGCAACCTCCATGCCCCCAAACCCGCTTCCGATGATGACGATGTGCTGCTTCACAATGATGGGTTACTCTTCTTTCGCCTTCCCATGAAACTGCTTGTACACGCGCTTCAGTTCTTTGTCGGTGATGTGCGTGTAGACCTGGGTCGTGATGATCGATTCGTGGCCGAGGAGCGACTGGACGCTGCGGATGTCGGCGCCGTTGCGCAGGAGGTCGGTCGCGAAGGTGTGGCGGAGCGTGTGCGGCGTCACGCGTTTCGTGATGCCGGCCGCACGGGCGTACCGGTCGACGATGCGCTGCACGCTGCGCGGCGTGAGCGCCTGGCTGCCGCCTTTCTTCGCGCGGTCATGCCGGACAAACAGGAACGGCGCGACGTCGTGGCGGATGGTGAGGTACGCCTTGAGCGCCGTCTTCGCGTCGTCGGAAAGAAAGACGACGCGGTGCTTGCTCCCTTTTCCCTTCACCGTAAATTCGTCCTGCTTCAGGTTGACCTGCTCAATCTGCAAATTCGCCAGCTCTGAGACGCGCAGGCCGGTGGAAAAAAGGAGCTCGAGGATGGCCCGGTCGCGCAGGCCGACGATCGACCGATCTTTTGCGGCGATGGCGAGCATCCGCTTCAGCTCGTCCGCTTCGAGGAAGCTCACATGCCGCCCATCCTGCTTGGCCAACTCGATCTTTTCCGGAGAAAGCGAGGCAATATCGCGCTTGGCGAGGAACTTCAGGAAGGCGCGGAGCGCGATGAGGTGGTAGTTTTGGGTCGATTTCTTGAGGCTGTCCTCCTCGCGGCCGGCAAGGTCGCGGTTCAGGAAAAGCCGAAATTTTCGCACCAATTCAAGCGTAATCTCGTCCGGCTTCTTGATCTTCGCCCAATCGAGGAATCGGCGCAGGTAAAAATGGTAGTTGCGGACCGTCAGCGCCGACCGTCCACGTTCAATTTCCAAATATTCCAGGAATTGCGTGAGGGAACGTTCCAAGGACAAGGGCATACGCCACATATTGTACGACACACTTGACCAAGGCGACGAATTCCGCTAGAGTTTGGGCACTAATTCACTGTCGTGCGCCATGGTTTGCGGGTTGAGCACCCCTTTCTGCGACGCTCGAATGCACATCGTCAGGCTATGCTCAGCAAGAAACAGAAGGAGAACCTCATCAAGAAGTTCGGCACCCATGCGAACGACACCGGTTCGCCGCAGGTGCAGATCGCCCTCCTCACGAAGGAGGTTGAGGAGCTCACGAAGCACCTCAAGAACCACCGCAAGGACTTCAGCTCGCGCCGCGGCCTCATCAAAAAGGTCGCCGAGCGCCGCCGCCTCCTCAAGTACCTGGAGCGCGAAGATGAGAAGGCATACGCGTCGCTGGTCGAAGAACTCGGCCTCAAGCCGTCGCAGCAGACCGCCAAAGCAACCAAGTAAGCAGCCGCACCTTGCGCTATTCCGGCGCAGGGTGCTGTTGTACTATAAGGAGGGAGATTTTTCAGACCATTTTTTAAACGCCAGTTTTCTTTTATGCTCGACACACAGCACCGCCGCGTGGGCGTGTTCATCGATATCCAGAACATGTACTACAGCGCACGCAACCTTTACGGAAACAAGGTGAACTTTGCCAACATCGTGAAAGCGACGACCGGTGACCAGAAGCTCATCCGCGCCATCGCGTACGGCGTCTCGACGAAAGGCGGGGACGAAACCGCGTTCTTCGAGGCGCTCCACGGCGCAGGCATCGAAGTGATGACCAAAGAGCTCCTCGAGTACGACTCAGGGCACAAGAAAGGCGACTGGGATGTCGGCATTACGATCGACATCGTCCGCATGCTCGACATGGTGGACGTCGTCGTCCTCGTGTCCGGCGATGGCGATTACGTGCCGGTGGGCGATTACGTGAAGGGGCGCGGCCGCATCTTCCATGTCGCGTCCTTCCGCGAGTCGACCTCGACGCGCCTGGTCGAGACCGCGGACATCTACACGAACCTTTCCGACGACACCGCGCAGTTCCTCATCCCGGGCGGCGGCCGTCCGCGCCCGCCGCGCAAGGGCGAGGCAAGCATCGACCCGACGTCGGTCGAAGACGAACCGAAACCCGCGCAGGTCGACCACAACGTCGTCAACGACGAGCAGCGCAAGCCGCGCCGCTTCGCCCGCCGTGGATAGTTGACGCAAAGCCATCGAACCGGTTCGATGGCTCCCGTCACTTATTCATAACATCGGCCCGGGACATCGAGACCTTTGCCGTATGGCTGAGTTCTTGTGCCTCGGGCCGAGCAACGTCACGCTATGCAAACGCAGCAGTTCAGCATGGAGTACGGCGGCAAGCCGCTCACCATTGAGGTAGGGAAGTTCGCCCAGGCGGCAAACGGCAGTTGTACGGTGCGCTACGGCGACACCGTCGTCCTTGCCACCGCCGTCCTCAGCAAGGACAAGCGGCCGGGGCTCGGGTTCTTCCCGCTCATGGTCGAGTTCGAAGAAAAATTGTACGCCGCCGGCCGCATCAAGGGGTCGCGCTTCATCAAGCGTGAAGGCCGCCCGACCGACGAAGCGGTGCTCAACGCGCGCTTCATCGACCGCGCCATCCGCCCGCTCTTTGACAGTCGCATCGAACACGACGTGCAGGTCATCGTGACCGTGCTCGCGTTCGACGGTAAGAACGACGCGGACATCCCAGGCCTCATCGCCGCGTCCTGCGCGCTCCACATGTCCGATATCCCGTGGGGCGGCCCTATCGCCGCGGCACGCGTGAACAAGGTCGATGGCCAGCTGCTCCTGAACGGCACCTACGAAGAGCGCGAAAAGAGCCTCTTTGACGTCGATGTCGCCGGCACCCCGGAAAAGGTCATCATGATCGAGGCGGGTGCGAAGGAAGCAAGCGAAGACGACGTCCTCGCCGCATTCGCGTTCGGCCAGGAGCGCCTCGGCGACGTCATTACGCTCATCGAGCAGGTCCGCGCCGCGGTCGGCAAGGAAAAGAAGGACCTCGTGTCGCCGAAAACGGACGCGGAAAAGGCGGCGGCCGAAAAGCGCACCGTTCTCAAAGCGAAGGCGGACGCCATTATGGAGCCCCTTATCCGCGAACTCTTCTACGGCGCGCCGAAGGCGACGAAAACCGAACGCGCACTCGCGAAGGACGAAGTGAAACGCCGCCTTGTCGCGCAACTGACGGCGGAAGGCGCGGAACCGGACGACATCGCATACACCTCGTCGCTCGTGTACGACTGCATCGAGGCGATGATCACGCGGCTCATTCTTGACGAAGGCCGACGCGTCGACGGCCGCGGGCTCGACGAGATCCGCCCGTTGTATTCGGAAGTCGCGACGCTGCCGTGCGTGCACGGGTCCGGCCTCTTCATGCGCGGCGAAACGCAGGTCCTGTCGGTGTGCACTCTCGGCGCGCCGGGCGACAAACAGACGCTCGACGGCATGGAACTCATCGGCGAGAAACGGTTTATGCACCACTACAACTTCCCGCCGTTCTCGGTCGGTGAAGCGAAGCCCTTGCGCGGTGCGGGCCGCCGCGAAATCGGCCACGGCGCGCTCGCCGAAAAGGCGCTCATGCACATGATCCCGGACAAGGAGGCGTTCCCGTACTCCATCCGCGTCGTGTCCGAAGTCCTCGGCAGCAACGGCTCGAGTTCGATGGGCTCGACGTGTGGCGCGACGCTCGCGCTCATGGACGCCGGCGTGCCGATCAAGGCCCCGGTCGCGGGTATCGCGATGGGCCTTGCGAGTGACGGCGAACGCGCGATGGTCATCACCGACCTCCAGGACCTGGAGGACGGCGAGGGCGGCATGGACTTCAAAATCACCGGCACGAAGGACGGCATTACTGCCATCCAGATGGACACGAAGACCGACGGCCTGACGCGGGAGATCATGGAAACCGCGGTGCGCCGCGCCAAGGAGGCCCGCATGCGGGTGCTCGACGTCATGCTCGCCGCGCTCCCCGCACCGCGTCCGGAGCTTTCCCCGAACGCGCCGCGCATCCTCAAGCTCCGCATTAACCCGGACAAGATCCGCGAAGTCATCGGCCCGGGCGGCAAGATGATCAACGAGATCATCGCAAAGACCGGCGTGACCGCGATCGACATCGA
Source organism: uncultured Gammaproteobacteria bacterium (assembly GCA_964552565.1). Taxonomy (GTDB): domain Bacteria; phylum Patescibacteriota; class Patescibacteriia; order UBA9934; family UBA9934; genus UBA11707. The sequence continues at coordinate 58,333 of CAZKGL010000002.1, forward strand.
ACAAGATGGCCTCGTCATGATTACTGCGGTCGACGGCGCATCGGGCGACGCGGCATACAAGTGGATCGCTGACCTGACGAAGGAAGTGACCGTCGGCGAACTGTACGAGGGCGAGGTCGTCCGCCTCATGGACTTCGGCGCGTTCGTGCAGATCCTTCCGGGCAAGGACGGCCTCGTGCACATCTCGGAACTCGCGCCGTGGCGCGTGAATGCCGTCACCGACATCGTGAATATCGGTGACAAGGTCAAGGTGAAAGTCATCGAAATCGACGACAAGGGCCGCACGAACCTCTCCATGAAACAGGCCGAGGGCAACGTCTACCCGGAGCGCCCCGCCGGCGCGCCGGACAGCACCGGCAGCGGCATGCGGAGCGCCCGTCCGCCCATGCGCGGCGGGAACGGCTCCCGCGGTCCGCGCCGCGATACGCGATCGTAACATGCAACCGGCACTCAACATCCCCCTAGCGAGCGCGCCAACAACCCGTCGTGATTATCGACGGGTTGTTGCGCTTTGCCTTGCGGTCGCCGCCGGGCTGTGTGCCGCAGTACTCGCGTTCCGCATTCCGTTTGCTATGAGTACGACGCTCGGCCTCCGTCCGGAGACCACGGCTGCGAGCATCCGCGTCCTCGTCACGCCGGCGAACGTCCGCACGCTCGACGAGCGCCTCGGAACATATGCACCCGCAACCGGCCTGCCGTGGACCATGCGGGACATCATCGCACGGAGTAAACGGGAATTCAGCATCCATATCACGAGTGACGGGCAGATCAGTATTACCGTCGACACCCCGCTGCCCGAAGAAGACGCGGCGGCGCTGTCGGCATTCGGCTTTTCGGCTATTACCGCCGATGCCGTAACCGTCATCGTTCCCGACGGCCTGCCGACGGGGGAGACGGGTCCGTCTTTCCGTGCCGGCGCGCTGCTTCCGACGTACGACGGCGATCTTCATATTTTTGGCGAAGAAACGGCATCGGCGCCGCTACGGATTACCGGCGGCGGCGTCTCCATCGTTGGCATGGGCATCGCGGAAGACGGCATTGCATCCGGACTGTTCGCCCCAAATGGCGCAGCCGTCCTGGCAAAACTCGCAATTCCCGCCGGGTTCCACGATGTCCCGATGATGTGGGAGAGCCTTTTGCCCGTTGCAGCAACGGCGAAAGCGCTGGACACGCTCCTTGCGAACGGCGGCGCACTCCTCGTGACGGAAGATCGTGATGGTCTTGGGTATTTCCTGAGTTTTCCGCCCGGCGACCTGACCGTGGAAGAACTCGCAAGCCTTGGGAAGGACATCATGAACCGTCAAACTCTGACTACGCAGGCGTGGACAACGGAAGACGGGGAGGCGTTCACGGAAATCCGGAGCGCAACCGAAGACATTGCAATCGATATCCGGGCGGAAGAAGCATTTACGCTTATTTCCCTGAGTAACACCACGGGCAACCTCATTCGGCTCGCGAAGACACCGAACCTCCTTACGCTTGCGAATAGGGACATTTCCTTGGAAAATACTGAAAAGGTACAGTCAGAATGCATGTACCGTGCCCATTCATGGTTCAAAACATCCGTACTTCCTCACGCGGAAGTCGCAGGACTCCTGAACACCAACCACACGCTCGTAACATTCCTCAGAAACTTCGAGGAAGTCGCAATAAACGTGAGTAAGATTACGCTCTGTTGGTAAGAATGTGGATAACATGTGTTTTCTACACAAGTTATCCACAAGCATACACAAAACTTGCGCAGAAAATTATCCACAAGTGCAAAAAACTATTTATTTACAAAGCATTTGTGCTGTTTACAATAGTTGTTCAACGTCATACAATATTTTTGTGAACGTCATGCTCTTTCCACAAAACCTCTAGACCCCTGAACGAAGCATCGATCAGGGATGACATAGGGGAAGTTCCCCGAAGCCCCCACATTTCCAGCTTCGGGGAATACCTCACTGCTTTACTCTCCATCTCCAGGGGGAACTTCGCTGAGCGACCTGTACGTGCACCGCACGCAAGGAAGCCCATGCAGGGTAGAGCAGGTCGTCAACGCGAAACGCTGTTGACGCCGATCAGACGGTGAGTAGTCCATTCGACGATGTCGAGTCGACTACCCACCGCCTGAGCGCGGTGTCCGGCAATCGCCCTACTGAGGGTAGCGCATCACAACCTGTTCCGCAGGACATATTTTTTCCACGTCCACCACGTGTCCACTTGCCTGCAAGAACAGCACTCGCGCTCCCTCTTTTCAATTTCCGACAGTTTGTTATAGTGCCGAGACTTGCACTTTATTTTCTTTATGAAGAGCCAACTTTTGGACCAACTGAAGGCCCAGCTCTCGGCAGAAAAGCAGAAACTCGAAGCCGAGCTTGCAAATATCGCCCACCGCACGCAAAACACCGGGGGGGATTTTGATGCGGACTTTCCGTCACACGGCGACAAAGAAGACGAGAATGCTGCGGAAGTTGCGGAATTCAGCGACAATCTTTCTTTGGAAAGCGAACTCGAGTCCGCGCTGAAGGATGTAAACTCCGCATTGAAGGCGATCGACACCGGTTCATACGGCAAGTGTAAATACTGCCAGAATGAAATTGATGTCCAGCGCCTCATGGCCCGCCCGACCTCCACGTCGTGCATCGCCTGCAAGAAAACGCTGACACAGGAAGTCTAGCCATGCGAACACGCGCCGTCTTGGTCACTGCCATCGCATTTGCCGTGGCACTCCTCGACGGCGCGTTTAAATATCTCGCCATTCGCTTCTTGCCGCTCGATTCACAACCCGTGTCCGCGCCGATCGACCTTGCGCTCCACAAAAATCCCGGCATTTCATTCGACATCCCACTCCCGATGGCGTTTATCGTCCCATTCACGATCGTGGTGATCGCCGCGTTGCTCATGATGGCTCGTGACGCATGGCGCGGAAACGCCATGCGGTCCGCATCAGCGGCCGTCATCGCGCTCGGCGCCCTCGGCAACCTCGTCGATCGCATCATCAACGGGTTTACGACCGATTACCTCATCCTTTTCGCCACGTCGGCCATCAATTTGGCAGATATCCTCATCATCGTTGGCGCCGTCGGCCTTTTGTACTACACTCGATACAACCCCCCTGTCCCGTCGCGCGAATCTTAAGTCACTCCCCTGTATATCTTTTGGTATATGGGGTCTTCTTGTAGTTACGCGCCCGCGCTCGTCGGGCTTGCCGCACTTCCCGTGTGCGTGGAGGCGGATATTGCGTCAGGGCTGCCGAAATTTCTCATCGTCGGCCTGCCGGACGCCGCCGTCAGTGAGTCCCGCGAACGCGTACGGTCGGCGATGAAAAACAGCGGCCTCCCGTTTCCACGCACGCACATCACCATCAGCCTTGCGCCCGCCGACGTGCGCAAACAAGGCCCGGCGTACGACCTCGCGATCGCGCTTGCCATTCTTTCCGCGCATGGCAGCGTGACGCCCGTGCAGCCGCTCTCGCGGTTCGTCTGCCTTGGCGAACTCGCCCTCGATGGCCGGGTACGGCCGGTCCGTGGCGCGCTCCTTGCCGCGATGATGGCAAAAGCGCAAGGATTTTCCGGCATTATCGTGGCGCCAGAAAACGCCAACGAGGCCGGCCTCGTCGATGGTATTGCCGTGTATCCGGTCGCAACCCTCGCCGAATGCGTCATGCGCCTGGAAGAAGGGTCGTTCGTTGCGCATACGCCGTCATCCATCGCCCGTGAAGGGCGGCGAAATGCCGAGGACATGGCGAACATCCGTGGCCAGGAGCAGGTAAAGCGCGCGCTCGAGATCGCGGCGGCGGGCGGGCACAATATCCTCCTCTCCGGCACGCCGGGGGCGGGGAAGACGATGCTCGCCCGCGCCCTGCCATCCATCCTTCCGGAACTCACATTCGCGGAGGCACTCGAAATCACGATGATCCATTCCGTCGCCGGCACACTTCCCGAGTCGTCCGCGCTCGTCGCCGAGCGCCCGTTCCGGAGCCCGCACCATACGAGTTCAGGCACTGCGCTCGTCGGTGGCGGATCATGGCCGAAGCCCGGCGAGGTGTCGCTGGCGCACCGGGGGGTCCTTTTCCTCGACGAGTTCCCCGAGTTCTCCCGCAACGTCCTCGAAAACCTGCGACAGCCGCTGGAGGACGGGGTAGTCGTCATCTCCCGCGCCGCAGGGACGCTGGAGTTCCCGGCGCGCTTCATGCTCGTCGCCGCGATGAACCCATGCCCATGCGGGTTCCTGAATGACCCCGGCCGCGCCTGCACCTGCACGCCTGGCCAGATCCTCAAATACCAGCAGAAAATTTCCGGCCCGCTCCTCGACCGGATTGACATGTGCTGCGAGGTGCCGCGCGTCGACTTTGCAAAACTCACGAGCGCTGCGAACGCCGAACCGTCAGCCGTCATCCGTGCGCGCGTGCAGCGTGCGCGCGACATCCAAACCACACGGTTTGCCGGCTCCGCCGTCACGATGAACGCCGAACTACGCGCGGAGCCGCTGCGCACGCATTGCGACCTCGATGAGGAGGGGCTTGCGCTCATTAAACATGCCGTCGAGCGGCTCTCCATGTCTGCACGTGGGTACACCCGCGTACTCCGCGTCGCGCGCACCATCGCGGACCTTGCGGAGTCGGAACAGATCACCGTGCCACACCTCGCCGAGGCGCTGCAGTACCGGCCGAAGACGGTAGTACAGTAGACGTAGGTACATCGTCATTGCGAGGAGCACGGCGACGAAGACCCGCTGAGCGGGTCAAAGCAATCTCTGTTCACCTGAGATTGCTTCGCTTCGCTCGCAATGACAATGCCGGGCGTGTTGCCCGGCATTGTGAGTGCTTATCGGATGTACGACAGCGGATTCATGAAGCTGCCGTTGGCGATGACTTCGAAGTGGAGGTGCGTGCCGGTCGATTTGCCCGTGGAACCGCAGCGCCCGATCGGCGTACCCGCCGTGACGCTATGGCCGGCCGACACGTAGATGGCGTGATGGTGGCCGTAGCGCGTCACAATGCCGTTGCCGTGGTTGATCTCTACCGTATTGCCGTACCCGCGCAGCCAGCCGGCGTACTGCACGATGCCGTCCGCAGCGGCGTAGTTGTCGTTGGTCGAGGACCCGTCCGCATGGCCGTTGCAGTCGATGTCGACGCCGGTGTGGTACCAACTGAGGCCGCGGACGATATACGAGAGGTCGGTCGGCCACATCATCGCCGCACCGGTGTTCTTCACGGTCGACGCGGTTGACGTGGTCGGCGCGGCGGTAAGGACGCGCGACACCGCTTCGCGGCGGCTCGTCGGGGTCGGCGCTTGGATTTCGCCGCCAGGAATAACGAGCGTTTCACCGGCGGATAGCGTCCCGCTGTCGTCGAGGCGGTTGTACGCGATCACCTCGCTCTGCTCGACACCGTACGTCTTTGCGATGCGTGCAACGGTATCGCCGCTCTTCACCGTGTGCTGGACGCCGGAGACCGGAAGGATCGTCAGGACCTGGCCCGGCTTCACGACGCTTCGGACGTTCAGGCTGTTCGCCCACAAGAGTGTATTGAGGCTGATGCCGTAGCTCGCCGCGATGGTCGAAAGCGTGTCGCCTTCCTGGACCGTGTAGGTTTCGATCGCTTCACGCGGTGCAACGCTCGCACTGCCCTCTGCAATGGCGAGCGACGAAAGGGCGCCGCCGCCGACAAGCGACGTGGTCATCACCGCGCCCGATGCGTCCGTCCCGCCCACGGGAACGGAAAGCGTGCTTGCGGAGAGATACTTCACCGGCGGTGCAGACGTCACGTCAGACACATCGGCGTAGTCGTCGATCAACTCCTGTTCGTCATTCGTCACGAGGCCGTACATAAGGCTGCGTTCGCCATATGTTTCGGCGCGGACGTCGGTCAGCTGGATGTTTACGACGCCGGCAGCGACCGCGATCGCGATGGCGACAGTGTGGAACATGTGGCGGTTCGCCACGGCGTACATGAGCCGGTTTTTCGCCGGGCGGTAAAAGCGCTGCATGCGGCGGCGCAGCAAATAGACTCCGTGGTATGCGGGAACCACGACACGCGGCAAAAGGGCGCGCGAGAGGGCGGCAAAAGGGCGCAACGCGATACCGAAGACGCGCGTGGTGATCCACTTTGCGCGCACCAAGGTGCGGATGACGGCGAGGCCGAGACGGACGAAGAGTTGTTCGACGATGCGAGGTATAGAAGAGATTGGTAAAGAATAAGCAACCCACACCGTATCCCAAAAAAGCGGTTGGGTCAACGAAAATGTTGTGAAAAAAGGATTTTTTTTGGCTAC
>CAZKGL010000002.1:64602-119999 GCA_964552565.1 uncultured Gammaproteobacteria bacterium
ACTACGAGCCAAGGAATTGACATGCGGCCCCCGCATCTCTATACTCGCCGCACATTACTTTTCTTTATGGCCCACGACGTCACGCTCCTCCCTGACAACAAGGCGAAAATTACGGTTACGATCCCTGCGGATGAGGTCACCGCCGCATGCCAAGAGGCGGCCGCGCACCTTTCGGAAGAGGTGAACATCCCTGGCTTCCGTCCGGGCAAGGCGCCGTACGAGGTGGTCAAGCAGAAGGTCGGCGAAATGGCGATCCTCGAGCATGCCGCCGAAGACTTGGTGCGCAGCTCCTTCCTTGCGGCGATGGTCGAGGCGGACCTCGAGACCGTCGGCCAGCCGTACTTCACGGTCGACAAGCTCGCGCCGGGCAATGACTTCGTCTATACCGCCGAAGTCGCGCTCATGCCGAAGGTGACGAAGCTCGCGGACTACGCAGGCCTCTCGGTCGAGAAAAAGGATATCGAGCCGACACAGGCGCTCATCGATGAGGCGCGGTCGGATCTCGCTCGCATGCAGACAAAGGAGGTACGCGCCGAAGCGGGCCGTACGCTCGCACAGGGCGACAAGGCGGTCGTCACCATGACCATGAAACAGGACGGCGTCGTTATTGATGGCGGGGAAGCGAAGAACCATGGCGTGTACACGAACGAAAGCTACTACGTCCCGGGCTTCGTCGATGAAATCCTCGGCCTTGCGGAAGGCGAAGAAAAGACCTTCACGCTCAGGTTCCCGGACGAGCACTACCAGAAACATGTCGCGGGCAAGGACGTGGAATTTACCGTAAAGATGAACGAGATCTTCCTCTTGCAGCCGCCGGTGTTCGACGACGCATTCGCCGCGACCGTCGGCCTGAAGAGCGCTGCGGAGCTCGAAGAAAAACTGCGCGAGAACCTCCGCGAGGAGAACCGCATGGAAGAAGCGCGCCGCCTCGACAAGACGGTCCTCGACCTTGTCGCCGACAAGTCGACATTCGACGCGATCCCGGACCTGCTCGTGAACCAGGAAATTGAAAAGATGGTCCACGAGCTCGAGCATCAGGTCGAGTCGCAAGGACTCGATTTCACGCAATACCTGTCGTCGATCGGCAAGTCGATGGCCGACCTCAAGCTCGACTTTGCCGCGCCGGCTTTGCAGCGCATCAAGGTCAGCATCGTCCTCAAGACGATCGCAGAGAAAGAGGGCGTCACGGTCCCCGAGGCAGAGGTTGACGCCGAACTCGACCATATCGCGTCGCAGTTCCCCGAGGAGAACGAGAACCGCAAGCGCGTCTACGAGCCGCAATACCGCGAGTACGTCGAGCGTCAGTTGGTGAACCGGAAGACGATCGACCTTCTCAAGGAAAAGATGGTCAAATAGCAAAGACGGGGTCCCCGCACCCCGTCTTTGCGTATCTGCTACAATCCTTTCAGTATGTACTTCAATCTTTCGTCCTGGCAGAAGATGACGCCCACGCTCTACGACAGCGGTGGTGCGATCATTTTCATCAAGCACAAGTTTCTCACGTCATCCGCCGCGGCCCTCCTTGGGGCGTTCACGTTCATCTTTGTCGCGGTCCAGGTCGCGCCGGATATCCGGGAACCCTCGCTTGATCTGCTGTTCCCGGGCGTCCTCGCCGTTCCAGGCCTGTATCTCATCGTAAAAAGCCTGCAGGGGATGCGCGTCCGCAAAGAAATGGGCGGCGTGCACCCGACCGACGAAGTCTACACGCTCGACCGGAACGGCAATTACCTCCGGCGCCGCATTGGGGACTCCGAGGAGCAGTTGGCAACATTCGACCAGGTGCGGCTCGCACTCCACATCGACCGCAGTGGAAAAAACACGAGCTATAAAATCCGCATGAGCTGGGGCGACCAGAAGGTCGATATTGCGAACAAAAACACAAAAAACGATGCCGAAACCCTCCTCGCCGACCTCCGCAAGCGGCTCGGCTTGCCGCCGATGGAGACTTCAGCCTAACCTTCGTCCATATGCGCTTTGGGGCACACGTGTCAGCGGCAGGAGGGCTTTGGAAGGCCGGGCCGAACGGAAAGGAACTGGGATGCGAGGTCATCCAGATTTTCAGCCGTCCGCCGCAAATGTGGAAGGCGAAGCCGATCACCGATGAGGAGGCGGCGAAATTCCGCGCGTCGATGAAAGAGAGTGGGATCGAGGACGTCTATATCCATTCGCCCTATCTCATTAACCTTGCCAGCGAAAAAAACAACGTCCGCTACGGCTCGTCCACGATGCTCCGCGACGAACTCGAGCGCGGGACGCAGCTCGGCGCCAAGGCGATGATGTTCCATCCCGGCTCCGCGCACGGTTTTACGCGGAAGGAAGCGGTGAAAAAGGTCGTGGAAGGCCTCGACCGCATCATGGACGGGTACGAAGGGACGTGCCAACTCCTCATCGAAATCTCCGCCGGGGCGGGCGAAGTCATGGGCGACCAGTTTGAGGAGATCGCGGCGTTTATCGATGGTGCGGAACGCGGTAAAGCAATCGGCGTGTGTTTTGACACGCAACACGCGTTCGCGTCCGGCTATGACCTCCGCACCGAAGACGCGGTGAACGACACCTTCAAGAAGTTCGACAAAATCGTAGGACTGAAAACGCTTGTTGCGAGCCACTGCAATGACTCGATGGTCGAGTTTGGCGCGCACAAAGACCGCCACCAGCACCTTGGCCACGGGCACATCGGGCTCGATGCGTTCAAGTACATCGTGCAGCACCCGAAGCTCGCGCACATCGACCTCATCCTCGAAACGCCGTTTGATGGCGAAGAGGCCGAAGGCAGCCGCGGGGAAGACATTGCCGCTCTCAAAAAGTTTCGCAAAGCAATGAAATAGGCAACAGCCGCTCCTCCCGGGGCGGCGTTACGTTTAAGAGATTTTGGCGTGCTCGAGCAGTGAAGCGAGGCCCCAGCAGCATTCACCCATGAAGAACGACTTGGGGATGCCGTACTTCTCGAAGAGCGGCCTCAACTCTTCGTAAACGTCGCGCCAGTAGGCCTGTGCGTATTTCCGACCCTGGTGGTCACGCGTGTCGCAGTACGGACACGCGTTCCAGTCGGGCAGGTACGTAGGACCGATGGGACGCCAGTTGCGGCGCGCAGCGGCGACGTTGTACTGCTCGATGAATTCAGCCACGAACGTGAAGAGCTTGAGATGCACGAAGTCTCCAGGTTCAGCGATGGATGCATTCGATCGCTGAAGGTGGGGCGCGAGCGTACTCGCGCCAAGTGGTGCTAGGGCGCACCGGCCACCGTCACGTCCTGACGGCCAGGCATGGAGGGCGGCGTCACCATGCGTGACGGTCGCGTGTGCGTCGCGAAACAGATGCACACGTGACAGATGTAGAGAGCGTAGAAGGCGGTGCGCATGTGATCCTCGAGAACGAGAACGAACAAATCGCACCTTTTGCCGTTGAAGGCCCACATGCTCCTCTCTACGCGCACGCTCCCTAAGCGTGGTTTCGCTATCGGCGCTCGGCTACAGGCTCATGAGCCGCTCGAGCGCCGCGGCCCAGTTCTTCACGATCTCCAGGCGACCCTCGGGCCGCGTGTAGATCCGCGGGCAGGCGTACCCCGTGAAGAACGCCGTGGTCGCGCCGTTGACGACGAAGGTGCGGACGAACCGCTTCTTCCCTTCGCCCGCCTTGCGCTCTTCCTCCTCGGTCCTCGGGAAACGCTGCTCGCTTCCGACGTCATCCGGGAAGAGCGGCGCGTGCTCGATGGCGTCCATGGCCCACGCCAATGGGTCGTCGTGGTGATCGCCGATCGAGAGGACGCCGACCTTCTTGGCGCCGGCAAGCGCCGCGACCATGGCGATGACCATGCCGTAGGCGACCTCGGGGGCGCCGGGAAGCGGGCTGCCGCTCATAGCGCCTTTCTCCTCGTCCCACCACGTGCGGCGGAAGTAGGCCTCGCGGCCGCGCTCGCTCAGACCGGCCGCGCTCGACGGCATGAACAGGTCCGTCAGCACGACGTCAAAGGTGAGCTTCGGCTCGTGGAAGCGGAGGAACCGGGTCGTCGGCATCACGAGGCGGGTGAAGGCGTCGAACGAATCGACGCAGGTGACGGTGTGGCCGAGCGCCTCGAGCTGAGTCTTGGCCGCGGCGAGCTGAGCGGAAGTGTTGTCGATGATGAGAATGTGCACGTCGTCTCCTGGGTTGTGATGTTCGGCCTTTCAACCGAACAAAATACTCTACCATACTTTTACTATAAAATCAAGTTATTGCTGGCATTTAGTCTATTGTGTATACTAGTTCTATACACACAAATAACCTTATGCCCACAAAAGCGGCCCAAAACGAAAACGCCCCTCTATACGCGGCGCTCAAGCAACTAGGGCTTACCGATCACGAAGCGGGACTCTATGTGCTTTCACTCAACGTCGGCCCGCACCCCATAGGCCAAATTGCCGAAAAAATGGGGGTTTCCAGGCCAAATATCTACAAACTCATTAAAGGCTTGGAAAATAGGGGCTTGGCGGCGCTACCCGCAGGAGGGAAGTTGAAGCGTTTTAGCGTAGCGTCGCCCACGGTTGTTGCCGAACTTCTTGAGAAAAAGCAACAGCAGGACAGGGAACTCAAGCAGGATTTTTCCGCCCTCCTGCCCGATCTCCTTACCAAATACAAGCGCGGCGATCTGCCGAGTAACGTACGCATCTACCAGGGACGCGGACAATACATTGGCGCGTTCTTCGGCATGCTCGACGAAGGCAAAGATAGTTTGGACTTTTTTGGCTCGGTAGATGATTTTCTCAACCTCATCGACATGGACGACCAGCGTGAGTATCTTAAAGAGCGCGTAAAGCGTGGTCTCCGATCACGCACACTCACGCTCCCTGGCCCACATGCTGAACGCATTGCTGGAGAAGACAAGGAAAACATGCGCGAAACCCGTATTATTAGGGGGCTCGGCACATTCAAGGCATCGTTTCACTTCTTCGCCGATAAAGTTATCTTTTGGCAGCCGGAAAATCTTCTTGCAATTCGTATTGAAGACGACATTATTGTCGCAATGCTAAGGAGTATGTATGAAAACTTCTGGACGCAGGCGCAGCGTCCACAAACGAGCAACCTATGATCCTCACCGTCCACGTAAAACCCAACGCGAAAGAGACAAAAGTGACCGGATGGCTCGATTCGGGCACGGTTGTCATTGCGCTCCATGCACCACCCACGGAAGGGAAGGCGAATGAAGAGCTTATCCGGTTCCTTTCCGAATCCCTCAGACTGCCAAAAACCTTTGTAGTACTGAAGCGCGGGCATGCGGCGCGGGTAAAACACATCGAAATCCCCGATAATACCCCTCTTGCAGCAATCCAAACCTGAACTATACTCAAAGAAGAGACCCCTCCACCAGCGCGCGGGCTGGTAGGGGGGTCGTCTATTTATTTGTTGTCCTTTTGGTCGTATTCGTTCGCGCGCTCCCACGCAAGGTCGTACAGTGCACGGAATGCTTGGGCAATGTCTTTGGACTCGATCGACAGACCAAGGCGCTCGTTGAGCGAAAATATCGCTACCGTGTCGTCATAAATGTACACTTCGGGGACGATTTCCATTTTATCCTTTGGCACAATCCGCACATCACGCAACAACTGCTTCGCGTTTTGCTTATACGATCGCGACATGGCCGACTCGTTCAAAATGCCACGGATGTGGATCTTGTTTTTTGTCCGACGAAGAAAATATTCATGGATATACTCTGGATCAAATGTTTCCAGCGCTTCAGGGGTAAGAAACGAGCGTATCTCGCTCTTGCAGAGTAGCGAAGCATCGTACATTGACTTGATTCCGCTTTCCCCTTCATAGAGCGTTATTTTTGGCTTCGAGGGCGATTGCACCTTTTCCATGTCGAGTACGTCGATGAGTTCGTCAGAGGATTTTGCCAGTTCCTCAAGACGGTTTGCGCGTTGCCGTAAGATAACGGGAATTTTATGCGGCGATTCCGCACGATATCGACGTTTTGTAGATCCAAGCATTTGGGAGACGAACCCTTCCTGCTCGAGAGGCCGAATGATGTCATACACCGTCGTGCGGTTGCATTTCATGTGCCTGGCGATCTCTGCGACAGAAAGCGTCCCGTGACGAAGCAGGACCAGATACACCTCCGCGCCCTTATCGGGCATTCCTAATTTCACCAGGCGCTGTACGAGATACTCTTGCATAATTGTGTCGAAAAAATCACGACAGAATATCCTCAGTTTTAAAAAATACCAATATTTATTATTGTTTTTTGGTATTTTTTGCTGTGAACTTATTGACTGACTGTAGTATTACCTATTTTATTCGCCCTGTCACGTCCTCCCGCAAGAACGCAATGCATGTCGTTCTTCCGGAGAGGTCATGACCGCCACCATCACACTCATCCACCCTCGGCTCCAGTACCGTCGCCAGGGCGCCTATCTTCAGAACTCGCTCCTCATGCTAAAGGAGCAGCTCCGCTCGATGTTCAGCGTCCGGCTCATCGATGAGGTCATCGAGCCGCTGCACGAGCGGACCGAAGACATCGACGCGTCCGACGCCTGGGGCATCACCTGCATGGGCAGCTCGTCGATCCCCGAAGCGATCCGCGTCGGGTGCATGCTGCGGGCACGCAGTGCCTACAAACCGCTGCTTGTCGGGGGACAGGTCATCAGCAGGCTTTCCCCCTCGCACTTCGCCCGGATTTTCAGGTCGGTCCCGGGGGTCAGACAGATCCGCTCGCACGCCGATCTCGAGACGTGGGCGGGAGGCATCGTCCCCTCGATCTTCGAAGTCTCGATGTCGCGCGCGATCGAGGAGCTGCCCGAACGCTATGCACGCGCATACTTCGGCAAGGAGTTCTGCATCTTCACCTCGCAGGGCTGCGCGTTCAACTGCCATTTCTGCGCGGCAGAAAAGGCAAAGAAGGAGCAGTTCAGGAACCCCAACGTGTTCCGCGAGGAGGTGCACACGATCGCGCGCATGGTCCGGCGCTTCGCCGGCAGTGGGGCAAGCTACGAGGCCTACCTCTCCACGCTCGACGGCGCACAGACGCCGGACGAGATGGAGCGGTGCCTCGGCGCCATCTACGACGCGCAGCGCACGAACGGGACCGCGTTCGGGCTCCGGACGCTCGCAACCGCGAAATGCGTGGAGAGGGCGGCCAACAAGGACCTGGACGTCTTCCGCCGTTGGCGTAGCTACGGCCTCACCTGCGTCGGCATCGGTGTGGATGGCAACGACGAAGCTTCGTGGGCGCGCGAAAACAAGCGCCACAACACCGAGGGCACAATCGCCGAGGCGTTCAGCGTCCTCAAGGAGGCAGACATCCGGCCGGAAGGACTCATGATCATCGGCCTCCCCGGCGATTCCCCTCAGCAGATCGCCTCTGCCACGCGAGCGTGCTTCCGCATGTCGCGCGCAGGGATCGTCCCGCGACCGTACCTCGGCAAGGGCCACCCCCCTGGGTCACACGCGTGGGACGCTGGCGGGTCAATCGTCGAGGCCGCCGTGCAGCACCCCAACTTCTTCCGCGACTGGGAGTACGCCGCATTCGCAAGCCCCGCGACGCACCCGGACAGGGTGCAGGCGTTCTTCGCGAACATCGGCTACCTCGTCGCCTCCATCGGTTGCAAGTTCATGCCGATGGGATGCCCGACGAAGCCCCTCCTCGCGACGGAAACGGGTCCCCTGCCGCTACGGATGCTGGGGAAACTCGTCAATCGGTTCGCCAACGAAGACCGGTAGCGCGGGAAAAACGATCGGGGACCCGAGCAAAACGCCCGCGGTCCCCGATATTTATTTATGGCTTGTCGACGCCGCCCTCTGTCCACGGATGGCAGCGCGCGATGCGCCATGCGCCCTTTGCACATCCTTTCACTACACCGTCCTTGAGGATCGCCTGCCGTGTATATTCCGAGCACGATGGATAAAAAGGGCAGTACCCGTACGGATACAGGCCCTTCATGGGGCCGTGGTCAAACGACAGCGTCTTTTGGTACAGGACGATGGGGATGGTCGCCGCCCGTGAGGAGCTTCGCTTTGCGAAGGACCCGAAGGAGGCGATCTTCTTTTTCACCGTAGTCGAGATTGAGCGCAGGTTTTCCGACGAGAAGGATGACATCATACCCGGTAGCGATTTCAGCAAGGCGTTGGTGGACGATTTCGCGGTACTGACGCCGGACGCGATTCCGGTCAACCGCATTTTTACTGACCTTCGACCCCGCCACCACTGCAAACCGCGAGACGGGAAGGTTGTTGGGCGTAAGTTTTACCCCGCACGCCGTATCAAAGGCGCCCGCCTTGCTTTTCAGCACACGGGCAACGTCCTTGTCGTTCCGGAGGCGGTTCACTGAGGGAAACATAGGAGGATCATAACATAAATCCGAGCATTCGCTCGGAAATATGCTAGCGAGGACGTGCGGCGATCACGAGGCGCTTGCGCCCCTTCGAGCGGCGGCGCTTGAGCACCGTCCGGCCGTCCTTGGTCCGCATACGGGCGCGGAACCCGTGGACCCTTGCCCGCTGCCGTTTCTTTGGCTGGTACGTTCGTTTGGGCATAAAAGTAAACGAAGTATAGAAAATTAGCCAAAAATTGTCAAAGGCGGGGCCTGTTTGTGTATAAGTCGACACTTTATCCACAAAAACTATCCACTTATCCACAAAACCATCCACCGCACATGAACAAACTGAGGGGTTGAGGCCTGTGGATAGGTGGGTTATCATGAGCCAAGTCGTCAATGAGGAACCGTATTTTTCGGTCCCGATTAATGGTGGTAGCCGTCAGTCTATGAACACCCACGAACTGTGGCAGGCCGTGCTTGGCGAACTCGAGCTCAAGCTCAGCAAGGCGCACTTCACCACCTGGTTTAACGCCACGTTCATTAGTGAGTACCGGCAAGGGGAGGTCATCGTGGGTGTCCCGAACAAGTTCACGCTCGCGTGGCTTGAAAAAAAGTATCACCGGGAAATCATGGAGGCGCTGCAGAACGTCACCAACCAGGCGGTCCGCAGCCTCATTTACCGCGTCGAAACAAAGACAACCCCCGCGGCGCCGGTCCTCTTTAAAGAGGAGGCCGTCGCGATGCCTCGGCAACAGGAAGACTACGGTTTCGTCCCGACGAGCGGCGCCCCGGCCGAACCGACCTCGTCGATCGCGATCAACACCAACTACGCATTTCACAACTTCGTCGTCGGCAAACAGAACGAGCTCGCACACGCCGCGGCGCAGGCCGTTGCCGCACAGCCGGGCGGCACCTATAACCCGCTTTTCATCTATGGCGGCGTGGGGCTCGGCAAAACGCACCTTTTGCACTCCATTGCGAACGAAATGCGCCGCCGCAACCAGGGCGTGCGGGTGCTGTACGTGACGTGCGAGCACTTCACGAACGACTTCATCCACTCCATCCGCATCGGAAAGGGCAAGGAATTCAAGGACCGCTACCGCAACGTCGACCTCCTCCTCGTCGACGACATCCAGTTCATTACCGGCAAAGAGGGGACGCAGGAGGAGTTCTTCCACACCTTCAACGCGCTCCACCAAGAAAACAAACAGATCGTCATTTCGTCCGACCGGGCGCCGAAGCTCATCGCCGGTCTCGAAAAGCGCCTGCAGTCCCGCCTGGAGTGGGGCATGCTGGTCGACGTCGGGACGCCGGATCTTGAGACGCGCATCGCGATTCTCCAGAAGAAGTGTCTTGAAAAGGGCGTCGCGCTCGACCGCGAAATCCTCCACTATGTCGCGTCCACGATTTACTCGAACATCCGCGAACTCGAGGGCGCGCTGACAAAAATCATCGCCTTCCACCAGTTCAAAAACCTTCTTCCGTCGCTTGAGAGCGTCAAACCGATCCTTGCGAGCTTCGAAAGTGAAAACGCCAAGAAAACCGTTACCCCGCGGCAGCTTATTTCCGTGGTGTCGGAATACTTCGACCTCGCGGTCGACGACATCCTCGGGAAAAGCCGGGAAAAGCGCCTCGCGTTCCCGCGGCAAATCATCATGTACCTCCTTCGTGAAGAGATGAAGAACTCGTATCCCGCTATCGGGAGCGAGCTCGGCGGACGCGACCACACCACCGCCATGCACGCCTACACGAAGATCTCTGACCTCGTCGGTAGGGACGACAAGCTCCAAAAGGACATAGAACTCATCAAACAGCGGCTGTACACGACCTAACCAGACGTCGAAACTAAGCTTCCCTAGCGAAACTTAGTTTCGACACAGTCATCCACAGCGCCACACAGCAAAGTCCCCATCTCCTCCACACCCAAAAATGTGGACAAAAACGTGGATAACGCAGTGTACAAGTATGCGGATATTCGAGAGGATAGTCGGGGGAAAAGTACGGCACGCGACGACACGTCCGGCCGCCCACAGGAAGTCCCGAGCTCCGCACCGCCGTCCGTGCACAGCGCACTGACGCGAACGCACCCGTCGCTATTGGCGAAACGGAGTTATCCCCGCCATCCACCGCCTCACAAGTTACTACTATCACTATAAAGAAATTTATTTCTCTCACATGAAATTATCGTGCACGAGGGAAAACCTCCATCAGGGTCTCGCCATCACGAGCCACATAGGGACAAAGACGGTGAACCTGCCAATCTTGAGCAATGTCCTTGTAAAGGCGGATGCGGGTGGATTGAAGCTGGTCTCGACGAACCTCGAGATCGCGGTCTCATGCTTGGTGCGTGGAAAGGTGGACCAGCAGGGCGAGTACACCGTCCCCGCGAAATTGTTCTACGATTACGTGAACCTCCTGCCGAATGATCGTATCGACCTCGACCTGCTCGACCACGCCCTTTCCATCCACTGCGGATCCTCAAAGACAAAGATCAACGGCATCGCGTCGAATGAGTATCCACTTATCCCGCCGGTGACGGGGGGCGTCGTCTTTAAAGTGCACGCAAAAGCATTCGACGATGCGCTTGGCCAGACGCTGTTTGCGGTCGCGACGAACGAGGCGCGTCCGGAGCTTACCGGCGTGTACATGGTGTTCTCGACCGACGGCGGCGCGCGCACGCTCACCATGGCGGCGACGGACAGCTATCGCCTCGGTGAGCGCGTTGTGGCGGTCGCTGAGGGGCCCGAGGACGAGAAACGCGTCATTGTGCCGTCGCGTACGCTCCAGGAGGCTCGCCGCATCGTGAGCGTCTTCCGCGACAGTGTCGACGCACCGGAAAACCTCGAGATTGAGGTTGCGGAAAGCCAGATCGCCTTCCGGTTTGGGAATGTGGAACTGACAAGCCGCACGCTTGAGGGGAGGTATCCGGATTATCGGCAGATTATCCCCAAAACGGCGAACACCGAGATTGTGGTGAACCGCTCCGCGCTCGCCCAGGCGGTGAAACGTACGAGCCTTTTTTCGAAAGCCGGCCTATTTGATGTGCGTGTTGAGGCGAATCCGGAGGCAAAGACGCTGGTGTTGTCGGCGACGGACGCGGGGCGCGGCGAAAATACCGTGACGGTTGATGCGGAGATCGCCGGTCCGGGAAACGCCATCGTTCTCAACTACCGATATCTGCTCGATGGTTTGAATGCGGTGACATCGGAAAAGGCGGCGCTCCGCATGATTGACGGCTTCAGCCCGTGCGTCCTGCAGCCTCACGACCTCCCGGACGAGAAATACCTCTACATCATCATGCCTATTAGGCAGTAGGGTGTCGCAAGAACCAAGGGTCTCGGTGGACGACGTCCCTCCGCACTGCGCGGCGGGGCGTCGTTTTGGCGTATACTACGGAGCAGCTATGGCGAAGCCCCACTCGGACATCAAGAAGTATTACGTCTTCCGCGCGCTCCTGAAGCGGTTCATCCTTCCCGTGCTTGTCGTGTACGGCATCGACCGTGGGCTGTCGCTCGAGCAGCTCGCGCTTATTGCCGGCATGGGTTCGGTCGCGGGGTTTCTGCTTGAAGTCCCAAGCGGCGCGGTCGCGGACGCCATCGGCCACCGCCGCGCGCTTGTCCTGTCGATGCTCGGCCAGGCCGCAAGTATGGCGCTGTACCTCGGGGGCACGTTCCCGTGGATTGCGGCGGGCACGACGCTGTACTTTGCTGCCGGCACGCTTATGACCGGGACGTCGGAGGCGCTGTTTTACGAGCGGGTCAAAGCGCTCGGGCTCGAAAAAGAGCACGGCAAGCTGTACGGGCAGGGGAAGGGGTTTGCGACCGCGGTCAGCGTCGTTTCCATGGCGTGCGCCGGCGCGGCGTACGAGCTGCTTTGGTACTTGCCGTTCCTCATCGGTATCGCGCAGTACGTCGTTGCCGCGGTCATTATTTCGACGTTCGGCCCGACCGTAAAGGCGGTGTCGGTCGCAAAGAAGGAGGGGATGGCCGGGTTCTTTACGCACTTTGTCGAAGCGGCGCGCGCCATCCGGAAAAATGACAAGGTGTTCTGGCTCACGATCGCGAGCGCGCTTATCATCGGACCCTTGTTCGGCCTCGGCGACTTCCAGCAGGCCATCATGAAGGACCTCGGGATGGCGGCGTTCTGGATCGGCATGGTGTACGCGGGGAAACGTCTCCTCGCCATCTGGGTGCAGGGGTACATCCATCTCGTTGTTTGGCGGCTTGGCGCGCCAACGCTGACCTTCATCTCCGGCCTCCTCATGGTCATCCATCTCGTGCTCGTGGGGACGATCAAGGACCCCGCACTCATTATCGCGCCGCTGATGATCGGTTCCGTCGCATGGGTGGGGCTTGAGGTGGCGACGAACGACTACATCAACCGGGAGATCGCCACGAAGTCCCGCGCGACCGCGCTTTCGATGAGCAACGTCACGCGCAGCGTCGTCCAGCTCGGCACGCTTGCGGTATTCGGCCTTCTTTCTGCACAGACGTCCGCGGCGTTCGCGTACGGAGTCATCGGGCTCATCCTTGCGGTGCTCCTCGTGTTCCCGATAGTCCGGCTGACGCAGGCGTACGCAAAATAATCGTAGGGGCACGGCGCGCCGTGCCCCTACGGTCGTCACGGCGTCACCGAGTCTAGCAGATCAATCACCGCCGACGTTTCGGAGGCCTCGTCCACGTACACCCGCACCGGCGTCGACTGGACGACGGACCCATCGCGGTAGGTCGCCTCGGCAACGAGCGAGTATTCGGCTTCGTCGCCGAGATTCCAGCTCATCGTGCCTATTGAGGACGGCGCCGCGGTTTCACCGACCGTCGTGCGGCTGCCGGTCCAAAGGTTTGTCGCGAAGAGGACGAGGCGGGTGGCGTCCGAGGCGTTGCGCGTCTCGATCGTCACCGTGTAGGCCGATCCGGTCTTCTCGATCGTCTGGTTGTTGAACGGGTTGGTGATCGTCGGGCCGACGCTCGTCGCGCCGCTGCCCCCCTCGGTCACTTCGATGCGCACCTCGTCGCTTGACTGGTTGTCGACATCGTCGAATACCGTCGCGGTCAGCGTGTGGTCGCCGACGCCGACCCACGACGGGAGCGTCACGTCCGCGGCGCTCATATTGGTCGAGGTCGCCACGTAGTTGCCGTCGATGAAGAGTTCCACGCGCGAGAAGTCGCGCCGCAGCTCGACGCGGTAGCGCACGTCGATATCTCGGCCGACCTCGCCACCGTTGTCCGGCTCGCGAATCTCGATCTCCGGTTCGTTGCGTTCCGTGTGGACGTCGTCTTCCTCGGTCGGCGCCTCGCACACCTCGTACGCGGTCTCGCCCTCTTCAAGCGAGGCGTTATGTTCAGTAATCCACGCCTGGATGCCGGCTTCCCAAACGCTGGAGTACGGGTCGCGCGATGGGTCCTCCGGCGCCGCGCCGCGCGGGTCGTCCTTGTCGAGATAGTGGAGGATGGTGTGGTACTCGCCGCACGTCACCTCTTTGCGGTAACGCTCCGGCGTGCGGTCGGTCGCGAGCTTGCCCGACGCGGTGTCGATCGTGACCGTCGTCGTCGGCATCGCGCCGTCGAGGACGTTTTTGCCGGTCGTCTCGATGTTTGCGGCGGGGAAGGCTTCGATGGTCGTGCCCTCGAGCGCGAGGCGCATGAACGAGTTCCAAATCGGTGCGGCGACGATGGAGCCGTCTGCGCCGCGCCGCATTTCGCTGCCGTCGGTGTTGCCGACCCACACGCCCGCAACGAGCGACGGCGTGTATCCCATGGTCCACGCGTCGTTGTAGTCGTTCGTCGTGCCGGTCTTTGCCGCAACCGGGCGGCCGCCGAGCTGCAGGTAGCTGCCAGAGCCAAAGACGTAGGCGCGCGCCTCGTTGTCGGAGAGTACGTTCGTGATCGTTGCGGCGACGTTGCGGTCGATGACCTGCTCGCCCTGGTGTTCCTCCGCCTTCCACTCCTCAAGCACGACGCCCTCTGCGTCTTCGACCTTGAGGATCGCCGTCACCTCCTGCTTTGCGCCCTGATTCGCAAAGACCGCATACGCTTGCGCGTGGTCGACCATCTGCACTTCCGCGCCGCCGAGCACGATGGCGAGTCCGAAGTCAGAGCGGTCCGCAAACGTCGTGTACCCGAGACGCTCGGCGAAATCGAGCGCGCGGTCGACGCCGACGAGATAGAGCAGCTTCACAGCGGGCACGTTCAATGAGCCCTGGAGCGCCTTCCGGAGCGTTACGGGGCCGTTTTCATCCAGGTGATAATTCTTCGGGCTGTAGTCGCCGGTCGCGGTCGGGAAGGTCGTGTCGACGTCCCACAGGAGCGTATTCGGCGTGTAGCCCTTCTCGAACGCCGCAGCGTAGATGATCGGCTTGATGCTCGAACCCGGCTGGAGCGGGCGCTGGGTGACGTTCACTTGGCCCTGGATGTCGTCGTTGTAGTAGTCGACGCTGCCGACCATGGCGAGCACCTGGCCGGTCTTCGGATCCATGGCGACAAGGCCGGCGTTGTTAAAGTCATACGTTTCACCGCACGGTGCGCCGGACGACGTACACGGGTCGTTCACGCCCGCCTGCACCGCCTCTTCCGCAACGCGCTGCTTGTCGTAATCGAGCGTCGTGACGACCTTCAGGCCGCCCTCTTCCACGGCGCGCTCGCCGTACGCCTCGACGAGTTGCTCTTTGACCCACAGGACAAAGTGCGGGGCGGTGATGTTCCCGACGTCCGGGGAGATGGTAATGACTTCGGCCATGGCCGCGTCCGCCTCTGCTTGCGTGATCGAGCCAAGCTCCACCATGCGACCGAGGATCCAGTCGCGGCGGGCGGTCAGCTCGTCGAGGTTGTTGAGGTAATAGGTCGGAAGCTGGGGAAGGCCGGCAAGCGTCGCGCTTTCGGAGAGCGTCAGCTCTGAGACGTGCTTGTCGTAGTAGACCTGCGCGGCCGACTCGACGCCGTAGTTGCGCCCGCCGTAGCCGATTTCGTTGAAGTACATCTGCAGGATCTCGTCCTTGGTGAAGTTCCGCTCCAGGGCCAGGGAAAGGATGATTTCTCGGAACTTACGGTCAAAGGTGCGCTCGTTGTTCAGGATGGCGTTCTTGACGAGCTGCTGCGTGATGGTCGACCCGCCGCCGCGCCGGCCTTGGAAGATGACGGCACGCGCGAGGCCCTTCAGGCTGATGCCGTGGTGCGAGTAGAAATGCTCGTCCTCTGCCGCAATGACCGCGTTCTTCAGGTCTTCAGGAACCTGGTCGAGCGTGACGAGCGTGCGTTTCTTGTCGCCGGCGATCTCATACAGGAGATGCTCGCCGGTGCGGTCGTAGATTTTCGTGGAAAGCGCGACGTCGCGGGTAAGGAGCGTGTTCGGGTCCGGCAAGTCGCGCGAATACCAGGCGTAGGCGCCGAGGAATGCGAGGGTGCAGAAGAGGAACGCCGCAACTGCCGCGAGGCCGATGTTCTTTCCCAGCGTTTTTTTGTCCGTGCGGCGCCAATACTCCCGCACGATGCGGAGAAGGCGGGACTTGGCGAGTGTTGCACGGTAGTGGGAATAGCGCTGCATAGATAGCCGCATCATACGGGATGGCCGAAAAGAACACAAGGAGAATGGCCAGAAAAAGTGGCTAACCTTAGCGAAGTCAAGGCCAATTTTCGTTGACGTTTCACGCAAAAAATGCTACGATGCCTTCAGCATCTCGGAGGTCCTTCGGGATGTTTTATTTATGAAGCTCACCACCTGGCTCCACAAGTCGCTAGCAGTCCTGAAGAAGTCGCCGTTCGAGTTCACGGTTCTCGCCGTGATGACGGTCATTCTTGGGTACGGCATTGTCCCGGCCGCTGCCGCGGACACGTCGGCGTTTGGATTTGCCGGCGTCGACCGTGTCACCGAGCTCCGCATCGCCGCGATGCACAACGAGCTCAAGTCGTACGGTGTCTTCCCGAAGTCGGACCTCCGTGGCCCGTCGTATACCACGACGGTGACCTCGACCGCATATAACAGCCTTCCGTGGCAGACGGACGACACGCCGTTTATTACCGCCTCCGGTACGCATGTGCGTCACGGTGTCGTTGCGGCGAACTTCCTCCCGATCGGTACCCGCATCAAGATTCCGGAGCTCTACGGCGACCAGGTCTTCATCGTTGAGGACCGCATGAACGCCCGTTACTACAAGCGCCTCGACGTCTGGATGGAACACTACGATGACGCCATCGCGTATGGCGTCCGCACCATCACGATTGAGGTCTACATGAACGAATAATCGCAAAAGACGCGCCACCGGCGCGTCTTTTGCTCTGCCTCCCCCTCGGCCGATGGAGAGCAAGAGGAGGTTGTTGCACGACTTGCCGAAGGGCGGGCTGCGACGTATCCTGGAGCCATATGAAGAAACTGCTGATTGGGACACTCGTGGTCGTGGCGATGCTTGGCGCCGGTTGCCGCGGCGACGAACAGGGTTCTGGGAACGTAACAACCGGGGAGGACGGGACGGTACGCGCGCCCGAACAGGCCGTTGAAGGCGCATGGTATTTGGCGTTCGACCTGCCGAAGGACTGGGTGATGATCCCGCATTACAACGAAGACGTGGCGCCAGCCCCGTCGGAAGACGACGTCAGCACCGATCTGTCCGACATCGTGCTTCAGAGCACGGACAAAGTCGTCGTCCTGACCGGCGAAAGCGAACTTGAGGAAGGGTCCTACGTCACCGACGGGTACACGTACATCCGCGTGTTTCGCATGGACAAGCGTTCGGTCGTCCCTGGCGAGGCCGAGGACATTGGCGACGGTTTTTTCAAGCTGGAGAAGGGCGTCAACCTGACGTACTACTTCACGGGGCAGGGCGCAACGTACAAGTTTGTCGTGTATCAGGACGAACAGGAGCAGGCGACCGCTGAAGACGTCGTCTTGTCGGCGAAGGAAGTGACGGAGTTCCTTCCTGCGGCCGAATAAACAAAAACAAGAAAAGCACGGCTCGCAAGAGCCGTGCTTTTCTGGAGGCCGCGACCGGAGTTGAACCGGTGCATAGCGGTTTTGCAGACCGCCGTGTTAACCACTTCACCACGCGGCCGCGTGGCATCTGACGCGGCTCAGGCTATCAAAAACGGCGGGTGAGAGCAAGCGGACTAGGATTCGAAAAGGATGCGGACGACCTGGCCAAGTTCCATGGACGCGAGATTTTTCGGGACAACGGTCTTGACGCGTTTCATGACCCTTGCGTCCATCGCGGCCGTGAGGTCGTTCTTGTTCGCCTCGGGCGCGCATAAAATCACGTCCTGCACCCCGTCGCGGTCGATGCGCGACAAGAGGTCGTCCGACAGCGCGGTATAGAGCTCCTGGCGCCGGTGCTGTTTTGCCGCGTCGAGGTCGGCAGGCGACGCGGGCGTCGCCGCGGGCGCGTTGTCGGGCGTCGTGATGACGCCGGCCTCGTCAATCTCGCGGTCGACGAGCGTGTAGCACTTCGCAAGCTCGTTGTTCGTGAGGACCAGGAGCGTTTTCTTGCTGAACGCCGGATAGTGCCCCGATATCTGCATACAACGGCATTGTAGCATGCTATAATGGGGCATATGCAACGGAGGACGCGCCGTGACGTGGTGGGCGGCGCCATACGCGAGATCGTTTTCGGTCTCGAAGACAGCCTTGTGTCGACGGTAGGAACGGTCACGGGAGTCGCGGTCGGCTCAGGGGACCGTTTTGTCGTTATCCTCTCCGGCGTCGTCCTTGTCGTTGTCGAGGCGATCTCGATGGCCGCCGGGAGCTACCTGTCGTCAAAGTCGGCGCGCGAGGTCTCCGAAGAGCGTGAGCGGCAGGACAATGCGCGGATCCTCCAGGAGCGCATCAACGATGACGAGTCCCTGCATGAGTTTTTCCAGCGGAAAGGGTTCACGAAGGCGGAAATGCGCGCCGCGCTCGAGGCGCTCGGCCGGGAACGCCGGCTCTGGCTGCGTGAAGTGTCCCGCCTCGAGTATCGCTTCGTCTCCGGCGGGGTCAGCCCGCTCCTTGCCGCGATTGTCATGGGCGCTTCCTACGTCCTCGGCGGCGTTCTTGTCTTTTTGCCGTACTTTTTCCTGCCGCTCATGGAGGCGAGTTTCACCTCGATTGCGGTAGCGGCGCTCGCGCTCTTCCTCCTCGGCGTATGGAAGGGCAAGGTCGCGGGCGTCTCACGGACAAAAAGCGGGGCAGAAATGGTCGCCGTGTCGGTGATCGCCGGCGGCCTCGGCGTCCTCATGGGGTGGTGGGTCGGCGAAGTCTTTGGCATCGACGTGTAATATGTTTTTCCACCGACTCGCAAAAGTCCGCGCGCCGGAGTTTCCCGATGGCCTCACATGGCTAAACGGGGAGCCGCTTCGGATGCGGTCGCTTGCGGGAAAGCCCGTGCTGATCGATTTTTGGACCTACTCGTGCGTGAACTGCCAGCGCACGTTGCCGCACCTCAAGGCGTGGCACGAGCGGTACGCAACGCTCGGGCTGACGATTATCGGCGTCCACGCGCCGGAGTTCGCGTTTGAAAAAGATGCAAAGCACGTCCGCGCGGCCATCAAGGCCGCCGACATTCCGTACCCCGTCGTCCTCGACAACGGCTACGACGTATGGCGGCTCTACGCGAACCGCGCCTGGCCGCACCACTACCTCGTGGATAAGGACGGCGTCATCGTGTACGACCACATGGGCGAGGGCGGCTACGCGGAAACCGAGATGGCGATCCAGAAAACGCTCATGGAGGCCGGCGCAAAGCGGCTGCCTGACGTCCCGCACGACCTGCCGGGCGAAGGCGGGGCATGCTACCGCACGACGCCGGAAACGTACTTGGGGTATTTGCGCGGCCGGTACGGCAACGCAGAGGAGTTTTTGCCCGACGCGGAAGAGGCGTTTACGGACCGCGGAGAACACGAGGATGACGAGCCGTACCTCCACGGACATTGGAAGGTGTCGGGCGAATACGTGGAGCACGTGCGGGCGACGTCCGTGCCGAACGAATACCTGCTCCTCAAATACAGCGCGTTTGGGACGAACCTCGTCATGGAGGCGCCAAAGAAGACGAAGGTCGTCGTGGAGCTGGATGGCCTGCCGCTGTCCGACGACATGCGCGGCGATGATATCGAGAAAGGACGCGACGGCACGACGACGGTCACGGTCGGACAACCGCGGATGTACCGTCTCGTTCGGGCGGCGGCGTACCATCGCGGGACGTTGACGCTCCGCGTGGCGGCGCCGGGCGTCCGGATGTACGCGTTCACGTTTGAGAGTTGCTCGTAAGGGCAGTTTTGGCTACAGTGGCGCCGACTATGGGACGGTCGCGCATCTACCTTGACTACGCCGCGGCGACGCCGCTTGACCCCCGCGTGGCAAAAGCCATGCGGCCGTTTTTCGGCGCGGCGTTTGGCAATCCCTCGAGCGTGCACGCCGAGGGCCGAGCGGCGCGCGCCGCGGTCGAGACGGCCCGTCGGGACGTCGCCGATGCGCTGCACGCCCGGCCGTCCGAGATCGTGTGGACGAGCGGCGCGACCGAATCGGTGAACCTCGCGATCCGCGGCATCGTCGATGCCGCGCCCGCGGACTGTCGGCATATCGTCGCCGTGGAGACCGAACACAAGGCGGTGCTCCGCGCCCTCGAACACGCGGGGTACGACGTGACGTTCGTCCCGGTCGACGAGGAGGGGGTCGTGTCGGCCGACGCCGTCATGGCCGCGGTTCGTCCGGACACGGCGCTCGTGAACATCATGTATGTCAACAACGAAATCGGCACCATCGCGCCGATTGCCGAGGTGGGGAAGCGCATCGCGGCGCTGCGCCGCGACGGACGCCGCGCATATCCGAAGTTCCATACGGACGCCGCGCAGGCCGCGGCGTATCTCCCGCTCAACGTCGCAACGCTCCATGTCGATGCCATGAGCCTGTCCGGCGCGAAAATCTATGGGCCGAAGGGGAGCGGCGTGCTGTACGTGAAGGAAGGAACGCCGCTTGCGCCGCTCCTCGTCGGCGGCGCGCAGGAGTCGGGCCGCCGCGCGGGCACGGAAAACGTCCCGGCCATCGTCGGTTTCGCCAAGGCGCTTGCCATCGCCCAGCGCGAGGCGGACGCGCTCACCGCAAAGCTTGCGCCGCTGCGCGACATGCTTCTTGACGGTATTCTTGCGGCGATCCCCGGCGCGGTCGTCAACGGCAGCCGCACGGAGCGCATCGCCGGCAACGTCAACGTATCCCTCCCGTCGGTTGATGGTGAGGCCGTCATCATGTACCTTGATGAGCGTGGCATCGCGGCATCGACCGCGTCGTCCTGCACGTCGTCCGCTTCCATGAGCCACGTCATCCGCGCCCTCGGCAGGAGCGAACAGGAGGTGGAGGCGAGCATCCGCTTCACCCTTGGCCGCGGCACGACTGCGGCGCATGTGAAGGCGGCGCTGAAGGAGCTGCCGCGCATTGTCTCGCTTTTGCGAATTTCCTAATGCTATGAAACTGCGTATCGTCGTCGACCCGGACCTGTGCATCGGCGCGGCAAGCTGCGTCACGATCGCGCCGGAGACGTTCCAGCTGAACATCGAGAACAAAGCCGAGGTCCTTGACCACGGGCAGGCCGCGGGCGGGCCGTCCTACGAGCGCACGATCGACGTGACGGAAGAGGAAAAAGACACCATCATCCTTGGCGCGCAGTCTTGCCCGACGCTCGCCATCACGATTTTCGACGAGGCCGGCGCCCAGCTGTACCCGTCGGTCTAACGTATGCGCTACGTCATCGTGGGCGGCGGCATCGCGGGGACGACGGCTGCGGAAGAACTCCGAAAAGCGGACGCCGAGGCGGAGATCACCATCATCGGCCAAGAGGAGCACTCGTGTTATTCGCGGGTGCTCTTGCCGCATTACGTGAAGGGCGTGACGACGCGCGACAAGGTGTTCGTGAAGCAGGACGCGTGGTACCTCGCGCAGCGCATTGAGTACCTTCGCGGCACGCTCGTGACCGCCATCGACACCAAGAACAAGTTTGTCGCCATCCACACCGGCCGCGAAATCGAGTACGACAAGCTGCTGTTGGCGATCGGCGGCGAGCTGAACCTTGCGGCGGGG
The DNA here is from genome assembly GCA_964552565.1 of uncultured Gammaproteobacteria bacterium. Lineage (GTDB taxonomy): Bacteria > Patescibacteriota > Patescibacteriia > UBA9934 > UBA9934 > UBA11707. The sequence goes on from CAZKGL010000002.1 coordinate 85,920, forward strand.
GACGTGCGCGGCGTGTGCTACCTTTCCACGCTTGAGGACGCGGACGGCATTCTTGCGCGGATGCGGGAGGTGCGCCTGCTCCCGAAAGACGAGCAGCGCGCCGTCGTGCAGGGCGGCGGGTTCATTGCGCTCGAGTTTATTAATATTTTCGCTCATTTCGGCCTCCCGACGACGGTGCTCCTCCGGGGCGACGGCTTTTGGTCGCGCACGCTGTCGGCGCACGCGAAGGCCGTGCTTGCGGCGCACGCCACGGCGCACGGCGTCACGCTGATCACCGGCCAGGACGGGGCGGTACCGATCGGCACGGACGAGGTGAAGCACGTTGTCCTCCACGACGGCGCGCAGATCCCCGCCGCCATCATGGGCGTCGGCCTCGGCATCCACCCGGACACCGCGCTCCTTGCGGCGAGCGGCGTGGACGTCAACCGGGGCGTTTGTGCCAACGCGTTCCTCGAAACGAGCGTTCCGGACGTGTATACTGCGGGAGACGCGACGGAATTCGACCACCCGGTCCTCGGTCGGCGCCTCCAGGTCGGCAACTGGTTCAACGCGCAGATGCAGGCACGGGCCGTTGCGAAGACCATGCGCGGCGAGCGGACCGAGTATGCGCTCGTCACGTCGTACGCCACCCAGCTCCTCGGGCTGCATATCGTCTTTGCCGGCGATACGAACCCCGAGTACGCTGACGAGGTGGTTGGCCACAAGGCGGGGGCGGGCGTTGCGGTCGACTGGTACATGCGGGGAGGGAAGATCGTCGGCGCCGTGCTTGTTGGGGATGTGAGCGACCGCGCGGCGGTCACCAAAGCGATTACTGAAGGACGTGCAACTTTGTAGCCTATGCTCGACAACGCAAAAACGTATCGCGCCTACGATCCGGACGATATCGCGTTCGGTATCGACCACTTGGGAGAACAGGTGCGTGTTGCCTGGTGCGAAACGCGTGCCATGCGGTTCCCGTCATCGTACGCGGCGTGCCGCGAGGTCGTCGTCGTCGGCATGGGCGGGTCGGCGCTCGGCCCGGACATGCTCGTCCATGCGTGGGCAAAAAAATTGACCGTCCCCATGACGATCGTGCACGACTACGCGCTGCCGTCGACCGTTGGGCCGAAGACGCTGGTCATTTTGTCGAGTTTTTCCGGTACCACGGAGGAGGTGCTTGCGGCCGGGATCGATGCGAAGCGCCGCAAGGCAAAGGTGGTCGTGATCGCCGCAGGCGGGGAGCTCGCCGCGATGGCGGAACGCGAGCACTGGCCGCGCTACGTCTTTACGCCGGGCGACCTTGCAAAGGAACCGCGCCTCGGCACCGGCTTTTCGCTCGCTGGCATCCTCGGCATGCTGGCGCGTATGGGCTTTGCCAAAGTCACGGAGGCCGACGTCCGCCGGCTGCTTACCGCGATGGGCGACGTGCTCGATATGTGCGCGGTCGACGTGCCGAAAGACGAGAACCCGGCAAAGATCGTCGCACAAGGGCTGCTCGGCCGCGTGGTCTTTCTCGTCGCCGCAGAGCACCTCATGGGGAACGCCCATGTCTTTACGAACCAGGTCAACGAGACAAGCAAACAGTACGCGACGTTTTACGCGCTGCCCGAACTGAACCACCACCTCATGGAAGGACTCACGTACCCGAAGGGGTTCGCGAAGGGCGTGACGGTGCTGTTCTTGCGGTCTGCGCACTATCATCCACGGGTGCAGAAGCGGTGCGACGTGACCGCGGATATTTTTGAACGCGTCGGCGCGCAGGTCATCGACTACGTCGCCGGCGGCAAAGACGCGATTGAAGAGTGCGGCGAGGTGCTGCAGTTCGGCAGCTTTGTCAGCTACTACCTGGCGATGCTCAATAAAGTAAACCCACGGCCGATCCCGTTTGTCGACGAATTTAAGAAACGGATGGCGGAGTAACCCTCCGCCGTTTGTTTGAAAAGGCAAGAGGCGGTAGCTGAACGCATTCCTTCGAGGGTCCCATCTTACGGGACAACGGAATGGATCCAGACTACCGCCTCTGCGACGGTCACCCTACACGGCCTACTTGCAGGCCTTCACCACGCGGCGGCACTCGGCGACGAACGCCGAGCTCTTCGAGACGCGGCACATGTCCGCGAACTCGGCCATCGTGTAGCCCGCCTCCGCGAGCCCCTCCTTCGCCTCCTCGCACGCGCTGCCGTCCTCGCGGGCGGCGACGCGCTCCTTCTGCTCGCCCGCCTCCTCGTTGCCGAAGTGGCGGTACGCGGCCTTGCCGTAGCCCGTCGCCGAGAGCGCGATCAGGGAGACCACGATGGCCACCCAGAAGATCGTGCGCCCGGTGCGGTACTGCTGGTCGGCCTCGTGCAGCTTGCGCTGCCGCGTGCTGCGCTCCTCCTCCTTCTGGATGATGGTCCAGCGCGCCTGGAAGTGGCGCCGCGTGAGCTCGCCCCACATCGTGACGGCGAGGACGGTGAGGAGGTACTCCCCGGAGAGGAAGGCGCTGCCGCCGCCGAGCATGGCAGGGAAGGTCACGCCCGCGATGAGGAGGAACGTGAGGCCGGTGGCGATGAGGGAGACCAGATTCGCCGTGCGGAAGAAGTACCACTCCTCGCCCTGCCGCACCGAGTCGAAGCCCCGCGCCTTGTCGAGCATGGTGGCGAAGAGCCGCGCGACGAAGATGAGCACCCAGCCCACCATCGCGCCCACGCCGACCTTCACCAGGCCCTCACCGCTGTACTCGTTCGCCGACATCATGAGGGTGAGGCCCGTCGAGATGAGCCAGACCGCGATGCCGATGGTGACGAGCGCCAGGGTGAGGCGGAAGATCGCGTTGCCGCGCTCCTCCGCGACGACGAGCTGGGGGTGCTCGGCGTCGTCCTCCGGCGGCTTGGGGTGCGCGCCGTCGCCGGGCGGGTGGGCGCCGCCACCGCCTCCGCCGTGCGGCGGAGCTCCCGGCGGGGTGCCGGGGGTCGCGGCGTGGGGCGCCGCGGGCGTCGGGACGGGGGTGGGCGTCGGGGTGGCCGCGGCGGCGAGCTCCGCGAGCTTGTCGACCGTGAAGTACGCCTGGAGCTTGTTGTTGTACTCCTCGGGCGTCTCACCGTGGACGCCGTTGACCGCCGCCTGGACCTCCGGGTTGTGCTCGATGCCGTGGACGATCGCCGCGAACGGCGTACCCGCGACACCCGCGCCGAGCTCGCCCTGGATGGCCTCGACGACCATGCCGGAGACGAACGGGACGCGGTCGGCGATCGGGAGCGCGATCGTCGTCGAGACCATGAGGTCGACGAACGCCGTCGCCTGCCCGAGGTCGGCCGCGCCGTGGACCACCTGCTGCAGGATGCCCACGATGGTGTCGCGGTCGGACTGCAGCTTGGGCGCCTCGGTCGGGTCCTCGATGTTGGCGATGCTGAGGGCGGCCACCACCGTGTCCTTGATGGTAGTGGACCAGGGGCCGATACGGGGGGAAAACGCCATGGGAGCCTCCTTTGCGGGGTTGCCGCAAGGTTGTGGAAGGCCCTCACGAGCCTTCCGTGACGCGCTGAGCGCGTCGTGTAGGGTGAAGACGGATACGCCACCATGGCGGCCGTCGTTTTCAGGGAGCATGCCGCAACCGCGCTGTTCCACCCCGTTTCACGGGGGTTTCCAGGCGCAATTGCTGACACGGCACTATAGCAAAAAACGGGCATTTTGTCAATAATTCTGGCCATTTTCTGTACGGCCATTGGTTGACAAAACAGCCATTTTTTGCTATAGTGGAGGGTTCGCTGGAAGCCTGGAAACAGGCCAAAAGCGACCGTTTGGCGCCCACGTTACGGGCATGGTCTTCCCCAAGCCGGTCCTGCGGAAGCGGGGCCAAAGGAGCAACGGATGTTCATCATCCCCCTGTCGGTCGCCCTCGCGGCCGAGCCCCCCTCGCTGCAGCCGACCTACGTCAGCGGCGGCGAAGTCACCAACAACGCGTTCAACATCTGGGGGCAGCCCCAGGTGACGGTCGGCCCGGACGGCCGCGCGCTCCTCACGCAGGGGCGTATCTCGGCCCGCTACCTCGGCGCGGTCACGGACAACCACGTGGCCATGCTGGACGCGGAGGGCAAGTACAACGTCCGCACCACGATGTCCGGCGCGGCCCTCGCGGCCACGCAGCTCACCGTGATGACGATCAACGGCCAGGACGTCGTCGTTCCGAACGGCACGCCCGGCGGGCGCGTCGTGGAGGTCTCCTTCGAGAGCCTGCCCGACGGGACGGTGCGGTTCCGCACCGGCGACGCCGCGATCGTCGCGGAGCTCAGCAAGGATGCGGCCGCGGCGCTGTACAACCCGCTCGGCGGCGTGCCCTACGGCATCGGCGGCGGCACCGGCCGCGCGCTCTGGCAGCTCGGCGTCATGGACGCCACCTACCAGGCGCCGATGCCGGTCGTGCAGCAGCCGGTGCAGCAGCCCTCGCAGCCCGCGCCCCAGGCGCCGCCCGCGAAGCCCGCCGCGCCGCTGAGCGACGACGAGCAGGCCGTGCTCGACGCGCTCGCCGGGTAAGAGACCGGGGGCGCCTGTGGCCCCCGACGCATCGCGCTTCGTCCGCTTCCCGAAAGGGTCGAGCGGAGCGAGGCAAGATTTTTCGGAAAGGTCATAGGCAACCACCCTCACCGCTCCGCAATGCGGGGCAAAGGACAATCAGATGTTCCTCACCATCATCGCCGCACTCGCCCAGGACGCCACGTACGCCTCGTACCAGGACTTCCTCGACAACCTCCCGCCCTGCACCCTCGTGCAGGTCCCCAACGGGACGTGCGACGAGGACAGCAGCCTCTGCTACGAGTTCGAGTGGGAGCAGCCGTCCGGCGCGTTCGTGCCCACCACGTCCTACTGCCCCTTCGGCACGATGAACGTGGTCACGCTCCGCGCCGTCCCCGGCGGCTTCATCCCCTGGGCGAGCGACATCTATGTCGCCCACCCGGACGGCACCGTCCGCCCGACCCGCGCCATCGTGGGCGACGCGACGGCGGGGAAGAAGTACTTCGTCGGCCGGTTCCAGCCGGGCGAGAAGTCCGTGCGGCTCACGGGCACGTGGTACGCGTCGAACGGCGCGCCCCCGGTCCCGAACGTGCTGCGCGGCCCGACCGGCATGCTCGTCCCGCGTGCGACGCAGTTCAACGTGAACTTCGTCGAGACCGGGTCGTGCATCTCGACCCCGGTGTACGCGAAGCCGCGCCTCGACGAGCGCGAAGGCAAGATCTCCTGCCAGTGAATCGGAGATCCCGCTACGGCGGCCAAGGTTTGTAGGCTACTCCATACTCGGAGCAAGCCTCACCTGGCCGCCGTTTGCATTTACCACCCCCTTACCCCCTCCATAAATGGAGGGGGACTGCTTGTTTGATACGGGCGAGGACAACTTCAGGCTCCATGAAAATCTCGCTGTTTGTCGCTCGTACGATATGGTAGCCCTGTGCCTCGAGCATATGTTGTCGTGCGCGATCTACTTCGGCCACTTCCGGCACATCGTGTACGTCCCCATCGATTTCAACGATGAGTTTATGTTCATCGCAATAAAAATCGACAATAAAATTGTCGATGCCATGCTGTCTTCGAAACTTGAGATCGCCAAACTTTCGGTTCTTCAGCAGTTCCCAGAGTGCGCACTCCGCCGGCGTCATACTGTGCCGAAGCTCTTTGCGCCGATCCTTGAGTAGCGGATTCCCGCGGATGCGATCACCCGGCTTTCGCGCTGTACGGTACGAGGTCATATGGTTTGATTGTACACTTTTGCTGCAGCCGTGCGGCTACCCCCATTTATGGGGGCTAGGGGGTAAAACAAAACACCGCCTTGCGGCGGCATTTTGTTTCCCGTTGACGTGTTAGGATCCGGCCGTACCCGTCGCGTCGGAGAGTTCCCCGATGACGAAGTACGAAATGGCGTAGGCGGAGAGCAGGATGATGAGACCGATGACCGAGCTCAAGAGGATGCTCTGTGCCTTCTTCACCTTGTCCTCGTTGCCCGCGGCGGTCATCCAGAGGAGACCGGCGTAGATAATGAGGATAAGGAAGACGACGCCGAGGAACGCGAGGAGGGTCGAGATGAGCGAGCCGATCGTCTGGGTGAGATCGGTTTCGCCAAGACCTGCCGTCGAGTTGACGTCATCCAGGTTGTCCGTGAGGGCAGCGTGGACGGAAGGCAGTGCCACCGGCGCAAACGGGAGTGCGACGAGGGCTGCCGACACGATGAGGTGTTTCAGCTTCATAGAGCGATTAAAATGTTCTTGCACTTAGATATGTTATCACAGCCTTCGAAAGGGCATAAGAGGACAAGATGATGATAAGTCCAATGACGCCGTCGCGCAGCATGCGTTGCGCCTTCTTTACCTGGTCGCCGTTGCCCGCCGCAGTCATCCACAGCACGCCAGCGTAGACGACAAGGACAAGGAAGACGACGGCGAGGACGCTCAAGAGGCCGGCGATGATGTAGCCGATCACATCCGTGATGCCGGGGTTCGCGCTCGAGATCCCGGCCGCATCACGCGCGGTGCCGAGCTCGGTCGTGTAGATGCTGCTGTTCGTTGCGGTGGTACTTTGTGCCAGCGCGTTGCTTGGCACGAGTAGTGACCCCGCAAGGGCAAGCAGGGCAAGAGGGCGCCGCATACGGTTATGAGCCAGTATTTACGTCGCCGGTCGTGAGCGCGTTGAAGATGGCGTTCGTAATGGCGTACGACGCGACGACGATGACCGTGCCGATGAACGCGCTCTTCAGAATCTCCTGCGCTTTCTTGACCATCGTCTCGTTGCCGGCCGCGACCATCCAGAGCACGCCGCCGTAGATCATGAGGACGAAGAACGCGAGGCCGACGACGCCGAGGATCGGCTTCACGACATACGTACCGACGAACTTTGAGATGTCGGACTTTGCCGCGGTCGGAACCGACCCGTATGCCGCCTGGCCGGTGGCCTCAAGGCCGTACGACTGGGCCGCGGTCTGTGCAAGGGCGAGCGTTGGGACGCAAAGCGACAAGAGCATTGCCCCCGTGACGAGCAGTTTTCGCATAGCGGAGGCCCCCCACCGGGGTGGGGGACGACCGTCATCCGGAAACGGATTAGTCCTGCGTTGCGCCGATGATCGAGCTGATGACGAAGCTCGCGATGGCGAACGCCGAGAGGATGATGGCAAGGCCGATGATGCCGGCGATGATGAGGCGCTTTGCCTCCGCCACCTTCTCGTCGTTGCCGCCGGCCGTCATCCACTTGAAGCCGCCGAGGAGGATGATGACCACCGCGACGACACCGAGGAAGCCAAGGAGCACGCGGATGAGTTGGCCGATCGTCGTCTTGAGGTCGGCCTGGCCGAGGCCCGCCGTGTCGCCGAAGTCCTCGTCGAGGATGTCTTCCGCTTCAAGCTGCTGGGCGTTCGTGGTCGCGGGGAACATGAGCGATGCGCCGCCGATCGGGAGCGCGAGGGCAGCGGCGAGGCCGAGCCCGATAAGGAACCGGGAAAGGGTGTGGACCATAGTCGTGAAAAATAATGTGAATGGATGAAGAAAGTATAGCACATCCTCGTTTACGGCGTGGCATCGCCGCTCGTGAGCGCGCCCAAGATGGCGTTCACCGCCGCGTACGACGCGAAGATGACGCCAAGCCCGAGCGTCGCCCAGGTGAGGATGTCTTTTCCTTTCTTCACGCGGTCGGGGACGCCGGCGGAGGTCAGCCACAACGTGCCGCCGTAGATGAACATGAGAAACGCGATGGAGCCGACGACCGAGAGGATGCCCTTGATGACGCGGCCGATGATGACGCGGATGTCGTCCTCACCGAGCGGGTTGTAGAGCGTCACGGTTTCCGCGGCGACGATGCCCGGCACGAACGGCAGGGCGATGACTGCGGCGGCAAACCCGAGCGTAGCAAGTTTTTTCAGCGACATAAGGTTAATCTGCGGTTTGTGGCTCTTCGGTGTTGATGATCGTCGTTGCGTTATTGTCCGAATCGGAGATGGTGTCCTCGATGTCCGTCGTCGGTGGAGAGCCGGTTTTCAGTACGCCGATGAGCAGGTTGATGAACGCGTAGGCGCCGAAGACGATGACGAGGCCGATGAACGCGCCGGTGAGCGCATCCTTTCCGCGTTTGACGCGGTCCGGGTTGCCGGCGGAAATGACCCACTCGAACCCGCCGTAGACGAAGGCGATGAGCGCAGCGGTCCCCGAGAGGGCAAGGATGAGATAACTCACGTTGACGAAGACTTGGAGGATGTCTTCGATACTGCACTGGCCCTGCGCGCGGCACGTACAGGTGTCTTCGCCGTCGTCCGGCCTCGCGGTCGGGCAGACGTTTGCAAAAATGATGCCTTGCGATCGGATATCATTGTACTCGGTGCTGATGTCGAGGGCTGCCGCGGGGCGGGCGATGCCGAAGACGCCGCCGAAGAGCGTCATGCCGAGGAAGAGCCCGAGCAGCATGGTTCGGGAGGGGAACATACTTGGGAAAAGTATAGCATACAAACACCCACTCCGCGGGTCGCGGAGTGGGTGGTGTGCACAATCGTTACTCGTAGGTCTGCGACACGACGCGCGCGGCTTTTTCTATCGATTCCTCCGGCTGGTCGGTGCCCGCGAGGATTTCGTCGATGAGGTCCTTTATCGCCTCCTCCATCGCCGCCACGTCTGCGCCGTGGTACCAGCTGTCTGCAAGGAGGAGCTGTTCGGCGAAGACGCCGAGGTCCTCGTCCGACAGCTGGCCGTTGATGAGCGACCGGAGCGCGGTCGGCTTCTGCGCCTCGTTCAGGTACGAGGTAACCTGCTCCTTGTCGGCTGCGTACTGGATGAAGTCCCAGGCCCAGTCGGGGTACTCGGTGTCTTTCGAAACCGCCTCCACCCAGTAGTTCGCGAAGTTTACTTCTTTGCCCCCGTCGATCTGCGGGAGCTTCGACACCGTGAAGTCGAGTTTCGGCGCCGCGGTGCGCAGGAGCGGGATGTCGTAGCTGTAGCCGAGATAAAACGCGGTCTGTCCGGCGGCAAAGGCGTCAAACGACGACGTGAAGTTTTCGTTCCATGTGTAGACCTCCTTCGTCGGGTCGGCGAATTCCGTGTAGAACCGCACGGCGTCGAGGCCGGGGAAGACGTCGCGCGGCGTGTCGTCCGGGATGGTGTGGAAGGCGACGCGGCCGCGTTCGTCCGTCATGTCCGTGCCGTTTTGCATCATGAGCGCGGCCAAGATGTCGGTCGAGCGGTTGACGTTGCGCGAGGTGCCGAGCGCCGCGCCCGACTGGATGATGGCGCCGGTGTCGTCATACTTCGTCAGGAGGACGACCGCATCCTGGAACTCCTCCCAGGTCGTCGGCACCGTCGAGATGCCGGCGGCGTCGAGGAGGTCCTTGTTTGCGAAGAGCGCGAGGGTGTCGACCGAGAGCGGGAGGCCGAAGATGCGCGACTCCGCTTCGACCTCGGGGTCCGGCTGGTAGTCCATGATGACATCCGCCGCGACGACGTCAATGAAGTTCGACTTGAGCTGTTTCTGCGTCAGCGTCGTTTCCTCACGTTCCACCGAGACGACCTCTTTGCGCAGCGTCCCTTGCGTTTCAAGATAGGTGATGGTCACGGACGGCGGCAGGGGGAGCATGAGGTCCTTGAATTCGCCCATCGCGTCGTTGTGGATTGCGAAGATGTCCGGACCCTCGCCTTCCGCGAACGCGCGGAGGAGCTCGTCTTCGTACTCGTCGTAGCGGAGCTTCTTGTACTCGATCTTCACGTTGGGGTGCATCGTCGTGTAGCTCGAGATGATGTCGTCGAACGCATCGTCGTTGTCGAACACGCGCCAGTACGTGAGTTCGACGTTCTCGAGTTCGGAACGGGCGTCCCCGCCGCTGCAGCCGGCGCCGAGCGTGAGGACCATGCTCCCGAGGACAAAGGCCGAAAGGGTACGGAGGCCGAGGTGCATACGGAAAAACTTAGAGCGATTTGAGGTAGTGGGCGAGGTCCTGCTTGACCTCGGGGTGGGTGAGGCCGAGCTCGATCTGCGCAATAATGAACTGGAGCTTGTTGCCGCAGTCGTAGCGGCGTCCCTCGAATTTGCAGCCATAGAGCGGCTTGCCGTCCGCGAGGTGGGCTTCAAACGCGTCCGCGAGGCGAATCTCCCCGTCTTTGCCGGGCTTCTGGGTCGCAAGACGCTTGAGGATTTGCGGCGTAATGACGTAGCGGCCGACGACCGCGAGGTTGGACGGCGCGTCTTTCACCGCCGGCTTTTCGACGAATTTCTTGATCTCCCACGTGCGCTTCGCGACCTCCATGCCGCCGATGACGCCATAGCGCGAGACCTCGTCTTTCGGGACTTCCTGGATGGCGCAGACCGGGTCGCCGTATTTTTCAAAGACAGTGATGAGTTGTTTGATCGCCGGGACCTTGTTCGTAATGATGTCGTCGCCAAAAAGGATCGCAACCGGCTCGTCGTCGCCGACGAACGGCGCGGCGGCGAGGAGGGCATGGCCGTCGCCAAGCGGCTTTTGCTGGCGGACGAAGGCGAACTTCGCGAGTTTTCCGACCTCCTGGATTTCCTTCAGCTCCTTTTCTTTCTTTTTTTGCTCAAGGCGGTATTCGAGCTCGAAGTTGCGGTCGAAGTGGTCTTCGATGGCGCGCTTGCCGATGGCGGTGACGAAGATGATCTCTTCGATGCCGGCATCGACCGCCTCTTCGACGATGTACTGGATGACCGGTTTGTCGACGACGGGGAGCATTTCCTTTGGCTGCGCCTTCGTCGCCGGGAGGAAACGGGTGCCCATGCCCGCGACAGGGATGATCGCTTTTCGTATGGTCATAGCACTCCCTAGTATAATGCTTCCACACTTACCCTACAACGCAGTATGCGCCGACCCCATGAACTTTCCTTCCGCGAATACCTCCTCCTCGACGTGAACCCCGTCATCCGATGCCTCATCTTGTCCGATGTCGTCATCCAGGGGACGTCCGGCTTTGCACCGATCTTCGCGCTCTTCATCCACCAGTACATCGCGGCGGAAAACACCGCTGCGGTCGCTGGCATTGCAGCCGCGGTCTACCTCGCGGCGAAAAGCCTCACGCAGATCCCTGCAGCGGCGGTCATCGACAAAATCCCGGGCGAACGTGACGACTTCGGGGCGCTGTTCCTGTCGTCGCTCGTCACCGGGATGCTGCCGCTCAGCTATTTGTTTATTACGACGCCGATCCAGCTCTACATCGTCCAGGCGCTCATCGGCGTGGCGACCGCATGCGCCTTCCCGTCCTTCATGGCGATTTTTACCCGCCATATCGACAAGCGCGAAGAAGGGACGGAATGGGGCATTTACTTTACGCTGACGGACTTGAGCCTCGCGCTCTCGGCCGCGCTCGGTGGCGCCCTCGCGATCACCGTCGGCTACCATGCGCTCATCATGATCCTCGTCGCGCTGAACATCGTCGGCGCGCTCATCCTCCTGCCGCTCCGCAGCCGGATGCGCATGCCGCGGAAATCCTAGGCCTGGAACTGCGGGCGGAGGTAGTGGCCGGTGCGGACGTGGTAGGTGATACGGAGCAGTTCCTTGAGGGTCCGCCACGCGTCGGCAAGCGGGCGGACTTTGCTTTCCGGTGAGTTGTACCACGACACCGGGACTTCTTTGACGCGATAGCCGAGTTGGCGCGCGATGGAGAGGATTTCGATGTCGAACCCGAATCCTGTGGTGCGCTGGCGGGTGAAGATGTCGATGTACGCGGCGCGGCGGAACAGCTTGAAGCCGCATTGCGTGTCGTGGATGCCGCGCACAAGGAGGAGGCGGATGGCGGCGTTGCCCAGCCGGCTCACGAGGACGCGATACCACGGTTGTTTGATGACAATCTCGCTGTCCGGCAGGTGCCGCGACCCGATGATAACGTCATGCGTGTCGGCGTAGGGCAACAGCGCGTCGACTTCATTGATCGGCGTGGAATGGTCGGCGTCCATGAATAGCGCATAGTCACCGCGGCTCGCGAGCATGCCGGCTTGGACGGCGCGCCCTTTGCCGCTGTTTTTTGCAAGCCGGATGACGCGCAGGTCGGCAATATAGCCGGCCATGTGCGCGGCGATTGCGGCGGTGTCGTCCGTACTGCCGTCATCGACGACAATCACTTCGGCCAGGATGCCGCGATGCGTGAGGTACTGACGGACGGCGTGGAGCGTGTCGGGGAGGCGGTGCGCTTCATTGTATGCGGGGATGATGATGGAGAGCGTCGGCATAGGACTTCCACCTGAGCACGCCGCCGAGAGAAAAGAAAGCTCATCTGCCAACCTCATGCGCGGAATGTCCATCGGCTATTGGCAAAATAATTGTAGAGCAACACGACACCGCTTGCGACGAGCTTCGAAGCGGCGTGCGTCGCGGTCGAAGGCATGACAACCGTACTGATGAGCCAGGAAACGAGCGTCAGCGCGGCGGCATTGAGTACGAGGCCGATGCATGAGACGAGGAAAAATTTGGTAAACTGCGCACCGACGCGCCGGTCGGTGTTGCGAAATGTCCATGCACGGTTGCCAATGTAGTTGTTGACGACCGCAAGGAGAAAGCTGCAGCTCGCGGCAGCGATGCGGCCTTCGTAGGTGTCGCCAAGCGGCGTCGTTGCAACAAGGAGCGTGAAGACGCCGACGTCGATGAGCGTCCCGACCGCGCCGACCGTCGCGTATTTGATGAAGGTCGTCATAACGGCTCCATGATGGCGAAGTGGTCGACGGTATCGATGATGCGGTAGTCGGGATGCGCGCCGGGATCGGTGGTGACGAGGACGTGCGATGTCCCAGGGAGTGCCCGGATTTGGTCTTCCTGTTCGACGAGTGCCCATCCGAGGATCGGCTCCGGGGCGAGGAGGACGACATCGCCGCGGCTCTGCTCGCCGAGATAAAACCGTGCAACGATGAATCCGAGCGCGTCGGTGTACACGACCTGTCCGTCTTCGGCGTATGGCGCGACGCGGTCGGTAAGTTCGGCCAGCGTCTGCTCGTACTGCCATGGCGCAACTGCGGCAATGAGGAGGAAATACAGTGCTATGGCCGGCAAAAGCCGAAGGCGGGCAAGCGCAAGGACAAGGAAGAGCGTCAGGAAGACGGCACTGCCGACAAGGTAGCGCTCGACGTACAGCCGAATGTCGAGGAGTTGCAGGCCGATTGTGGCGATGGGCGGCACGAACGCGAGGAGCGCGGTGAGGAGGACGGCGCCATTGATGCGTTTTGCCGCGCAGACAACAAGAAGCGTCGTGAGCGAAAGGGAAGCGACAATTGCTACGACCGGAACGCTCAGCCAATCAAACCGGTACTCAAGCGGCGGCGGGACGCCGAGCACGCCGGTCGGGCCGCCGAGGAGGAGTATGTGGAGCGACACGGGGATATGCGCGATCGACACCTCGGGAATCCATCCGAGCGACCCTCCGGTGCGGGCGAGCTGCACCCCGAAGAAGGGCAGCCACGCAATACCGCCGACAAACGGGACGAGGTAGCCGCTCGCAAGCCAACGCACCGTCGGCCGACGGATCCAGAGGAGGTCGACGAGCACGAGCAAGGCCGCCGCGATGGCGCCGAGGTAGTGCGTGAGCATCGCGGCGAGGAGCACGGCGCCGTACAGGACGCGGAGCCACAGGGAGCGCGTGCGGCGTGCGACGGTGAGGAGGTACGCGGCAAGAAGGATGAGGAGGCCGAGGAGGGCGTACATCCGGGCTTCTTGGCTGTAGTTGACGAGGAACGGGTTCGCCGCGATGGCGAATGCGGCAATGACCGCCGGCCACCACGACCTCTTGTGCCATTCGCGCATGGCAACGAACGCAACCGCGATCGTCGCCACTCCGCACACGAGCGAGAAGAAGCGCAGGTCAAATGCGCTGCTGCCGGCCACGAGCGTCCAGAGCTTCAATGCGATGTAGTAGAACGGCGGATGGACGTCGGTAACGACGATATCGAGCATCTTCGCCCAGTCCTGCCGCACCGTGATGCCGGTGAACGCCTCGTCGTACCAGTAGTCGCGGCTCATCATGGGCGCGAGCCGCAAATAGGTGCCGAGGCTAAGCGCGGCCAGGAGGGTGAAGAAGGGGAGGAAACGAAAAAGTGAGGGGCGCATAGGGCAACCCCTCACTCAATCGCGTATCGCCGAGGCCGTCAACTATCGGTACGTATCGAACCACGCCTTCGTCGAGGCGAACACTTTTTCTTGCATGCCCTCGGTATCGTCAAAGTAGTGCGTCGCGCCTTTGATGATATCAAGCGCCTGAGGCTCGTGCGCATGCCGCATCGATCGCTTTGCCGCCGGGACGAGGACGCCTTTGCCTGCAACAATCATCTTGAGCGGTTTGTGGAAACGTTTTGGGAGTTCGTGCCATGTGAGGCGGTCGGCCTCCTCGGCCATCGCCTTGCCGATGATGACGTTCTCGCCCCAATGCGTCAGGTAACCATTCACTTCCTTAATGAATTTTCCTGGAGGACACCCGTAGTTCTTTTTTGTAAACGAGATGTTGTGCGAAGGATCCCAAAGCGCTGCAGCATCCACGTCTTGTTCTTGGGAGAGGAGGATCGTCGGTCCGCCGTAGCTGTGGCCGGCGGCAAAGACCCGCCGGACGCCTTGCGCGCGGAAGTGCCGCACCACCGCGTCGAGGTCGGCGGCGTGCGTGGCGAGCGTGCAATCCATGAGCTGCCGCGCGTTGTGTTGGTATCCGTAGAGGCTGAAGCCGAACCATGCATAGCCGCGTTTCGCGAACCACCGTGCGGCGTCCATATAGAATCCTTCGCGGTAGCCACCCGGCAGGCCGTGGACGAACACGATGAGCGGCGTGCGCTTCCCCAGTTTCCCAAACAGCCGCCCGTGCGTGGAGAATGTTTTATCGAGTTTAATGGCAAGGTCTTTTTCCATACTGATGCATTCTTGCACATGTTCGGACTAATAGGAATTGCTATAATGACTTCATGGACAAACCGCTTTCTGCGGTCCGGCTTGCGCAGCTTCGCGAAGCTGCAAAATTGGGCGGCCGGCGCAGACATGAATTGTATGGAAACTTCGGCACGCCTGAGGGGCGTGCAAAGGGCGGCAGGAACTCTGGGCCAGCGCAACGACAAGTAATACGTTCTCCTGAACAGAGCCCGCGCCTTGCGGAGGCTGTTGGTATTATTTTGGGTGATGGTGGAGTAACTGATCACCAGGTGAGCATTTATCTTGACCGCAAGGGTGATGACGCCTATAGCATTTATGTGCAAATTCTTTTTCAGGAACTCTTCGGTATCCCGGTTGCAAGGCGTTTTCGGGAGAACGTCATCATCATCTCACTCTCCAGCGGTAATCTTGTCGCTTTTTTGGCAAAAATTGGGGTAAACAGCGGGAATAAGGTGCGGCGGCAGGCCGACATTCCGAATTGGGTGAAAGAAAACGCTACATTCGCTCGCGCATGCCTGCGGGGCTTGATGGATACCGATGGCTGTGTGTATAGTGACCGCCACCTGAAAGGGGAAAAGGAGTACCGCAGCCTGTGCGTTGCCTTCACGAACCATTCCCAGCCCCTGCTTCAGGCAGCTCAAGCCATCTTGGCCGCGGATGGTATTCGTTACACAGTTACGCGTTACGACGTGAAAATTCGCAAACGGCTCGACGTCAAAAAGTTTGCTCGCGTCATCGGATTTAGCAATGCAAAGCACAAGAGGAAGGTCGAGCAATTTTTTGGAGAGGTCGCATAGTCCGGTCTAGTGCGCGCGACTCGAAATCGCGTATACCGCAAGGTATCGAGGGTTCGAATCCCTCCCTCTCCGCCACGAAAAGAGATTGGCTCGCGCCAATCTCTTTTCGTTGGTGCACAACCCGCTCTTGCGGCGGTACGGTTTCCGCTATAATGCTCGCAGAGATAAGCGATTTTTTTCTATGAAACAGTTCGGCGTGTTCGCGCTCTGTGCCGTGCTTGCGGTCTGCGCGATGGCTCCGTTCGTCTCCGAGGCGGGCGGGCGGTGGGAGAGGAAGGTCTGTTGGGACGGCGGCTGCGCCGTGCGTCCGGACCCAAAGGTGAACAAAGACGCACAGTACGTGACCGACGCGCTGAACGCGGTGTTCTCTTCGGAAATTGCGAGTACGCCGGGGCTGAGCGCATACCTGCAGAAGGCGACGGCCGGCATGCCGCGCGACAAGGCATGGAAGGATCTCCGCGCGCTCCAGCAGACGAATCCGAGCGCCGCAAGCGTGGAGCTCGAAGCGGTCATCCGCGCAGCAAAGGACGCCTATGTGCGCGAGACGGGCATCGGGGCCTATATCGACGCGACTGCACATCCGCCCGTCGTCACGTCGTTTTCTCCGGCGTCCGGCGTCAGCGGCGACACGCTTACCATCACCGGAAGCGGGCTGGGACACGTGGAGTTCGTCTTGTTTGAACCGCACCTCGCGAATGGCATAATCGCCTACGTGGAACGCCCAACCGACACATCGATCACCGTCACGGTTCCCAAATACCTCAAGGGCGGCACAGTGACGCTTGCGGTGCAGACGAAGTTCGGGACAAAGGTGTCGTTCCCCGGCACGTTTACGGTGCTCGACGGCACGTGCACGGACACCCGCATTTCCGCGGCATACATGCAGGTCTATAACCGTCCGGCACGCGGCACGGGGACCGGCGGGGAGTGCAACCCGCTCAACTACGCCACGTACGCCACGACCGAGGAGCTTGTCGCGCAACTCGCCTCGCGTGGCGCGGCGGTCGCGCCACGAAATCCGCCGATCATTACCGCGATCTCCGGGAGCGGACGGGCGCAGCCGGGTGAGACAGTAACCATTCACGGCATCGACCTCGTCCCGGTAAAAGAGGTGCGTTTCGGCGCGGCCTCGGCAACGTTTGCATCCCTCGATCCCTATACGCTCACCGCGGTCGTGCCGCAAGGCGGCAGCCTCGGCAAGATTGCGGTTACGACATACTCCGGCACGGCGGAAACCGCGTTTGAGTTCGAAGTGACGACGCCGCCGACCATCACGAGCGTCACGCCGTCTTCACTTTTGCGCGGAACGCCTATTTTCGTCCAGGGCACGAACTTTGCCACGGATGCGACCGCAACACTCGACGGGACCATTTCCCTTCGTGTTGAGAGCCGGACGCCGACGGAGCTCCGCATCGCAACCGACAACGTCACAAACAGCCCGAACGCGACACTCGCCATTTCCGGCTCGGGCGGCGGGACGGAGACGACGGTTTCGGTTTGGGGCGGTCTGTGCGCGGACCCTCTCTTAACCGGCGTCTTTCAGGATCTCTACGCCCGAAGCCCGCTTGGTTATGGCACCGAGGGCGAATGCGATCCGTCGTTGTACACCGTCGCGAGCTGGTCGAGCGCGTCGTCGGTCGCCACTGGCGTGAAGGCGGTCAAGGGCCCGCCGTCACCAGCCCGCGTGCCGACGATTACCGCCGTGACGCCGTCATCCGGCCTTCCTGGCGGCCTCGTGAATATTACGGGAACCAACCTATTCTCGTCCGGAATAACCGTGGAGTTTGGTGGCGTTCCGTCGCGGGAACTCGTTTCCCTCGGCACCAACACACTGCAGGCTCGTATTCCCGAGCACGCCGGAGAAGGCGTGACGGTCACGACGTACACGGGCAGCGCGAGCGCGGCATTCGGGCTGACGGAGCCAATGACGCTGCGCGACGTCTCTCCGAAGACCGGCATGGCGGGCAGCTCGATCGTCATCACCGGGACCGGGCTTGATGGCGTGACGGTCACGATCGACGGCATTGCCGCGGAGGGCGGCGGGAATGCGAACCGCGTCTGGGCGAAAATCCCGTCCGGCGCGAACGGGTATGCGGACATCACGCTGACTCGTCCGGACGGCATTTCCATCACCTGGCCGAACTACGCGGTGTACACGGTCAACCTCCGTCTGCCGGAAGGGTCGGAGCGCATGCACGACGCACTTGTCGAGTTGGTGGGTCCGGACGGTAAGGTTATCGGCACGTCGTTCCTTATTGGCAACGCAGGCGCGGGCCTGACGGATGAGGAGATTACGAACCTGATCGGCAACGCAGGCGCCGGCCTTATTGGGAACGCCGGTGCGGGTCTCATCGGCAACGCAGGCGCGAGCCTGTCGCTTGAACAGCTGGGAAAGCTTATTGGCAACGCAGGCGCGAGCTTTAACGGAGGGAGTATCGCCAACCTCATCGGCAACGCAGGCGCGAGCCTGAAGTTCGACCTCACGAACCTTGCCGGCAACGCCGGGTCGACGCTGGCGGGGAACGCGGGGTCTACCCTTGCCGGCAACGCCGGGTCGACGCTGGCGGGGAATTTTGGGTCCGGTCTTGCGGGGAACAACGGGTCGGGGCTCGTCATGAGCTTCGACTATGGCTTTGCCGACGCCTCGATGCTCTCCTACGGCGGGGCAAGCGAACTCGCGGGCCGTTCGGTGATGAGCCTCGGTTCGCGAAACGAGATCGTCCCCGCGTCCGACACGTTCTCGCCCGCGGTCGCAGAGGCGTTGGAGGCCGCGGAAGAGGATGCTGCGCACATCGCGGAGGAAGCGGCGGAAGTCGAAGAGGAGATTGCGGAAATGGCCGATGAGATTGCGCAAGAGGCTAAAGACGAGGACGTCGAAGACGAAGAGGAAGATGCACCTGAAGAGCCGGAGGAGGCCGATGATCCGGAAGAGGAGGAGGAAGAGGAAGACGCGGTTGAGGAGTCGGAGCCCGCGGAAGAAGAAACGGATACGCAGGTTGAAGAGGAATCGGAGGAGGCCGATGATCCGGAAGAGGAGCCTGCCGAGGTGCCCGAAGAGGAGGAGGGAGAGGAAGAAGTTGGAGAAGAGGAGGTCTCGACGGACTGTCCTGACGGGTACACCTACAGCCCGACACTCGGGCAGTGCATGGAGGACGAGGAAGAAGAAGAGGCGACGTCGACCGACTGCCCGGACGGCTTCACCTACAGCCCGACGCTTGCGCAGTGCATCGAAGACGACCCGGCGGAGGATTCGCCGTATGCCGGCCAGCCATGTAACGAGTACATCCCGTTGTATCAGCAGCCCGGCTGCATTCAGGAATAGCCTATGACCAATACCAAACTCTATGCTGGCGGGGTGCTCGCCGGCCTCCTCGTCGCCGGCGCCGTCGTGTGGTTCGCCACTCGCACCGAAACCATCAACGTCGACGCCAGCGACTTCCCGACGTGGCATGAGGTGACCAGCGAGGACGGGTTATTTACTGCTGCCCTACCGTCGTCCCCGACGGAAACCCGCGCGGACATCCCGGTCGACGACAGCGGCGCGCCGCTCGTGCAGAAGACGTACACTGCGCTCGACGATGCGGGAAGCGCATTCATCATTACCACGGTGGTCTATCCGGAGCCGTTCAATGTCGACGAGGCGAGAGAGGTGCTCGGCGCCGCGGTCGACGGGATGGCGGTGGCGGTCGTCGGCAACGAACTAACCTACGACGACTACGGCACGCACCTGGGGTACCCGGCGGTAGACTTCATTATCGAAAACGGCACGGCGAACATCCAGGGCAAGGTCTTTTTCTCCGGCCGTGTGCTGTACCAGGCCATGGTGGCGTATGAAGACGGGACATTGTCGGATGCGGCGTTTGCGTACTTTGTGAGCGCGTTTACCCCGAATGCCGAATAGGTATGCTGAAGCGAACCACCACCGTGCTCCTTGTCGTCGTTGCGGTTGTCGCCTTTTTGGCGGCAGCGGCGTTCCTGGCGACGCAGATCATAAAAAATGACGAAGAGGTGAACGGCACGATCGAGACAACGTCGGACACGGATGACCGTACAGTCCCGGAGTACACGGAAGGAGACGAGGAGGGGACGTATTGGGTGACGAACCCGACGACCGGTTCCAAGCTGTACGTGGAAGTGCTCACCCCGCGCGGACCGAAGAGCAACCTTTCGGCCCTCGTCCTCGTGCCGGGCGGCTCTGGTACGTCGCGGGATTTCCTCCAGGAGAAGAAGCATGCGCGCGACATCGTCAGCGAAGGGTTCGTCGTTGTCCTGTTTGATCCGGAAGGCCGGGGGCGCAGCGAGGGAGAGGAGGACAATAATGGCACCATCGGCCAGGACGGCTTGTACGCGGTGGTCGAGTTCGCTGCACGTCTCGACAACGTCGATCCCGCCCGTCTCGGCATCGCATCGTTTTCGTACGGCATCACCATGGCGAGCGGGATGCTGGCGCGTTACCCCGATTCGTCCGCGAGGTACCTGGTCGATTGGGAGGGGCCGTCGGACCGCAACGAGACCGGCGCGTGCGACGACGACGCCACGGGCCACCTGCAGGACATTGCAGACTGCGATGATGAGGCGTTCTGGGCGGAGCGCGAGGCGCTGACATTCATTGCCGAGATCGACGTGCCGTATATCCGCATACAGACCGAAGAGGACCATGTCCAGCCGGACAACGACCATGCGGTAAAAATGAATAACGCCGCCGTGAATGGCGACGCGCCGTGGGTACGGGTGAATGACGGTGAGCCGAACACGTTCTACACCATGGTGAGCCTCCCGGTGTTGCCGGAAGCGGCCGACCGGACGCTTATGGCGAAGGTCGCGGAGTACGCGTTTGAGGCAATGGCGGAAGTACAGTAGCGGACTCGGGTGTATCGTTGTGCTCCGTCGGCCGGGTCCTGCCGCCTTCGCACCCTGTTGGGTGCTCGCCTCGTCAGACTCGTCTGCGCGCCCAAGCAGGGGACCTGCTCGGCGTCACCCGGCCTCCGTGTCAGGACGCGCCACTCGTCCTTGCCGTAAACGATGAGGGGGTGGAGAAGGCGATAAGCGCGGCGAGGAATCCGACGGTGAGCATGGCGAGGTCGTTCTTGAAGAACGGGACGTCGACGAGGCCGTGGACCGCCATCGTGACGAGCGCGGCGAAGGCGGCGAGCACTGCGGCATCGGTGCGGTGGCGGACGGCGATGCGGACGATCTGCACTGAAACAATCGCCAACACAATGACGCCGAGGAGGCCGAGCTCGACCCAGATGTTCAGGAGGAGAGTGTGCGGGTACTGAAAAATCTCGTAGAACGTCGCATCGTGGTAGGGGGCGATGGCGGTCGGAAAGCCCGAGAGCCCTGCGCCGACGAGCGGATGTTCGGCGAGGAACCGGAGCGTTTCGTGCCACATGGCGAGCCGCGCTTGGCCGGAGACGTCGCCAAGGAAGATTTTTTTGCGGATGACGGGAAGGAGCACGGTCGGGAGGATCGCCAGCGCGAGGGCCGCCGCAACCACGGCGGCTTTTGCCGTTCTTGGGGCGCGCGAGAAGAGGAATGTGACGACGAGCGCCGCCGGAACGGCGATAATTGCTGCCTCGGTCTGTGCGAGGACGATGGCGACGGCCATGAGTGCGGCCGCAAGGATAGCGCAAACCCGCATCCGGACGGGCAATGCACGCCGGTAGGAAATGGCAACTACGATGAGGGCGCTCAGGATCGGCGCAAGGAACAGCCCGACTGCGTTTGGAAAGTCGAAGACCGAGGTGACGCGGCGCTCGACGTTCCACGGTGAGGGGATGCCAAGCCCAGTGACGTACTGCGCAATACCAATGAGGGAGACGACGACGCCGCTCGCGCACAACGCGGCGAACGCGTCGGCCCAGTCGTCCTTATGGGAAAACGTGCTCACGCACATGAGAAGGACAAGTGCGGGCTCGACGTAGTATGCCTTCAGGATACCAAGGGCGGCGAAGACATCCGGCGCGACCGCAGCGGCAAAACAGGCGGCGGCGAGGCCGAGGACGAGCGGGACGCGCAGCATGCCGAGGGCGATTGGTGGACGGTGGGATGGTGGGATGGTGAGACGGCGAACGAGCCACATCGCGACAAGGATGAGCACGAACCCTTCGAGGAGCGTCGTAGGAACCGGGCCGAGCGAAAAACGGATGAGGTATGTCGGCAGGAGCGCGAAGAGGAAGGTGAGCGCACGACGGAAATTCGAATACGCGAGAAGGCCGAAGGCGGCAAGAATGGCGAGTATCGCGACGGTCGTCATACGCGTGCAGGGACGAGGAGGCGGAAGAGTTTCTTTGGGCTCGGCCCGCCAAAGAGGGGGAGCGCCGCCGCATACACCACCACACCGAGTGCGATAGCGACAAGAACGTGGGGGAGCGGTGCCAAAACGAGTACGCCGTACATCACGGCGCTCGAACAGAGCGATGCGATGAGGATGCGCAACGAGATGGCGGTTTTCGCGGTGGCGAATACGACGATTGCCGTCAGGAGGGCGATGAGCGCCTCAGCGGCGAGGGTGACCCATGCGGCCGCGATCATCCCAAAGTACGAGATGCCGGTGACGTACCCGATCGTGCCGAACAACGCCGTGATGAAATACCCCCAGATCATCGGCCGCTGCTTGCCAATCGCCACGATGGTGTGCCCGAACAGGCTGCCGAAGAACACGACCGTGGTCGCGGGGCCAAGGATGGCCAGCACACGGCCGGCATCGGCAAGGTCCGGGTCAAGGAGCGCCATGAGCCCGGTGCCGGTCGCGACCGCGCCGAAGGCAAAGGGGACGCCAAGGAGGGAAAGGGCGTCGAATGCGCGCTGGAGGTGGCCGCGGAAGGCGACGGTGTCCCGCAGCGCCCAGGCGTGGGTGAGGAGCGGCAGCATGAGGCCCATAAACATGACCGGAACGGTCGTGACGACGTCGACGACCTTGTACGCCGCGCCGTAGAGGCCGATGTCGTGGTCGCTTGTGCCGAGGACCGACATGAACAAGACGTCGCCTTTGAGGTAGACGAGGTTGCACGCGGTGGAGAGACCGATCGGCCAGCTCCGCGCGACTGCCTGCTTCCAGACTGCGAGGTCCACGGCGGGCCGCACGCGGGCGAACGTGAGCACGGCGTAGAACGTCAGGGCGACCTGCACGATGCTCCCGGCGACAAAAATGCCCGACGCAACGACGATCGAAATGCCGAGCACGGGGAGGAGCGCGGCGAAGATCGTCACGACAAGGCGGTTGAGCGTTTCCGCGATGACCGCGTGCTGGATGACGAGGCGCTTTTGGAACACGCCGGCAAACATCGACGCGACGCTGCCAAAGAAGAACGCCGCGCACGAAAGCACGGCGGCGAGCTTGACCTCCGGCGCGTAGGGAAAGGTGAAAACGAGGCCGGCGCCGATAGCGAGGAAGACGAATGCCGAGAAGATGCGCAACGTCAGGACGCCGCCCAGGATGCGGTTTTCGTCCGCCTTCGGCTCCGCGATCATCTGCGCGGTCGTCAGCGTTAGCCCGAAGTCGACAAGGATGGCGAAGATGGCGCCGTAGTTCAGCGCGACCGTCAGCGCGCCGAAGCCGTCGGTGTCGAGGTACTTCACGAGGAGCACGAACGTCGCGAGCGACAAGACGGTGCCGAGCCCCTTGCCGACCAGCTGGAGCAAGGTATTTTTCGCGAGTTTCTGCGTGATTTCTGACATACGGTCGAGTACCGGCGAGTATGCCAGAAGCGAGCCAAACCGGAAAGTGGTATACTAGCACTACTATGGTGCGTCGGTTTCTGCGTGGGGGAATGTTTGTCGCGGCCTGCCTGCTGTTCGCAGGCGCCTTCGCCGTTCCTGCCGCCGATGCCGCCGCACTTTCGGCGCTTCGCGTCACCCAGTCGGGGAGCGGCGTCCTCACCATGACCCCGGACGAGGTGAAAGAGGTCACGGTCACCTTCCAGAATACCGGTACGTCGACCTGGAAGAACGACGGCTCCGGCTATGTGTCCGTGTACACGTACGAACCGAAGTACCGCACAAGCAGTTTTGACCCGGGCACATGGCTCTCGCCGAGCCAGGTGAAGCGCATTCGCGAAGCGAGCGTGGCCCCTGGCCAGACTGCTACTGTTGTTTTCCAGCTCCACGCGCCGGCGACGGAAGGGACGTATACGGAGACGTTCGCCCTGGCATCGGAAGACACGGCGTGGATTGACGGCGGCAAGTTCACGTTCGTCATTTCGGTCCAGGCGCGGGAAGAAGCCGAATCGACGGACGACTCGGGCGATCTCGTGTCTGATGACGGCCTTTCCGCGTCGCTTGCCATGCAGTCCGCAAACAAGGTGAAGACGGTCGCCGGCCGATCGGTTCTCGTCACTGCCGGCTTCACGAACACCGGGACAAAAACGTGGACGAACTATGGGCTGCGCACGCCGAGCGTGGCGATCGCATCGACATCCGCGACGACGTTCACCCACCCGTCCTGGAGCGGCCAGCAGCTCGCGTACGCAGACGGCGTGACGGTGGCGCCGGGGCAGATGGCCTACGTGACGTTCGCGATGACTGCGCCGACGACGAACGGGACGTACACGGCGAAGTTCCAGTTCGCCGCGAACGATATCGCGCTCGACGACGCCTTTGTCGAGCTTCCGGTCGAAGTGACCGGCGGCGCGAGCGAAGCGATCGACGACGAAGAGGTGGCCGCGGTCGATGGCAACCTCATCGATGAGCCCATCATCCGCGTCGGCGTCCTTATTATCGACGAAGAAACGGAAAACCAGACGGTCATCACCTCATATGAGAGCGATTTCGCGCTCCGCGATATCAACGGGAACCTGCTTGGGGAGCTTGCGGCAGGGGAGGAAGTCACTGCGTATTACGATGGCAGCCGCTACGTGTTCGACCGCGGAAACGGCGCGGAATACTCGACGTATGCCTTGCGCTGGATTCCGAAAACGGAACACGCGGTCATGACGATTGCGAACTTCGACCGCCGGGTGACGCGCGGCTCGTCGAATGCGGATAACACCTTCCGCGGCATCCTTGAGTTCCGCCACAACGACTACAAGGACCGCGCGTGGATCATCAACGAGCTGCCGATGGAGTATTACCTCCGCGGCCTTGCCGAGACCTCGAACATCTCGCACATGGAGTTCCAGAAGGCGCTTATTACCGCAGCGCGCACCTACGCCTTCTACCATTGGACCCGCGCGACGAAGCATGCGAAGGAGTACTTCCACGTCGATGCGTACGCCGACCAAGTCTATAAAGGCTACGGCCAGGAGGAGCGCACCCCGCGCCTCACGGAAGCGGTGGAGTCGACCCGCGGCGAAGTGGTGACGTATGACGGCGAGACGGCGATTACCGCGTATTTCTCGCGCAGCGACGGCCGGACGCGCAGTTGGTCGGAGGTGTGGCATGGGGAGGTGCCGTGGTCGGTTTCCGTTGCGGTGCCGTGCGATGAGGGAAAAACGCTGTGGGGACACGGCGTCGGCATGTCGGCATCCGGCGCGCTGTGCATGGCGAACAACGGCATGGCGTACGACGACATCCTGAAGTACTTCTATACCGATATCGAACTCGATACGCGGTGGGAATAGCGCGCCGACCCACCCCGACGCCAGGAGGGGTCCGCAGCCGGTGGCTGGGTCCTGCCGCCTTCGCACCCTGTTGGGTGCTCGACTCGTCGGACTCGTCTGCGCGCCCAAGCAGGGGACCTGCTCGGCGTCACCCAGCCATTTTATAGGCGGGGTCCCCGCACCCCGCCGGGAGGTTATGAAATACGCATTGATCATCCTTGCACTTGCATTGAGCCTGCCGACGCAGGCTCTTGCCGTTTCCGATCCCCTTGCCGAAGTCTACGCGGAGCGGGCCGACCTACAGGCCGCGTTTGATGAAGAGGGAACGCCGGTGGGGACGGCGGCGGGGTTTTTGATGAACCTTGAGGATTGGGCGCGGCAGTACGGATGGCAAGAGTACCCGGAGCTTGCCGCCTACGCTCCCGCAAAGGCTCCACCGTCCCACCATCCCACCGTCCCACCATCCACTCCGACGATCTCGTCGGGCCGCTACATCGTCATCGATGACGCGACCGGCGCGATTCTTCTTGCAGAAAAGGCGGAGCAGGAATGGCCGATCGCTTCGATTACGAAGCTAATGACCACGAAGGTCGCTGTCGACAACGGCCTCGACGTGGGCGGCTCTGGGTCGGTGCGCGATACGGATGACGTCGGCGGCGCGAAGCTCTACGTCGTCGACGGCACGACGTTTACCATCCGGGACTTGCTCGCCGCGACTCTCGTCGGGTCGGCGAACAACGCGGCAAATGCAGTCGCGCGGCTGACCGGCATCGAACGGGCGAACTTCGTGACGAAGATGAATACCGAAGCTGCGGCGCTTGGGCTGACGCACACGTCCTTCGTCGACCCGACCGGCATTGAGCTCGGCAACGTCTCGAACGCCCGTGAAGTCGCGTACTTTGCGCACAAGGCCTTTGCGCACGAGCACATCCGGAAGTTTACCGGATCGACGAAGGCGCATATCGCCGCGCTGAACGACGAGACGTACGTGCGCGACATCAAGAATACGAACTGGCTTCTGTACGACCCGGCCTACGACGACCTTTACGTGACGGCGGGGAAGACGGGGTTCCTGAACGAATCGGGTTGGAACCTGGTCGTGCGGATGCACCCGATGGGCGAGGACACGTCGCGGTCGCTTACGATCGTCGTCCTCGGCGCCGCCGGCCGGCGCGAATCCTTCGACGACGCAGCCAACCTCGCCCGCTGGACGTGGAAAAACTTCACATGGGAATAGCAAAAGAGGCCGCGCGGCCTCTTTTGCTTACTGGCGCCAACCAAGGATTCGATCGTGTTCGTCGAGTCGACGGTTGATAGTTTCGAACTGCGGAAAGACGTTCTGCTCAAGCATCTCGCCGACGGCCGCGATCACGTTCTTCTCGATCATCCTCGCCTCGAGCTGGATCTCTTGCTTTACAATTTCCCTCACACCGGTCGAAAGTTCTCCTTTTACGATAGCGCGTACTTCTCCGCGAACCTCGTCTTTTACCACGCCGCGGATGGCCTGCAAATCCTTCTCGTCTAGCATATGTATGGGTGAATGCATGAGAAGGGGAGTGAGGGGATTGGTTGCACTGTAGCACATCGCATGCGAATCAAAAAGACGCTCGTGCGAGCGTCTTTTTGATTAATGTTTCGGCTCTGGGTCGGTTTTTTGGGCCTCCTGGCCGAGCGTCCCGTCGCCGTGGCGCTTTTTGCATTCGTTCACGAGCCGCGCGATGGTGAGCTTTACTTCGTCCGGGTTGTCGATGTTCTTGAAGTGGAACTGGAGGCGCTCACCCGCGGTCTGCACCATGACGTCGCCGTACGTGAGGAAGGTTTCCAGGAAGCCGTGCGTCTCGCTCGTGATGTCCTGCACTTGGTTCAGGCGCATTTCCGAAACCTTGCGGCGGAACAGTCCATGTTGCTCGATGTTGATGATGCGCTCGTTCGTCACGATCCACATGTCGAGGAAGTAGTCGGTGACCTGCGCCATGGTGATAACGAGGACGACGAGGATGTAACTCGACAGGAGGAGCGCCGACGCCGGGCCCCAGAACGGTTCGCTCCATAGGTCGAGTCCGCCGAGCCGGATGGCGCCCCAAAGCGCAACGGGCACGACGACGAGCGCAAGCGTGAACAGGAAGGCGTACGCGAGGTCGATCCAGTAGCGGCGCAGGAAAAGCACCGTGATTTCGCCGCGTTCTTGGTTGGGAAGGGCGGTGAGGCTGATCATAGGCCAAAGGATGACGGAGAGCTGCCCGTGAAAGGGAAGATATCGAGGAATAGCACCTCGGCGCTCCACTCGTAGCTGCCGACGAGCGCCACGGCGACCGCGAGGGCGACGAGATACGAGAGAAGGTACACGATGAGGAGCATCGTCGTCTGGACGGATTGGATGCCGAACTTCGCGACGTGATAGAGGTTGAAGAACATGAACAGCGTACTGCCGAGGACGACGACGCCGAATGGCACGAGCAAGTACCAAAGGGGGAACGTGAGCGCTAGCATAGGCTGGCCGGGCGGAGCCCGAGATGGTCATAGGCGCGGTTCGTGGCAACACGGCCGCGGGGAGTGCGTTCGAGGAACCCGAGCTGCAGGAGGAAGGGCTCGTAAATCTCTTCGATCGTTTCCGTTTCTTCCTGCGTGGCGGCCGCGAGCGTCGTCAGCCCCACCGGCCCGCCGCCGAACTTCTCAATGATCGTCGCAAGGAGCCGGCGGTCGACGTGGTCGAGGCCCAAGGGGTCGATGGCGAGGAGGTCGAGCGCGGCGTCGGCGACGTCCGCGGTGACGCGGCCGCCGTGGAGGATCTCGGCGTAGTCCCGCACGCGCTTCAGGAGGCGGTTTGCAATGCGCGGCGTCCGGCGCGCGCGGTTTGCAATGCGCGGCCCCGCGCCGTCGGCGAGATCGATGCCGAGGATGGACGCGCTGCGGGTCAGAATCTTCCCGATGTCCTCATCGCCGTAGAAGTCGAGGTGGTAGGTGACGCCAAAACGGTCGCGCAGCGGCGCGGAGAGGAGGGAAAGCCGCGTCGTGGCGCCGATGACGGTGAACGGCGCCAAGTCGAGGCGGAGCGTGCGTGCGCTTGGCCCTTTGCCGACCACGAGGTCGAGCGCAAAGTCCTCCATCGCGGGGTAGAGCACCTCTTCGATGCTGCGGTTCATGCGGTGGATTTCGTCGATGAACAGGACGTCGCCGCGTTCGAGGTTCGTGAGGATGGCGGCGAGGTCGCCGACGCGCTCCAGGGCCGGACCGCTCGTCACTTTCACATTCGCTCCCATCTCCTTGCCGATAATGTGTGCGAGCGTCGTCTTGCCAAGGCCGGGATTGCCGTAGAGGAGGACGTGTTCGAGCGGCGCGCCGCGCTTTTTTGCGGCGGAAAGGAAGATAGAAAGGCTGTTTTTGAGGTTCTCCTGCCCGACGAACTCCTCGAGCGCCAAGGGCCGCAACCCGGCCTCAAAACGCTGTTCCTCGCTCCCGGCCTCGGGGCGCGCAACGACTTCCACCGCTTCATCGTGGTCCGGGACGATCATATCGCCTCCATTATACAACGGACCGGGAATTTATTGACAACAAGCGAAATTTCGTGGTTTCCTGCGCATGCCAACCCCTGGAGTGTGCATGCCAATCAACCTGAACGGACGGGGAGGAGGCGATCCCTCCGCCCCCTCGACGCACGAAGTCACCGTCCGCGCCGTTCCCGTGCGGCGTGATCCGAACCGGCCGACCGGCCGGACCCCGCGTTCGATGAAGCTCTGGACCGCGACCGCCCACTTCGACCCGAAGGGGACCGCCGAGTTCCACCCGGAGCGGATCGACCCCGTGCCGATGTTCTTCGACCTCGGCAATGGCCGTACGCAGGTGATGGCGCTGCAGTTTCGCTGCATCGGCATCGACGCCCGGGAGGCGGTACGTCACGCGGACTGGATGATGACCATCGGCCCGCGCAAGGACCGGAAGGCGATCGCGAAGCTCCTCGGCGACCGTCGTGAGCAGATCGAGTTCGCTCTCCAGAAGCTCTGCACGCTGCGCGGCGACGCTGCCGAGGTGCTGCCTCGGGAGGGGTCGGTGGTCGGCATGGCCACCGCGCTCATCGACGTGGACGGGAAGCCGGAATGGCAGCCGTTCACCTGGTTCGTCCAACGCCCCCGCCGGCCGTTCTCGGTCTCCCTCCCGGAGATCGCGCTCCTGTTCACCAAGCCACACGAGTGGTGGCGGCGCATCAAGTGGTGGTACGCCATGTACGGCGTCTCCCGCTTCCTCGAGGACGACACGGCCGTCGACCGGTGGGCCGGCCCCGAACGCAAGGCGGAGATCGACCTCCTCGTCCGGCCCTTCCTCTGCCGTGCCATCTCGAGTGCGTACGCGGCGGCCAATCAGGACCACGAGGGGCTTCAGCGCATGTTCCGGGAGTACGACGTCGAGATGCAGCGGACGCAGGCGATTCCTGCGGACCTGCCGCTCGACGTGCTCCTCGAGGAACACGGCAAGTCGGTGGCGGCGCGTCGCCGCGCCATCTTCGACGACTTGGGAACGTAGGGAGGACGGTTGGCCGTCACGGCGCTGGCGAGCGATCTCGCCGGCGCCGTTGCCCTTTTTGAAAGATTTTTCTACACTCAGTGCCACGCCGAGGTGGCGGAATGGCAGACGCAGGGGACTTAAAATTCCCGGGCCGCAAGGCCGTGTGGGTTCAATTCCCACCCTCGGTACCAGAAAACGACGGTGCATAACCGTCGTTTTCCGTTTGGTACAATGATGGCGTCGTTATGGCTATCTGCCGCCCCCTCCTTATCGGCCTCGCCGGCCCCAGCGGCGCAGGCAAGTCCACGCTGTGCGCAGCAATCGCCGCGGACCGCGGCGACGTCGGGCATTTCCGCCTCGACGATTTTTTTAAAGACGCGACCGAGTTTCCGCGCTACAAGCATTGGCTG
This sequence comes from uncultured Gammaproteobacteria bacterium, assembly GCA_964552565.1. Lineage (GTDB taxonomy): Bacteria > Patescibacteriota > Patescibacteriia > UBA9934 > UBA9934 > UBA11707. The sequence continues at coordinate 115,987 of CAZKGL010000002.1, forward strand.
AACCGCGAGCTTCCGAGCAACCTGAAGTTTGATCAGTTCATCACGGCGCTCACGCAGTTGCGCGCTGGCTATCCGGTCGAGGTGCCGGAGTACTCGATGCACGCCGACCGCGCCGTTGGCACGAAGCGCGTCGAACCGAAGCAAGTCATCCTCGTCGAAGGCTACTTGTTGTTCCACGACCCGCGCGCCCGTCCGCTGTTCGACCTCCGCCTGTTCCTCGACGTGACGACCGAAGTGCAGATCGCCCGCCGCCTGGGGCGCGGCATCCCGTTTGACGCGGCGTATTTCTACGAAGTCGTCGTCCCGACGTTCGAACAGTACGGCCGCGACGCGCAGTACGACGCGCACATCGTCATCGACGGCAACGGCCCCATCGAAGACACGACGCGCAACTTCCTCGCCATTGTGAACGACTCCGTGCGTCAGTTCGCTTAGTTACGTTTTCCTATTTCTTTTGCGCGCACGCGGGAGAAGTTCCACGTCTGCCAGCCCTCGTCTTCCTCGAAATCCGAAAATTCTAGCCCTGTGACATCAAGGAGCGCGGGAGCTGCTTCGGCAGAGAGATGGCGCGCGTCCTCGAGCGGGAACTTCTCGTTATGCTCTTGCGCCCATGAGGCGTTGAGGCGCACCGACCGCGCATCCGGGGCGGAGACGGTAAACAGCAGGATGGCGACGCCCGTGACGATGAGCATCTGCGTCACGAGTGCGTGCTGCGGTTTGCGCATGATGATATTGCCGAGCGTCATGAGGAGGAAGACGCCGACGAGCGCGAAGAACCACAGGCCGAACAGGCGCGCCGGGGTGTAGCCGTACGCGGTGATGTACAGGCCGAGGCGGATGAATGCGGAGATGAGCACAAGGCCAGCCTCGGTGAGGAGGATCGCCTGGAGGCCGGTGAGCCGCTTGTCGACCGTTTCGCCGTGGAGGACGCGCAGCGTCATGATGAGCCCGATGACGAGCGCCGCGGCCGCGGAGAGCTGGCCGAACCCCTGACGCGCGTACTCGGAATACGTCATGCCGAGATCGGCGAATGACCCGAAGCCAAACAGCGTCGAGCCGGAAATGATGAGGAAGAGCGCAAAGAGCACCGCGACGCTGCCGAGGATGATTTTGCTTTCAAGAACGGCTCGGGACAGGGATGCGTGCTCCACGGCCCTGGGCGTCCGGCGCTTCCAGAATGCCGCGGCAAAGAACAGGCCGAAGAGGACGACGAAGAAGCCGAGGAAGAACCCGTGGCTGACGAGCGTCTCGATGTCCATCCAGCTTTCTATCCAGTCGATGGCCCCGTCGATGACGTTGCGGAACACCGCGTCGGCGCCCGCAAAGATTGCAAGAAACACGAGGAGGATCGGGATGGCGATAAGGACCGCTTTGACGATGGACCGGTCTTTCGGCGAGAGCCCCTGCGGCATGAGCGTCCGCGTAAACGGCAGGGCGTCGATGGCGTGGATGACCGGCGTCACCACAAGGTGCATGAGCACCTCGACCGGATGCCGGTAGTGCGCCGCTTCACCGAGCAGGAAGACCGCGAAGAGGATGTTTGCGACGATAAGGCCGACGTAGTCGAAGCCGAGGCTCCACGGCGAGGTCCAGATGGCGAACGTCGCCGAGAAGGCGAGGGCAAAACCGCCCGCGACCTTCGCGGCAAACGGGACGCGGAGATTCTGCGTCTTTGCGAGCGCGAGACTTACGCCGAGAAAGAGGAGATCGGCGAGGAGCACGTTGATACCCGTCGGGGCATGGTCGTAAAAGAGCACGTCGAATGCGCCGGCAAGCGCAAACGCGGCCAAGAGGAGCACGTACGAAAAGCGGATTTGCATAGGTATCTGCTACAATACGGCGGTATGCAGAAGAAGTACAGGCCGAACGCCGCGGTGCTCATCACTGACGGAAATGGCCGGGTTTTGCTCTGTGAGCGGCTTGAGCCGGTCCGCCAGGTGCAAACCGTGCAGGGCGGCATCGATCCGGGCGAGACGGCTCGGGAGGCGGCGGTCCGGGAGCTCTGGGAAGAGGTCGGTTTGACTCCGGACCAGTTCGACCTTGTCGGTGAAGTCCCTGGGACGTTCCGTTATGATTGGCCGGAAGAGTATCGCGCGCAATTGAAAGATCCTGGTGCGTATGACGGCCAGGAGCAGACGGTATTCCTTGCGAAGACGCATCCGGATGTCGTCTTCGATCTCGAGACGCACAACAAGGAGTTCTCCCGCGTGTGGTGGGGGACGCCGGAAGAGATGATCGAAAAGAGTTGGAGCGCGAAACGGTCGATCCTCGAGGCGGCGCTCCGTCACTTTGCGTTGCTCAGCGAATAACGGTGAGCGCGGCTTGGACGGGGAAGTCGCCTGGCGTGGCCTGGCGGTCCACATGGATTGCGGTCGGCATGACGGTAATGGCGGCATCCGTGACCGTGACGGTGAGGAGGAGTCCTTGCTGCGTTGGCACGGACCAGTCTTGGTCAAACACGAAGTTGCCCAGCGAATACGCGACCGGCACGCCGTCCACGACCTCGATGGGCTGGATGACGTGCGGATGCGCGCCGATAATGAGATCCGCCCCCGCGTCGATGAACATCTGCGCGGCCTCAACCTGTGCGATGGACGGCGTCGTCTGATATTCATTGCCCCAATGCGGCATGACGATGACGAAGTACCCTTGTTCGTCCTCACGGGCGATCGCCGATGCGACGACGTCAGGGTCTTCGATGAACGCGTGGAAGCCGACGAACGCAAACGACGTGCCGCCGGCGTCCGCGTGGGCGATGTGGAGCTCGCTTTCGAGCGGATCGCCGAACGGCGTGATGCCGAGGTCAGCAATGACGCCACGGGTCGAATCCGTCACTGCGCTTCCGAAGTCGTCGCCGTGGTTGTTCGCAAGCGACAGGTGCGTAAATCCGGCGTTTACAAGGCCTTGGACGTATGCAGGGATGACGTCAAACGCGAGCACCTCGCCTTCATACCGGTATGCATCTCTGATGGTGCTCTCGAAGTTGCCGACCACGAGATCCGAGTCGGCCCAGAGGTCCTTCACTTCTTCATACGGCCAGTCGATGCCCTGCGCGGCGATCGCGGTCTCGACGTCGCGCGCAAGCATGATGTCGCCGACGACGGTGAGGGTTGCGATACGGTCGGGCGCTTCCCTCTGCTCGCTTTCGGGAAGGTACGCGGTATCGGTCGGCGCCACAACCGGCGGCAAAAACGCAAAAAAGCCGAGCCAAAATGCCATGAGGCACAGGCCAAGGGCGGTCAGGAGGGAGGGGAGGTGTCGGAGCATAGCGGGAGTATACCGCATTGACGCTTCACCGTGCCCGTGATATCTTTTCCGCGCAAATGAGCGGCTACCCACGCGGTAGTAGTTCAGTGGTAGAACGTCTCCTTGCCAAGGAGAAGGTCGCCGGTTCGATCCCGGTCTACCGCTCCAAAAAGTCCTCGGCTTCTGCCGGGGATTTTTTGTATCTGGACATGCGCGCATGCTTCGCTATACTCCAAAGTAACGAACGAATCATTTTCTTATGCCAACCGTCGACATTAATATGTGGGCCGTGCTCGTTGCAGGTATCGCGAATATGGTGCTCGGCATGCTCTGGTTCTCGCCCGCGACCGGGCTTGGCCGTGCGTGGATGAAGGAGATGCGCATGGACCCGTCGAAGATTGAGGAGGCGAAGAAAAAGGGGATGGGGAAGAGCTACGCCATCGCGTTTGCCGCCGCCTTGGTGATGGCCTACGTCTTTTCGCACGTCCTCGACTTCGCGCAGGCCGAGTCAGTCAAAGAGGGCTTGCAGGGCGCGTTCTGGATGTGGCTCGGATTTATTGCGACCGTCGGCGTCGGCATGGTGCTCTGGGAGGGGCGCTCGTGGAAACTCTACGGCATCGTCATGAGCTACTGGTTGGTTGCGCTGCTCGTCCAGAGCGCGGTATTGGTCAGTTGGGTGTAAACGAAAAGAGCCCCGGCAGGGGCTCTTTTCGTTTAGTGGTCGATCTTGAGGCGGAGCCGCGTGACGGTCCGCTCCAAACGGCCGA
>CAZKGL010000003.1:0-1592 GCA_964552565.1 uncultured Gammaproteobacteria bacterium
GGTGTCACCCTGAGCGTAGTCGAAGGGTGATTGATGGTGGACATGGTTGCGCGATCGTACAGGAGTGACGGTGGGTGGTAAAGGGGAAGATTGCGGCGATGGTTTCTGGTTATTTGTGTGCACGCAAGCGCGAATTTTCATCCAGAAACCAGCCAACCAGAAACCAGAAACCGTTACTCGGTCATACTGCCTCCCTCGGAGATGAAGCGCTGGCGGAAGACTTCGCCCGTCGGGATCAGGCGGCCGATGATGACGTTCTCCTTCAGGCCCGCGAGCATGTCGATCTTGCGGGTGGTGGCGGCGTCGACAAGGACGCGGATCGTCTCCTGGAACGACGCGCCGGAGAGCCAGCTGTCGGTCGCGAGCGCCACGCGCGTGATCCCCAGCAGCAATTGCTCGACGGTCGCGGTCTTGGCGCCCTTGTTCTTCTGCTGCAGATGGTCGTTCTCGTAGTCGACCTCGCTGCGGTCAACGACCTCGCCCGGGAGGAACTTCGTGGAACCGGGATCCGTGATGCGGACCTTGCTGAACATTTTGCGGACGATGATTTCGAGGTGCTTGTCGTTGATCGTCTGTCCCTGCGACGCGTAGATGTGCTGGACCTCGCGGATAATGTAGTCCTGGACCGCGTACACCCCCTTCTTCTCGAGAAGATCCTGGAGATTGAAGTGCCCGACGTTCAGCGGATCGCCGACCGAGACCTCAGAACCGGTCTTCACGAGGAGCGACTCCCGGACCGCGAACGTGTAGACGCGCTCCTGCGGCGTCGCGTGATTGACTTTGATTTTGCCGTCCCCGATTTCCTTCACGGTTCCGGCGTACGCGGAACGCAGAACCGACTTGTCGTACAGCGACCGCGCGATGATGGTGCGCTCCTCGACCTTCTCCCCCACCGCGACACCCACCTGGTAGCCCGGCGGCAAGTGGTACGTGTCGTCGCCCGGCTCCTGCTCCGTCACCGTGACGGTGGTCTTGCCGCCTTGGTGGCTGACCTTCACAAGACCGGCGATGTCGGAGAGCTGCGCGCAGGTACGGGGGTTCCGCGCCTCGAACAATTCCTCGACGCGCGTGAGTCCCTGGGTAATGTCCGCGCCTTCGGCGACGCCGCCCATGTGGAAAGTGCGCATGGTGAGCTGGGTTCCCGGTTCGCCGATCGACTGCGCGGCGATGATGCCGACCGGCGTGCCGATCTGAACGGTGCGGTTGTTGCCCAGGTCCCGGCCGTAGCAGCGGATGCAGATGCCGCCCTTGCTGCGGCACGTCATGACCGAGCGCAGGGCCACGCCCTCGATTTTGTGATCGTTGAGGAGGTCGATCAATTCCACATCAATCTCGTCGTTGCGCTTCGCGACGGTCTTTCCATCGATTTTGAGATCATCCGCCAGCGCACGGCCGAAGATGCGGGTCTCGAATTTCTCGCCGATCTTTTCGCTGTCCTCGCGCGTGATGAAGTGGTGGCGCACGGCGCCGCAATCGATCTCGCGGATCACGAGATCCTGGACCGCGTCGACGAGGCGGCGGGTCAGATAGCCGGCCTCGGCGGTCTTGAGAGCGGTGTCGGATTTTCCTTTGCGTCCTCCGTGCGTCGCGAT